>JAFLRV010000160.1 GCA_022511245.1 Coprobacter sp.
GCGGGTACTCCGTACCCCTACATCAATGACAGTCCCCTCATAATTGTCTATCCGCACGATGTCGCCGATGCTGAACGGTTTGTCGGTAAAGATGGTGAATGCTCCGAATATATTTTTTATCGTATCCTGAGCTGCCAGCGCAAAAGCGATACCGCCTACGCCTAATGTACCCAGCAGGGTGCTGATGTTTACGCCGATATTGCTTAGGGCCATGATTCCCCCGACAATCCATACGATAACGAGAATCGACCGGCGAATGACCGGCATCATCCGGTTTATCTGTCCGTCGGCCCGGCATCCCCAGTAAGTTTGCATCAATCCGCCCGTAAGCCGGGCAAATACCCATGTAATGTCCAGCACAATCAGAATCTTGTATATATTGTCGATAATTTTCACCACACTGTCGGGATACACTAACCGGTGGATGGAAATCCAGATACCCAGCAGCATAATGGCAAATTTTATAGGCGGTTCCAAAGACGAATATATCACATCGTCCAGATTGTTCCGGGTTCGGGTAATGAACGGTCTTACGATTTTTCGGCTGAATACCGATATCAGTTTTACGATAACGATAGCTCCTATGATAATGGCAATGGAAATGCCCCACGCACTGAGGCTGTTTCCCCAAAGTTCTTTTTGTAACATATCGGTTGTATTTGTTTTAAATATAACCCGTTGTACAAAATATTGTTTAGGCGTGTCGAGAGGATTATCAAATATTTAAGGAACGGATATAAAAGAAAAAAACTCCGAAGATTCATTTTCTTCAGAGTTTTTTGTTGTCCTGGAAGGATTCGAACCCTCACAAGCGGAACCAGAATCCGATGTGCTACCGTTACACCACAGGACAATCGGTTTTTCTATTGCGTTGCAAAGGTGCAATTTTTTTCTTTCTCTGTAAAATTTTAAGTCTGTTTTCTCTCGATAATTAATATTTTTTTACAATATCATTGGTTGTGTCGGGGGAGAGCGGAGCCGATTGTTTGGTAAGATTGCTCCATTAATTCCTGAATATCATGCCCTTGTTCAGCATCGGGCCAGATAGCCGGATGAATGGTTAAAATCATTTTTCCCGGAGTTATCGAGTAGGAGTTCCGGGACAAGATGCGGTATGAGCCGTCTATTGTCAGGGGGACGACCGGGAGGTTCAGATCCACAGCCAGCTGGAACGCCCCTTTTTTAAACCGGTGGAGTTGTCCGTCGGGAGAGCGGGACCCTTCGGGAAACACGACCAGCGACATGCCGTCTTGCAATGTTTTTTCGGCCTTGTGTAAAGTCTCGATAATGCTTTTGGGATTGTTCCTGTCTACAAAAATGTGTCCGGCGGCAGCACAAGCTTTGCCGACAAACGGTATTTTGCGCAGGCTTTTCTTCATCATCCATTTAAAATTGTGACCGAGATACCCATAGATTAGAAATATATCATATGCGCCCTGATGATTGGCTACAAATACATAAGAGGTGTTTTTGTCTATGTTTTCTTTTCCCCGCACTTCAACTCTCACCATAGAGAAAATACAAAACAGTTTGGACCAGAGGCGGCCCGGATAATAACCCCATGTGTTTCCGTTTCCCAAAAAACATCCGGCAATCGTAATCAATGCGGTAAGCAGGGTAAGCACCAGCAGGATAGGGAAAGCTACCAACCATTGGTATAAAAAAAACAGTATGTTCATAGGTTCATGTTATATGTGGGAGAGACAAAGATACAAAGAAGAAATGAAAATGTCGATGATTGGAAGAAAAAACGGATTACCCGAAAAAAGATAATCCGTTTTTTTACCGTTTCGGAAATCTGTTATTTTTTCATCTCCATTTCCGGAACAATCAGTTTGTACCCTTTTCCGTGAATATTGATAATCTCGATAGAGGGGTCGTCTTTCAAATGTTTGCGCAGTTTGGTGATATATACATCCATGCTGCGGGCATTGAAATAGTTGTCATCAATCCAGATGGTTTTCAAAGCGAAATTCCGTTCCAGAATCTCGTTTACGTGCGAGCACAGCAAACTCAGCAATTCCGATTCTTTGGTCGTCAGTTTCGTTGATTTGTCACCGATAGACAACACTTGTTTCTGGGTGTCGAACGTGAAATTCCCGATTTGATACATCGTGACTTCTTTTCCCTTTTTCCCTTTTACACGGCGCAGAATAGCTTCAATTCTGAACACCAGTTCTTCCATGCTGAACGGTTTGGTGATGTAATCGTCGGCGCCGATTTTGAATCCTTCCAGAATATCTTCTTTCAGAGATTTGGCCGTTAAGAAGATAATGGGCATTTCGCCGTTTACCGTCCGAATTTCCTGTGCTACGGTGAAACCGTCTTTTTTCGGCATCATTACATCGAGGACACAAAGGTCGTATTTCCCTTTCAGAAATGCTTTGTATCCGCTTTCTCCGTCAGAGAAAAGGTCTGCGACATAACCTTTTGCCTGGAGATATTCTCTCAATAACATACCGAGATTTTCATCATCTTCACATAACAGGATGCGCAATCTTTCTTCCAGAGTCATTTATTTTTTATTAGAGGTAATATAATTATAAATTTTGTTCCGGCTCCCAATTCGCTTTCCGCCCGTATCGTCCCTTTCAGATCGGTGACAATCTTGTGTACATAGGCCAGTCCGAGACCGAACCCTTTGACATTATGTACATTCCCGGTAGGTACACGGTAAAATTTTTCGAATATCTTTTTTAAATCTTCTTTTTTGATACCGATACCGTTGTCCTGTATCGATATCTCTACTTTTTCCCCCTCGATGCGGGTACGGATAAACAACGTCAGCGGGACATTCTCCCGTGCATACTTCACCGCATTGTCGAGCAAGTTGAAGATGACGTTGGTAAAGTGCATCTCATCCACCATGACAAAAGCATCCTCCGGAGTCAGGTCGGCATCGATTGTCCCTCCGAACTTTTCCACTTTCAGCTTGAACGTGCTCATGACGCCGGTTATCAAATCGTTTACATCGACCGATTGGAGTTTCATCATCGTTTTTTGCCGTTCAAACATCGACATTTGCAGGACTTTTTCCACTTGAAACCGCAACCGTTTGGTCTCCTCCTTGATAACTTTGGATATGTGCTGAAACATTTCGGGACTTTTGGTTACGGTCTGGTCTTCGAGCATTTGTGCCGCTAAAGATATGGAGGATATGGGTGTTTTAAACTCGTGGGTCATGTTGTTGATAAAGTCGTTTTTCATTTCGGTCAGCCTCTTTTGCCGGAAAGCGGTGACGATGGTGAACAGAAATGTAATCAACAATATCAGGGTAAAGGCGAACGACGGTATCATAAACCGTATGGAACTGAAGATATAATCCTTTTTCGTGGGGAAATATACTTTCAGATAGTGCAGTTTGTTCGGCGGGTCATTCGGGAAAAGAATCTGGGTGAAATGGGCGTCATCCTCTGTCTGATTGTATTCGAGAGTGCTGTATAATATTTTCCCGTTTTTATTGACAATCGCATACTGGAAAGGAATATTCAGTCCGTTGTTTTGCAATTCCGATTTTATATAACTGTCGATTCGTTTCGGCTCGATACGTTCCATGATAGGCCGCTTGCTGGCCGTGCTTAATATTTTCAGGATGACCTCGTCGAGCAATCCTTTCTGGTACAGATATTGCCCCCGAAGAAGTTCCTGCATACCCTTGTAGGTTTTGGTAATCGAGTTATAGTCTTCACCGGTCACATTCCCTATTTTTGGCTTCATTAATATGGTGCTGGTTTTTTCGCTGACCCGGAATTTGGCGATGGTTCCGTCCGGTGATACCATCGGAAAACCGTGTTGCGGGACAATATCTGTTCCGATAGAATTTTTTCCGTGCTCAAAAGAGAGCAGTCTTTTTTGATTTTCTTCGATATCTTCGGCCAAATACCGTCTGGTTTCATCCTGTTCTATACTGGACGACACGCCGTATAAACTGCGTTTAACAGCCTCTGAGAACTGCTCGTTGCGCATCTTCACCATATTGTCCATATAGCTGATTTGCATATAAAGCAGCCCGATAAAAGTTAAAGCCATAATTAGTACCAATAACCAAATCGTCGACTTCTTCATTTTGTTTTATCTTTCTCAGTAGGTCGTTTTGTTATTTAAATATCTGTTTGTCTTTCTTATTCCATAATTACGAATATTTCGAACAATTTTGTATTATAAACAGATACGAATGTCAAATGGTTTAACTAAATAAGAAAATTTTCTGAAACCAATGTTTAACACTTACATGCAAATTTAACAAATAAATGTTTAAACACAAAAAGCCGTCATATGGATGACAGCTTTTTGCATTTATTTAACAATTAAAGCGTTTTTTATCGATGATTAGTTTTCAGCCGACTGTGTCGCTTCGTATGCTTTCAGCAATTTGTCCTGAACATCAGCCGGAACCAGTTCGTACGACGCATATTTCATCGAGAACGAGGAGCGTCCGCCGGTAATGGAACTCAATGCCGTAGAGTAGGAGGCCATCTCTTTCAGAGGAACTTTGGCCTGTATCTTTTCAAAACCTTTTTCGCTGGACATCCCCATGATAATGGCCCGGCGTCCCTGCAAATCGCTCATG
>JAFLRV010000161.1 GCA_022511245.1 Coprobacter sp.
ACGCATGGCCTCGAAATTCTCGCTGACGCTCCCCGGTGCAAGCGGCGACAAGGGTGTGAACTTTATCCCCGACGACGGTCGTGCCCAGGTTATCGTGTGCCACTACGTAAATGGCGAGCCAAACTACAACAACCGCACGTGGACCTGCTCGGTCGAAGCATGGGGTATCAATAAGTATGAACCCCGAGAATACTACTTCCGCAACATCGTGCCCGAAACCATAGATACCCAAACGTATCCCTACGACTTCGGTGCCGACATCAACTCAACCGGTCAGCCGTTCTTCTATGGCTGGAACCGCACGGTCGACCGCCGTTGCTTCTGGGCTATCGACCCCAACTACGCCACAGGTATATACCCGGCGCAGTATCGCCCCGCTGTCGACAACACCGATATCGAACACTTCGGAAAGAAAGGCCCCGCCTCGCTTGCCTACCAATCGTATAACACGCTGAGCAGCGACCTCAGCCACATCAACGACGAAAACGGTGCAATTCTCTACTCAACCGAAAATACCTTCCCCGATACCCACCTCGGTAACCTTTGGCAGCATGACCTCGCCGGCAGCGAGCTCGTTATCGGTGCCCGAATCCACATCAGGAACGTCGACGAAACCAAAGCCGACTACGACCTATATCGCAACCGTATCGGTGTCTTCTACCCCTCGAAAACCGTTTTTGCGTATTATTTCATCAATACGTTTAACGACCAGCTCAAATCCCAGTCGACAATGAGTTTCCGCTACTATGATTGGGAAAACCCTGCCAGCAACACCCAGAACATTATCCACACCCAAAACATATCGTTCCCCGACTACAAGCTTTACTATAAAGACGCCCCGCTGACGCCTCAGGTTATGGCGGCGCTGCTTAACAACTCGATGCCGGCTTTGATTGAGAACGGCGACGGAAAAGTAATTCCCTGGATACATGGAATGTATATAGGTCGACGCGCCAAGGACCCCAACACTTATGAGGAGATTGGCGACATTATGAAGATGAGCATCAGCGACAACGATTTCAAGTCGCTCATATATGACTGGATTGGTGCTTTCGACCACTTCAACCAAGGGCGCATGATTTACACCGTTCCCATTCTCTACCGAGGAAACAGAGATAGAGTTAATGCCGGCACCTACCGCCCCGTTGTTGGCGACTATGGCGTGGTGCGCAACGCATGGTACGCTTTCAAAGTACAGTCAATCGACAACATCGGCTCGCCCATCGACGACCTCAGCCAGCCCATTATCCCCTACGAAACCAGTCTTGAGAACAGTATAATGATGGAAATCAAAGTCTTTGACTGGCACGTGTTTGCGACCGATGTAATTTTCCCGGGAGTCGGAAACTAAAAGAAGCAGAAATGAAGTATTTTAATTACATATTTCTATTCATAATACTCCTTGCCACCGCAGGCTGTGAGGACAACTTCCCCGTGCCCGAGAATGGTCAGGTAACGCCGGGGGCGCCATACACGCTGACGTTCACCCTCGACGTGCCCTCGATGCAGCTCGAAGGAGACGCGTCGTCGCGTGCTATCTACTACGGCAACCCGCTCTACTACGAGGACTGGATTGACACCCAAGACGGTCTGCGAGTGCTCTTTTTCATAACGAAACGTGCCAAGACGGGCGCCAAATATGTACAAGGCAAATATCAAGACGACGACCACTTCGTTGCTATCGACCCCGTTAACCCGCTGAAAGACTACTTCCTTTTTGAATCTACAAGCCGATGGCTCACACAGTTGCAGTACGACGACGATAACACGCTGCGTTACCGCCTGACAGTGCCCGTCTACCAGATTGGCGATGAAGAATCGCAGTATCGCGACCACTGGGAAACAATCCGCAAGTATTTGCGTGATTATGACTTCAAAGTTGCCATACTCGCAAACCACCCCTCCGGCCAGCTCAGTTGGGGTGTAGCAAACTCGGTTCTCAGTGCGCCCGACATCGACGACCTCAGCAACGTTGCCAAACTGAAGACTATCAACGACATTCATCACTCAACGCCCGACAACACCTATGCCGAGAACACCAGCGGTAACCGAAAAGATGCCTACCTGATGCTTGTCGACAATAAAGAGAAAATCAACGGCATAGGCACTATGGGCCCCTTTATCAGCTGGGTTATTAACCGCTCCAAGCTATACGGCGACGCCCTCGGCGGTGTGTTCTCAACCAAAGAGACCGCCAGAGATTGGATTCGCGACTACTGGATTCCCGACCTGATTTACAACGAGGACTCGGACCCCGATATTGATTATCAAACTCTATATCACAACTATCGCCACATCTGGTCCTACTGGAATTTCGGCGGCGCCGCGCCCGATAACGGTCTCCCGTATTCCAACAAATCGGTTTTCAATACTCACATGAACGACTGGGAGAAACGTAACGGAGCCTTGCTGCGTCGCTACATTACCGATGCCGTTGCTAATGGCGGAAAATTCACCGGCGACCTCAACACTTCAAGCCGCGGCGACAACAAATACGACGGTTCGATGCCCTTGATTTTCCACCCGTCGAGTGCTACTGCAGAGATTGTTGACGGCACTAATGGCAAACGCTTCTATGGTGTTAAACTCCCCGCATTATCAACCGCACCTTCGTCGACCGACGCCAAAGATTGCTTCTGCTTTGATGTAAAGGGCGCCGGAACGGCTACGGTACGCTATATCGGTACTTCAACCAAAGATATCAAAATCAAGCTCGGAACCGCCGACAGCAACCCTACCGCCACCAAGAAAACTATCAACGGTATGGCCGTCTATGAAGCGTACGTCGACCTCGACCAGGTTAACAATCCAATCATAGGCTATGTCTATGCCAAGAATGCATGTACAGTCCTCGACGTCGAGTACACACAGGACCGCTATGTATATCTTACCGACCGCGAAGGTATCCTCCCGTCGTCGGACAACCCGATTCCCATGTACGGTGTGCAGAAGTTCGACCGCCTCGAGGGATTCTGGGACGAGGGTGCCTCGTTCGACCTGACTATGGGCGGCCAAAACGTGAACGGCAAAGAGTATATCACCCGAAACATATCGTTGCTTCGCGCCGTTGCCAAGGTAGAGGTGTTGATACCCAAAAGTTTGGGCGTTCCGAAACACGTATATCTCCACTCGCTGAACTCGAGTGTGCGCTGCGAGCCCATGGACGTAGCCACACCTACCGACCAGCTTTGGAAAGAACATAACAACGGCTGTGAATGGACACTCGTTCAAAAACACGGCACTTTCATCGAAAACGGCAAGTACACTACCGACGACTACAAGAAAAAATTGGCTTGGTACTACGGTAACTGGCTCGAATGGGGCTGGGACTTCAACAATTACACCCAGTGGAAACCCGACTATGATAAAGACGGGCCTTTCCCCCGTTTGTTCAACCCCTATATCAGCCGTTCCGACTGTGCCGCGTTTATCGACGTAAGCGATTACTATAACGACCAGTATTATCACTACCTGTTCTACATGGGTGAGAACACTATCGACGCCTCGAGTGCCTACAACGGAAACGGCGGTAGCGCGATGATTCCCCACGTCGAGATTCGTTTCGACAGCCGCTATGCGTCTACAACAAAAGTCAAAACCAATACCGACCTCAACCTGATGGATGCCGACTGTTATCACATCTATTTCGTTGAAAAAGGTATCGCCTCGGGTGCTCGCGACGCCAATGGTGTATCAAAGATTGCCAACGGTAACTATGAGAGCCAATATGAGACCAAAACCGAATATCTCAAGGAACATTGGCCCATCATGCGCAACCACATCTACCGTTTCACCGTCAAAGATGCCACGAGCGACGGTATGAACCTCGTAGTCGACGCCCAGCAGCGCGGTGTGGAACTCACATTTGATTAAGCTTGGAACATGGAACGACTCAAGAGTATATACATATATATCGTTACGCTGATGTTACTCGGCTGCGCCGCTGCGTGCTCCGACGACCTCATCGACGATGATACCCCCACGACCGACACGTCTTTTACAGGTAAGCTCACTATCAATGTCGCTGCCGGTACGGCCGATGTGTCGGCACGCTCGGTGAACCTTAACGATGGTGCAACGGTCAATGTCAATTCTCTCTGGATTGGAGTTTTCGACCGCGAAACCGGTAAGCGCGTGGGGCGCACCCGAATAGACGGCTTTAACCGCACTCTCGCGTCAGGTACGCCGGCGCGCAACGTGGTAACCGTCGATTTCTATTCCGACCGCGCGAACCCTGAGGTGTTTGTTGTCGGTATAGCCAATTTTGAAGACGTTACAACATGGGACAAGACTCCCATAATCGACGCCATAGAGGCCGCCGACTCGTGGGGCGAACTGGTGGAGATTGACGTAGATGCTGTATCGGCCTATGCCGGCGACAAGGGCGAAAACAACGTGTCGCAGACTCCGTTCCTGATGGGCTACTATCTCGAGTCGGCCGGCATGAGTCGTGTCCCCAAGTTCAACCAGTTTGAAGGCTCCGAAGCCGTTTCGATTTACCCCGAGAACGCCGCCGGCGCAATGACAATCAAACTCGTTACCGACGATGCAGGTGAGATTTATG
>JAFLRV010000162.1 GCA_022511245.1 Coprobacter sp.
TCGCTGACCGATACGCACAACGCCTTTCTGCGGGCAAAGGCTCACGGAGAACAGGCGTGGATTCGCCGTGTCGGGGAGTTGTCCGACGGCAATGTAGCACTGATAGCGTGGAGGAGTTAAGGCAATGGAAAAGGGAATCGGATTTTTTGAGAAATACCTGACTTTGTGGGTAGCATTGTGCATTGTGGCGGGAATCGCCGTCGGGCAGCTGTGGCCCGTCATCCCCGAAACGCTCGGCCGGTGGGAGTATGCCAGCGTGTCGGCGCCGATTGCCGTACTGATATGGCTGATGATTTACCCGATGATGCTTAAAGTGGACTTTCAGAGCGTCCGCAACGTGGCTCTTCAGCCCAAAGGCATCCTCATAACCTGTGCGACCAACTGGCTGATTAAGCCGTTCACGATGTTCGGCATGGCATGGTTCTTTTTTTATGTGGTGTTTCGTGCACTGATTCCGGCGGGACTGGCCGATGAATATCTGGCCGGAGCGGTATTGCTCGGTGCGGCCCCCTGTACGGCGATGGTTTTCGTCTGGAGCTGGCTCACGCACGGAGACGCCGCCTATACACTGGTGCAGGTGGCGGTTAACGATTTGATTATTCTGGCGGCGTTTGCGCCGATTGTCGCCCTGTTGCTCGGTATCGGAGGCGTTGCCGTTCCGATGGATACCCTGCTGCTCTCGGTGCTGCTGTTTGTCGTCATTCCGCTGACAGCCGGCGTACTGACACGCATAACGGTCGTAAAACGGCACGGTATCGACTATTTCAACCGGGTTTTTGTCCACAAGTTTGACAACATTACGATTTTGGGGTTGTTGCTGACCCTCGTCATCCTCTTCTCGTTTCAGGGCGAAACCATCCTCTCCAATCCGCTGCATATTGCGCTGATTGCCGTACCGCTCATCGTGCAGACCGTCTGCATCTTCTTTATAGCCTATGGCTGGGCAAAATGGTGTCATTTGCCGCATCCGGTGGCCGCTCCGGCCGCCCTGATCGGTGCCAGCAATTTCTTCGAACTGGCGGTGGCCGTTGCCATTTCGCTGTTCGGCCTGCAGTCGGGGGCGGCTTTGGCTACGGTAGTGGGGGTGCTGGTCGAAGTGCCCGTCATGCTGCTGCTTGTCCGCATCGCCAACCATACGAAAAAGTGGTTTGATACGGCGCATTAAACAGTCCCGTGCCGCCGGCAACGGCGATTTTGAGGGGTATTTTGCGCCGGAAGGCTTCGACGAGTTCCTTCCGGTGGCGTTGCAGTTGCTTTTCGAATTGTTGCGGTGTCATTTTTTTTCGATTTTGTTTGGTGATTCAAAATTTTATATTACCTTTACCTGTGATTAAGGTTGCAGCCTTGAACGGCTTCTTCTTTGTCACTATCGGTAGGTTAGGGGTTGCCGAGCGCAAAAGCGTCTACCCCCTTTTTTATATCTCTATATCGATAATCTCCAGTTCTCCATCCCTATTTACAATACATTTGATGTACTGTGGCCGCTTTTGAACAGAGGCTGTTTTAATTTTTTTCCGACCCTTTTCATCAGACTGCGAACCGGGTTGTCCCGTTGCCGTTTTTAACTCCGGTGAATAAAATATACTAAAAAAACGGCCGGATTTCGAACAAAAAGGGTATCGGCTCTTGTTTTTTGTGTATATTTGTGAGAACACAAAAAAGTAGCGATTATGAAAAATTTATCGGCCTTGTTCATTTTTTTAGGAGGTGCAGCCGTCGGGGTTGCTCTCGGTGTGTTGTTCGCTCCGGACAAAGGTTGCGATACCCGTCAGCGTATCGCCCGGATTTTACGGGAGAAGGGCATCAACCTCGATAAGGAGGGCCTTGATGAGCTGATTGACCAGCTGACGGCCAAAATAACCGGGAATGGCGGTGAGGAGTAGCGGACTGCATGGTAACCATAAAAAATGATGTATAATGTCAGAGAATAAGGAATCCGGACGTTCGTCTGTCCACCGGATAATAGACGAGACGAAAAAATATCTTTCACTGAAGAAAGATTTGTTGATGGTCGAAGGGGTTGAAAAACTGACGGCACTGACTACGGCTCTGCTGTTGCTGATGCTGGCGGTCATACTGGGTGTTTCGGCCTTGTTCTATTTCTTTTTTGCACTGGTATATGTGCTGGCACCTTGTGTCGGCGGTATGCCGGTCGCCTTTCTGATTGCGGGAGCTATACCGCTGTTGATGCTTATCGTGGCGTTTATTTTCAGAAAACAGTTGATAATCAATCCTATTGTAAACTTTCTGGCGAATCTGTTTCTGGTAGATTCCGACCGGTCAAATACTCCAAAGAACGATGAATCTGAACAATAAAACCGACAAAATAACCATCGATACGCTGCAGGCCTATAAACGGTCGTTAAAGCAGGAAATTGCCGGACAGCGTGAACGGTTGCACGACTCCTGTTTCCGGCTGGTATCTCCCTTTTCCCGTTCGTCGTCGGCCTCTTCGCTGATGGGTTCGATTACCCGGAGTGTCGCTGTATTTGACGGCGTGATGTTCGGATTGCGCATGTATCGCAAAATACGGCGCATTTTCCGCCGATGAAAGGCTGCCGCTTTTTTTAGGCATAGTTAATTAACCGTTTGTCCAGAACATTTTTCCCTTTTATTTTGTTTTGAATACATAATTTAAAGGAAAATAAATATGTATTCGAAAATAGTAATGGCGGTATGGCTGTCGTTTATGCTGCTTTCGTGCCGTAACGGCTATCGTATAGAGGGCGTTGTCGACAGTGTGGCCAACGGCGATATGGTGGTCCTGCAAAAACAGCAGGGAATCTCTTTTGTCGGTATCGACAGTACCTATATCCGCAATGGCCGTTTTTCGTTCAAGGGACGGCAGGATACGGCGACGATGGCCATGATTTCCATTTCCGGGAAAGACCGGCTGCCGTTCGCTCCTCTTCTGTTTATTCTTGAAAACGGCCGGCTGAACGCCGTTATCGATACGCTGTCGACCATTTCCGGAACGGCGATGAACGACCGGTTTCAGGCGTATGTCGACCGACAGGCCTGTCTCGCGATGGAGATGGGGGAACTGGAACGGCAATACATGATGAACAGTCAGGAGAGCGTTTGGGCCGACAGCCTTTCCAGCCGGTTCCAGCAGCGGATTCTCGATTGCGAATCCCGGCAGAAAGCGTTGTTGTACCGGTATATCCTGGACAATACCGATAACATATCGGGCATCTATCTGTTTATACAGAACAGTTTTTTATTTTCTCCCGACGAACAGCAGCGCATTATCTCCGGCGGAGACCGGCTGTTTCAGAGCAATCCGGCGGTGCGCACGGTTTCCCGGATGCTGTCGATGAACAAAAAAGTGGCACCGGGCATGTCCTATGTCGATTTGAAAATGAACTCGCCGGAAGGACGCCGTGTGGCGCTCTCCGACTACGTCGGCAAAGGGAAATATGTACTCATCGGCTTTTGGTCGTCGTGGTGCAATCCGTGCCGGAACCAGATACCGGAATTGAAAGCGATATATGACCGGTTCAAAAATAAAAATTTTGAAATGGTCGGAGTCTCTTTCGATATCGACCCCGATGAATGGAGCCGGTATATCGAGGAGATGAAGCTGGAATGGCCGCAGATGTCCGATTTTAAGGGGTACGATTCAGACGCCATTATGCAGTATGCGATACAGGGTATCCCGCATACGGTGTTGGTCAGTCCGCAGGGAACGATTGTTGCCAAAGACCTGAAAGGGGAGGAGCTGAATAACCTGCTGCACCGACTTTTAAAATAAGATGTCGGGAATTGCGTATAATTTCGTTATCTTTGTACCGGTGTTGGACAAACTCAAATTTCAACCTGCGGAAAATGAAAAGAGCGATATGGGTGTTGACAGTGTTATGGATGACTGTCGTTTCGGGGATGTATGCGGCAAGCCCCGATTACAAAGCGGCGGCGTTCACGCTGTATCTGAATGGAGACATGGCGCAGTGGACAGAGATTATCGATAAGATTTCGGCCCTGCCCGAATGGAAAAGCGATGACCGCCAGCTGGAAATACTGACCTATTATTACGGCCTTGTCGGGCATCTGCTGGATAAAAAAAGAAAAGATGATGCCGAACGGGAATTGACCAAAGCGATGAATCTGGCTGACCGCCTGTATAAAAAAATGCCGGACAACGCCCTGCTGTTGGGACTGATGGCCAATTTCACCGGTTTTCAAATCGCCCTTTCTCCGCTGAAAGCCACCACGCTGGCCAAAGGCATGCTCTCCAAAGCCAAACAGTCTGTCGCTTTGGCACCCGATGACCCCTATGTAAATATTTTATATTCGAATATTTTGTTTTATATGCCATCGGTATTCGGCGGCAGTAAGGAAAAGGCGCTGGCCGGATATCGGAAAGCCCGGCAATATATGGAATCGCATGCTGGTTATACGCAGGATAACTGGATGTATGTACAGCTGCTGGCCTCTATCGGACTGGTCGAAGAAAAAAATGAAAACTATGCCGCCGCCCGGCAAATATATCAGAAAATTCTCCGGATGTATCCCGAA
>JAFLRV010000163.1 GCA_022511245.1 Coprobacter sp.
GAAGAGGTCCGGGTTATCAAATACGGTTCGTCGGTAGAATTGTGCGGCGGCACGCATGTGGCCAATACCGGAAATATAGGAATGATACGTATCGTTTCCGAAAGTTCGGTCGCCGCCGGTATCCGCCGTATCGAAGCCGTGACGGCAGCCAAAGCCGAAGCGTTGGTAAATTTGCAGCAGGATATGTTGAAAGATATCCGTGCGATTTTTAATAATGCTCCCGATATTAAATCGGCTATCCGCAAAGCGATAGAGGAAAACAGCGAACTGAAAAAACAGGCCGAAGATTATCTGAAAGAGAAAGTCGAGGCGTTGAAAAATCAGTTGATTAAGAATATGGTCGACCGGTCCGGTGTGAAACTGATTCGTCTGCAAGCTGCCATGATGCCCGATGTGGTGAAAGATGTGGCCTTCAGAATACGTACGCAGGTAACCGGGAATTTGCTGTTCGTCGCCGGTACGACAGACCCCTCCAGCGGCAAACCTTTGTTGACCGTCATGTTGAGCGATGATATGGTAGCCGCCGGAATGAATGCTTCGGCATTAATCCGGGAGGCGGCCAAACTGATACAGGGTGGTGGCGGCGGTCAGCCTCATTTCGCACAGGCCGGCGGTAAGAATGCCGATGGCATATCTGCTGCGCTCGACAAGATTCTGGAACTGGCACAATAATCCTTTTCTCGGATATGCAAAATAAAGGGGGAGAACCATTTTAAGGTTCTCCCCCTTTATTTGTGATAAGTCCGCCGGCGTTTAGTTGCAACCGCCGCCGCAATTTCCTTCATTGCAATCCGAGCCGCCGCAACCGCCGCAACCGCCGCAACCGCCGCCGCAGGAGGGCCGTAAATCTTCGGGCGCAGCTTCACGCACGACACAGACTTCTCCGATAAAATGGAGGTCTTCTCCGGCCAATGGATGGTTAAAGTCCATGACAACGGTATTTTCCTTCACTTGGAGGACAGAACCGTTCAGCCGGTTTCCGTTTGCATCCATCATGGGGACGACATTGCCTTCGTAAATCACCTCTTTGTCGAAAACGCCATTGATTTCGAACATTTGTTTGTCCAGTTCCAGTACATGGTCTTTGTCGTATTCCCCGTAAGCGTCGTTACAGAGGATGACAAAATCGAATTTGTCGCCGGGCTGGAGTCCGTTCAGATTTTTTTCAAAGGCGGGGAGCATCTGGTCGTGGCCGAAAACGAATCTCAGCGGATTCTCTTTCGTGGCTTGTTCCATCAGTTCCTGTTCGTTGGCTTCACCGACGTAAAGGTCATATGTCACCTCTACATATTGTCCGGGTTTGATATTTTCCATATGCACTATTTTTTTTACAAAACTACGAAAAGTTTTTGTTTTCCGGATAAGATTGCCGTTTTTATCCCGCAGGGGAACAAAAATACGTCGGATTTATTCCGTTGCCCTATTCCTTGATTTTTATTTAAAAAAGTAGAAAATAATTGATAGATAGCAGATAATTCGAAAAACATTTGCATCTTTGCAGAAAAAAGGTTACCTTTCAGTTTAATCAATTAATTGAAGGGAAAAGGCCGAGAGGCTCAACTCTGTAACTTTAAAATTATAATGTCTTTTATGGAAAGAGAAAACAAAGCAAGGCGCCCGCGCATTGGCGAAAATAAAGGGGCTGCCGGCCGTGACGGTAACATGTCGAGATACGAAAAAGTAGATTACTCGCGACGAGACGAAAATTCGTATAATGCAGAACGTAAACCGCGAACTGCTTTTAATGGTGACCGCAATTACAATCGGAATTCGTATGGGAATGATTACAACCGCCGTCCTTATAACCGGCCTTCCGGTAATTTTAACCGGAATAATGAGATGAACGGTGAACGGAATTACAACACCGACCGTCCCTATGGCCGCAAGAATTATGGGGAGAATGACGGTTATAACAATGGCAACCGCCCGTATCGTCCGTCGGGGAACCGCCCGTACGGACAGTACAATAATAGCGGAAACCGACCCTACAACCGCAATAATTTCAACGGGGGCAATCGTCCCGGAGGATTCGGCGGCGGCAATAACCGTCCGTATGGCAACCGTCCTCGCCGGAACGACAACTACTCCGCTCCCCGCAAACGGATTATATATGACGAGAGCAATATCGACCCCAATGAACCGATTCGCCTGAACAAATATATGGCCAATGCCGGTATTTGTTCCCGCCGTGAAGCCGACGAATTTATTCAGGCCGGGCAGGTCAAGGTCAACGGCGAGGTTATCAGCGAACTGGGAACCAAAATAACCCGTAACGATGTGGTTACTTTTCAGGATAAGGTCGTTACGCTCGAACATAAAATTTATGTACTGCTGAACAAGCCGAAAGATTGCGTTACGACCTCTGACGACCCGCAGGGACGTCTTACGGTGATGGATATCGTGCGCAATGCCTGCACCGAGCGCATTTATCCGGTAGGCCGGCTCGACCGCAACACGACCGGAGTGCTGCTGCTGACAAACGACGGCGATTTGGCCTCGAAACTGACGCATCCCAAATTTGTCAAGAAAAAAATATACCATGTATGGACCGACAAGGATGTTTCGGAGGAGGACATGCAGAAGATAGCAGACGGTATCGAGCTGGAGGATGGCCCCATTCATGCCGACGCAGTGAGCTATGCGACCGATACCGATAAAAATCAGGTGGGTATTGAAATCCACTCCGGCCGCAACCGCATTGTCCGCCGCATGTTCGAGGCGCTGGGATATAAGGTGACACGGCTCGACCGGGTATATTTTGCCGGTCTGACCAAGAAAAACCTGCCGCGCGGACGCTGGCGTTATCTGACCCAGCAGGAGGTAAATATCCTGCATATGGGGGCATTTGAATAATAATATTAATATTTACCGTATTCCGGGACGACCCGGAATGCGGCAAAGACAGCTAAAAAACAAGCACGAATGGAAACAGTAAAGAGGACAAAAATCGTCGATTTGTGCCGGAGTCAGGCTTTCGGCACGACAGTGAATGTGAAAGGTTGGGTGCGTACCCGACGGGGAAACAAACAGGTGAATTTTATCGCCTTGAATGACGGGTCGACGATAAATAATATGCAGATTGTTGTAGACTTGTCGAAGTTCGACGAGGAGACCCTGAAACCGGTAACCACCGGAGCTTGTCTTAGTGTAAACGGAGTTCTCGCCGAGTCGCAGGGAAAAGGCCAGACGGTCGAGATTCAGGCTTCGGAGATAGAGGTGTACGGCACGGCCGACCCCATGACCTATCCGTTGCAGAAGAAAGGCCATTCGATGGAATTTTTGCGGGAGATAGCCCATTTGCGTCCCCGTACCAATACTTTCGGGGCTGTTTTTCGCATGCGGCATCACATGGCCATCGCCATACATAAGTTTTTCCACGAAAGAGGGTTCTTTTATTTCCATACCCCCATCATTACCGCTTCCGACTGTGAAGGTGCCGGCCAGATGTTTCAGGTGACGACCATGAACCTGTATGACCTGAAAAAAGACGAAAAAGGCTCTATCGATTACGACCGGGATTTCTTCGGGAAGCAGGCCAGTCTGACCGTGTCGGGTCAGCTGGAAGCCGAGTTGGCTGCGATGGCTTTAGGTGCCGTATATACTTTCGGCCCCACGTTCCGGGCCGAAAACTCCAATACTCCCCGCCATTTGGCCGAGTTTTGGATGATCGAACCGGAAGTGGCCTTTAACGAGATTGCCGAAAACATGCAGCTGGCCGAAGATTTTATCAAATATTGTGTCCGGTGGGCGTTGGACAACTGTCAGGACGACCTGCAATTCCTCAACGACATGTTCGACAAGGAACTTATCGAACGGCTCCGGTCGGTTGTCGATATCGAATTTAAGCGGCTTACCTATACCGAAGGCATTGAAATCCTGGAAAAAGCAGTTGCCGACGGGCACAAGTTCGAGTTCCCGATATTCTGGGGGGCCGACCTGGCATCGGAGCACGAACGCTATCTGGTGGAAGAATATTTCAAATGTCCGGTAATATTGACCGACTATCCGAAAGAGATAAAATCGTTCTACATGAAACAGAACGACGACGGCAAGACCGTACGGGCTATGGATGTCCTGTTCCCGAAAATCGGAGAGATTATCGGCGGATCCCAACGGGAAGAGAATTACGACAAACTGATGACCCGTGCCAAAGAGATGGGAGTTCCCGACAAAGATATCTGGTGGTATCTCGATACCCGCCGTTTCGGTACAGCCCCCCATTCGGGATTCGGACTCGGGTTCGAACGGCTTCTGCTGTTTGTAACCGGTATGTCGAATATCCGGGATGTGATACCGTTCCCGCGTACTCCCCGAAACGCCGAATTTTAAGAGATACGGAACCTGTCCGCAAACAAAAGGCAGCCCTGCAAGGCTGCCTTTTGTTGTAATTTGCCGGGTCAACATCCGTAAATTTTACCAGTAATACCGAAATATG
>JAFLRV010000164.1 GCA_022511245.1 Coprobacter sp.
GTGCCGGAGGGCGGCATCGTCTCGCTGGGCGCCGTAGGTCCAGCCTTGTGCGATACGGGTCTGCGCCCATACTTCGTGTACGTTTTCGGACATCTGTTCGACGAGTTCCTGCAATTCGGCAGGCAGTTCGACTCCGGTGGTGTCGACGGGACGGGGTGTGTAATCGGTTGTTGCCATCGTTTAACGGTTGTTTTGGGTGCGGGGGTGTATCAGTTTGTCTTTATGGAGTTGCAGGGTGACGTCGACCACGCCGAAATCGTATGATTTGTAGTCGGCTTCCCAGCCTTCGAGCGCCGAGACGGTGAGCGACTCCCGGTCGAGTTCGTGCCAAGAGCGCAGGCAGTTGTGCCGGCGGGTGCGTTCGTCGCAGGCATGCAGCGTGCTGTCGGCACAGGTGTAGCCGAGCAGCTCGTGCGAGGCGTTCCAGCGCAGGTGTTCGAGCCGGGCCAGGTTGAGGATTATCCGGTTTTCGTCGGCCGAAAGGGCGGGATAGGTAATGCCGGACAGCGAACCGGTGACATGGGGCTTGATGCCGTCGGGCCCGAAATAGCGGTCGAGGAAACCGGCCCAGTCGAACGTGTCGGGCCGGCTGCGGCGCAGCAGGGCCAGTTTGGTGGCGGCATGGTGGGCGTTGGCCCGGTCCTGTGCTTCTTTGCGGCGCAGGGAGCGCAGGTCTTTTTCTGATGTGCGGCGGGTGCGCATCCCGGAGAGTGTGGCGTGGCGATCGTCCCACAGGGGGCCGCCTTTCATGCGGGCGTAGCTCTCCAGAAAACGCTTGCCGTCTTGCGTGAACCGGTCGTCGATAATGGTGCTGTAGGTGTAGATTTTCTCTTTTTGCCCGAAGGGTACGATGATGTCGTCGACGCATCGGGGCGAATCGGTGCGGCAGCCTTCGTTGTAGTGGTCGGCTATCTGCTGCATCAGCTCTTCTTTGCCGGCTTGATAGGTGCGTACAAAGATGCGGAACCGGCTCAAATCGTCGCGCTCCCGGCGCACGCTGCTGTATATGCGGGTGGCCAGCAGCATGCCTTGCTCGTCGTCGCCTACGGCTATCACCACGCAGTTGAGCGAGGGCAGCAGCGGCCGGAGTATGTCGTTGTAGAAACGGGCGCTGCGGCAGTCGCTGGCTTGCAGGTCGATGAGCGGCGTCCCGTCGGCGTTGCGGCTGGAGAGGGCGGCTGGTGCAAAGGCTTCGAAGGGGCCCCGTAACTCGTCCATGCGGGGGTCGACGGCGATGCAGCGGAAGGGGCTGCGCCGCTCGGCTTCGGGGGTGGCGGTGCTGTCGACGAAGGCTCCGAACTCGTAGAGGAACCGCAGGGCGTCTTGTCCGGCTTCGTCGAACCCGACGACCAGTGCGGTGAACGGTGTCTTGACGGTGGCGGGGTTGTCGGCATCGGTCTCGACCAGCTGCACGGGGTGGCAGCGGCCGTCGGCCTTGAGCAGTTCGACGGCCAGATGGGAGGAGTCGACGATGTGCACTTCCAGCCCCCGCTTGACGGACAGGTCTTCGACAACCCGGTTCAGCCCGTTGCGCCGGGCATGGCAGTAAAAGTGGCGCTCGACCCGGCTGGGGTCGATGCGGTTGATGGTTTCGTCGAGGGCCAGCGTGGAGAGGGAGCGGATGTTCTCGTCTTCGTTTTCGGAGAAGAAAAAGAAATGCAGCCGGGCGTCGTCGATGTGGCCGGAGGCGAGTTCGGAAATGAGGGTGCGCAGTTTGCAGAGGTTAATCTGGCCGAGTATGTCGGTGCGGGAGAGCTTCTCTTTGTCGATATCGCACAGGCGGGTTTCGGTGAAGGTGACCCGTGCATCGAGTTCGTCGGTTTCGGCAAAGGTCTGCCCCCGATGGGTAAAGAGGCCGACGATGCTGCTCCAGCCGTCGAATGTGTCTTCGTCGACGGCGTTTTTTTCGACAAACACCAGCAGGGCCCGTTCGCCTTCCTGACGGCGGATGCTGCGGGCCAGAAGCCGGGAGGGCTCGTTCATCCCGAAAAAGACGTACAGGTGGTTGTGGTCGTTGTCGATCCGGGTGCGCCGGTGCAGCTTGATATAGGCCACGATGCGGGCATAGGCCAGACTGATGAGCAAGGCTATCGTACAGGCTCCGGAAAAGAGGGCCTGCAGGGATATGGCTCCTTTGAGCAATGGGGCGTCCTTGATGCCGTCGAGCACATTGCTGTCGAGATTGAACATGAACAGCCCCAGCGAGGAGATGAGCGAACGGAAAAGGTATTCGGCATTGACAAACGAGGTTTCGGGGGCGGCGGACTGGTGCTGGAACGCTGCGATATAGAGGGCCGTTCCGGAAACGAGAAACAGCCCCATACAGGCGGCCAGCACCCGCAGGGTGCGTTCCCGCCCGGCTACCCGGCTGTGCCGTCCCTGCCACCAGAGACGGAGCTGCCGGACAAACTGCCACAGAGCATATATCCCGGCGGCCGAGACGATTATCCACGAGATGCCTATCCAATATACCTGCATCATCATCACGAGAACCAGCAGGGTCGCAACGACGGCCAGCGGCCGCATCACCGAAGGGGAGATTCTGTTTTTCATGGCGGTTTCTGTTTCAGTTCCGGTCACCGGACGTGCTGGTCTCCTTGCAGAATGCCAGCAGTTTGTCGAGGGCATCGGTATCTATTTTCCCGCCGCTGTCTCTGAGGCAGGTGCAGATTTTCAGCATAAAGGCCCGGTCGAGTTCGGCGGGGTCGGGTTTTTGGGGTGAACAGGGCTGGCTTTTCGCTTCTTTTTCCTTGCGCCCGGCGTCGGCCTGCGCTTTGCTCTCTTTTTCCCAGTTGAACCGGAGCTGCTCCAGCTCGATGCGCCGGAGGAGAACGTTCCGGATAAAGCAGGCTATGACGATTCCCAGCAGGCATATGGTGAAACAGACTGTCAGCACGATGGCAAAGGTAGTCCAGTCGAAGGCAGAGACACAGGTGGTACCGTCGGTCATTAGGGAGGCCGACTTGACAACAACGGTGTCATTGGTAAGCAAAACTGTTTTCATTTCAGCAGGTATTCAGGGTAAGAACGTAATGAAATTTTTCTTGTTTACGGACAAATATAGTGTTTTTTTGTGAATTTCAGCGGTTCGGGGCCGAAAATCGGACTCTCCCCTGCCCTGCGGCGGACGGGGCTTGTTTTATCCGGAAATAATTCGCTATATTTGTCTCCATGAAGAAGTGTATCGATGTCGTGAGTTTCCAGCATCCGTACCCGCCCGACTACGGGGGCGTCATTGATGTGTATTTCAAGCTGAAGGCGCTGAAAGCGGCGGGCTATGCGGTGCGGCTCCACTCCTACTGCTACGGTCGGGCGGCCGATGCGGCAACGCTGGCCGATGCGGCCGACGAGGTGTTTTTCTACTCCCGCCGCACGGGCTGGAAGAGCCAGTTTTCCCGCCGGCCGTACATCGTCAACAGCCGCCGCAGCCCTCTGCTGCTCAACCGGCTGGCCGGAAGCGATGCGCCCATCCTTTTCGAGGGGCTGCACTCGTGCTACGGCATCGACGACCCCCGACTGGCGCACCGGATAAAGATTGTTCGGGCTCACAATATCGAGCACCGCTATTACAGCGGACTGGCTCAGGCCTCATCGTGGGGGTGGCGCCGGTTGTTTTTCGCCTTAGAGGCCCGGCGGCTGCAACGGTATGAGCCTGTTCTGCGGCATGCCGACGGCATTGCGGCCGTGAACGAGGTGGAACTGGACTATTTCCGGACGGCGTATCCGCAGGCGGAAGCGTTGTTGCTGCCTTGCTTCTACAACGACCGGCCGACGTTCGACTCGCCTCCGGGCGACGGGGATTTCGTACTGTATCAGGGGAATCTGAGCGTGGCCGAGAATGTGCGGGCGGCGCTGTGGATTATCGACCGTATCGCCTGCCGGCTGCCGGAGGTGCCGTTTGTGCTGGCGGGGGCGAATCCGCCGGCAAAGCTGATGCGCCGGGCGGCGGGGTGCGGCAACGTGACGGTCTCGGCCAACCCGGCACCGGAGGTTCTGGACCGGCTGGTGCACGAGGCAAGGGCTCACCTGCTGCTCTCGTTCCAGCCGACGGGGGCGAAACTGAAACTGCTGCATGCGCTGCGCAACGGGGCGCACGTGATTGCCAACCGCCCGATGCTGGAGGGCACGGGATTAGAGGGGTTCTGCTTCGTGGCCGACGAACCGGAGGAGCTGGCCGACTGCCTCCGGCAGGCGATGCTACAGCCGTTCGGCGACGGTCCCCGCTGTCTGGGCGACCGATATGACAATGCGGCCAATATCGCCCGGCTGGATGATTTTATCGCCCGCCGGATTTCCTTGTAATAAATAATAATGTATTTCCGGACATGTCACGACATTTTTTTGTCGTTTCACGGGTTCGGTCTCCCGGACATGTCACGACATTTTTTTGTCGTTTCACGGGTTCGGTTTTCCGGACATGTC
>JAFLRV010000165.1 GCA_022511245.1 Coprobacter sp.
TGATATCCGCAACGTGACGTTAGAGGCTTACCGCAATGTGGGCGGAGTGGTTGGTACAATCAACCCGAGTCACAACACAAAATTCACCGCCACCATTACGAATAACACGGTAAGCAATGTACTGATTATCGCCAACAAATTCCAGGTGTATGACTACTGTTTCAACCGGACCGACGGAGGCAATGTATTCAAAACCGGATTCGGCTGGAAGTCGGGACAGAATGAGCTGGTTAACGAGTTCGTAGGCGGAACCGATGCCGAAGCCTATCCCGCCAATACGGCCAACAACGTTACCGTAGCCAGATTTGCGAACGGACAGCTCGACGGCAACGGAGAAGAAACCTCAGAAGAGTTAAATGTACGGCAGAGACGGGCAACTATCGGGTACACCCCGTTGCAAAACCTGCCGCTGCTGTCGTCGTGGTTTACCGACAAGGTTGTTCTCTTATCGGACTTTAACGGAGGCCCGTCGGCTTACAAACAACTCACCCCCCACTCTTTTACCCGGGATTTGCTTTCTGCAGGAACTACCGAGACCTATACGTTCCCGTTCAACCTGCCGTTCGACCTGAATCCCGATTTCGATTACAATTCCGGAAAAGCGGGCATGTATGTCGAATCGGTCGTACTCGACGGGTCTGAAGCCAAAGGCGGATATGCGACGGTAACGGCGGAAAACGTACAGGGAAGTAAGGATTGCGTACTTTTTGTCACCAGCCGGGATATGACCGATTTCGGCAAAAAAGTCAACAATACGACCGTCAAGAATGTGATTGTACGGGGCAACCCGTATGCCTACACCGGTATCAGTCTGGCTCCCAATGAATTTGCCGAATCGTTGACTTTCAACGCCATTTCGGTTTATGACGTTTTCCAGACGTTTGCACTGGAAGAGGGATACCAGCCGGGCCCCAACTCGACACTGACGATTACCGACTCGAACCTGCGGGGTTATACCAATTGCGGTGCCGGATGGAAGGCGGTGACCTTTACCCAAACCGTATTCGGAAGCGGTGCAAAAACCGGGAACGGCGCACTGGAACGCACCTGCAGAGTGGAATCGAACACCACGTTCGACAACTGTTGGTTCAAGGCGCCTTTCATCATCGAAATCGCCGACGGGGTAACGGCCACGTTCAACAACAGTCAGGCGACAGCCGCCAGCAACGTCAACCAGCAACTGACTACCCAGACCGGCGGTAAAATCCGCATTTCGAGCGATGCCTTCGGCAACGTCACCGTCACCACAGAGACCAAATAAACGGGGACTATCCTATACCTGAAACGGGGCAGCTTTTGCAGCTGTCCCGTTTCTTTTTATACCGGGTGCCGGACGAAAATTTTTCCTGTCGACGGAACCGATACCGAAAAATCTGTGTACATTTGTGCGTTTCAAACCGCATTATATACCGGAAAATATGTACATCACCCAACGACCGTTCACCTTTGACCGTGTTATGCGCATCCTGTTCTCCATCGCTGCGCTCATCGGCCTCTTTTACCTCATCGACCTGCTGAAAGGGGCGCTGCTGCCGTTCCTCGTGGCGTGGCTGCTGGCCTACCTCATCCACCCGCTGGTTCAGTTTTTCCACAAGAGGTGCCGCATCCGTCACCGGTTTCTGGCCATTCTCGCCGCTCTCGGCTCCATCATCGCCGTCCTCTCGCTGCTGGGGTGGATGTTCATTCCCTCCATCATAGACGAAATGGACAAAATCAAGGTGCTGATATACAACTATTCGAACGGTCAGCACGATATCGGGTTCCTGCCCGAAAACTGGAAAGCGTTTGTGCAGAACAACATCGATTTCGAATCTCTTGCGGGCCTGATGAACAAGGAGGACTGGATGGCGCTCCTCAAAAAGGCGCTGTCGCAGACCTGGCTCATCTTATCGGGGTCGGTCAACCAGATTATCACGATTGTGAGCTGGTTTATCGTTCTTATCTACTTAGTTTTTATCTTGCTGGATTATGAGAAAATCATACATGGTTTCCGCAATATGATACCGGTGCGGTACCGCCGGCCGGTGCTTACGGTGTGCCGGGACGTACAGGAGAGCATGAACTGCTATTTCAGGGGGCAGGCGTTGGTGGCGTTTATCGTCGGCATTCTGTTCAGTATCGGATTTCTGATTGCAGGTCTGCCGCTGGCGATTGTGCTGGGCATGTTTATCGGCCTGCTGAACATGGTGCCCTATCTGCAAATCGTTGGTTTTATTCCCACCGTATTGCTCTGTCTGCTGAAGGCGTCGGAAACGGGCGGCAATTTCTGGATGCTGTTCGGTGCCTGCTTAGCCGTGTTCGTGGTGGTGCAACTTATTCAGGACTGCTTTCTGGTGCCCCGCATCATGGGTCGTGTAACGGGTCTTAATCCGGCCATTATCCTGCTTTCGCTGTCCATCTGGGGTACGCTGCTGGGCATTATCGGGATGATTATCGCCCTGCCGATGACGACTCTCCTGCTCTCTTATTACCAGAAATATATCCTGCGGGAGGGGGTGCCGACTCCTGAGACGCCGGCCGACAAAAAACCGGAGCCTGAAGAAAAGGGGGGTTCTCCGGAATAACGGGTTTCGTCTCCTGTGCGGGATTCCGGGTGTGTTTTCACTCGCCGGACGGCTGTTCCCGGAGGGCTTGTTCGACGGCCCGGCAAAGCTGGTCGGGACAGGAGGTCGATTTGTTTCCGCAGCGCACGCCGTCGAGCCGGCGGATGACTTCACCGGCGGGCAATCCTTCGACCAGGCGGCCGATGCCTTGCAGATTGCCGTTGCATCCGCCCCGAAATGAGACATTTTTTACCACGCCGCCGCACAGCTCCAGTTCGATAACCGTGCTGCATGTGCCTGTTGTCCGATATACTGTTTTCATAGGTTTATTTTTCTAATTTGTCGATATAGAGTATGCCTTCCAAATGGTCGGTCTCGTGCTGGAAAATGACGGCCGTATAGCCGCTGACGGTATCTTGCCGCTCCTGCAAGGTGGCTTCGTCGAGGTAACGGACCACAATGTCGGCCGAACGGGATACGCTTCCGGCCCGGTCGGGTACGGAAAGGCAGCCTTCACGTCCTGTCTGCTGCTGTCCGGAGCGGTACACCAGACGGGGATTGATGTAAAACTCGAAGGGCTTTCCGGGCTTGTCGAAACGCTGTACGGCTATCAGACACCGGCCGATGCCTACCTGCGGGGCCGCAATGCCTACTCCGGGATGTGCGGTATCCCTGACGGTGCAGAGCATCCGCCTTTTCAGCGTTTCGAAATAGGGGGAACGTATCTCTTTCCGGCTCAACGGCCGGGAAAGGGTGCGCAAAAAGAGGGAATCGCGGCGGTCGGTCGTCTGCCAGACCCGCATCAGGGAATCGCCCGCCCCGCCAATCAGCGCACGTTCCTTCCGGTTGAAATACGAGGTGTGGGGACGGGCCGAACACAGCGTCAGCAGCACAAAAACTCCCCATAAGGCATGTCTTGTTTTCATCTCTCTTCCTTTGGGGCAAAGATACAACAAAAATCGGGAAGTCGGAAAAATATCTGCATGGTCTGCTACCGGGCGACCGGCGGCAACGGCTATCAGCGGAACCCAACTGCCAGCTTTGGATTTGATTATCGACGGGAAACCGGCCGATATTGCCACCATTACCAACAACAGAAAACACGTCGGCGGAACGATTGCAAAGAAAAAAGAATGCCCCCGCTCCGAAAAGCGAGGGACTTAAGACGAGGGTCAACTTAATGCCCCCCCGTATTTGCAAAAGTACGCTATTTTTTTAAATCACCAAACAAAATCGAAAAAAATGACGCCCCAACAGTTCGAAAAGCAGCTGCAACGCCACCGGAAGGAACTCATCGAAGCCTTCCGGCGCAAAATACCCCTCAAAATCGCCGTTGCCGCCCAGTCTCACTTTCGGGATAATTTCCACAAAGGCGGCTTTGCCAACAAAGGACTGCACCGCTGGAAACCCGCCAAACGCATCGGCAGAGCCAAAGGAGCCCAAAGGCGCTCTCCCGCGAGCCGGGACAGGTGACGGTGGAAAAAGGCGCGTGCATCGCCCGCCGGGTGCTGTACGGCCGGACTGCGGCGGAAACAGGTCGTCATTTTGGGGCTGTCGGCGGGTTACATGCTGCTTTATGTGCTGCTGGCAGGGTGCGTGTGTCGCCGTTTTAAGCGGAAAATGGAAAAAAAGTCGCAGTTTTTTTGGTAGTTTAAATAAAAGCGCTACCTTTGCATCGCATTTGAGAAATCGATGCGTTTAAAACAGGAGATTCGCTAGCTCAGCTGGTAGAGCACAACACTTTTAATGTTGGGGTCCTGGGTTCGAGCCC
>JAFLRV010000166.1 GCA_022511245.1 Coprobacter sp.
TATCCTTCAACAGAACTTCTGCCCTGTACATTTCTTTCCGGGAGTGTATCAGGGTAGACCATTGGTCATGATAGCGGTTATCAAAATCAATGTCGAAAGGTTTTCTCTTTTTCAGCCTGATCCACTGAAATATTTTACACTTGTTGTTCTTTTCCGCTTTCGTCCATTTATCAATCTTTTCCAATAACCGGCCGACGGTTATCCGGTTTATATCCACCGCCGGCTGGTAGGCCATAATCCGGTCATCGGCATCGACAGCGGTCTCCGCCAAAATTTTTGTTTCCACCAGCAGGGTCAATATCTGCCCGGTCAGTTTGACGGGTATCCGATACCGATTGGAAATCTCCTCCTGCGTCAGTGGTCTTTCGCCCCGTTCGAACCGTTTCACCACAATGGAGGCAATCAATATCGAAAAGAAATCTTTATAAAAACGACTGATATTTTTCGTGTCGTTTTCATAATCATAATTCCTTATGTTCTGCGCCGAAAAGGACAAGACCGCTCCGAACAAACAGATAAGCCACGACAACTGCATCCACAGCAGAAACAGCGGCAGGAATGCAAAACTGCCGTATATGGCATTGTATTTCGACACCCAAATCTGTCCGCTGATATAGACATACTGGAATCCCTGAAAAATGGTACCGCAGATAATACCGGCTATAAAGGCATTGAGAAATTTCACTTTGGTATTCGGGACCAGCAGATAAATGCCGGTAAAAAGCATGCAGGTCAGGAAATAGGGGGCAAACGACAGCAGAAACTGCACCAGCGGACTGATGATGCTGAGGTATGCGCTGTTGTTGATTCCGGAAGAGACAAAAAGGGAGAGACCGCTCGATGCTATCATCAGAACGGGCAGAATGACGAACATCGAGGTATAATCGGTCACTTTCCGGTGAAACGAGCGGGATTTTACCTGCCAAATGTCGTTCAATGCTTTCTCGACATTTCCCATCAGACTGATGACCGTCCAAAACAGAAAGATAAGCCCGATACCGACAAACACTCCGCTCTGCGCATGTTCCAGATAGGCATCGACAAAGGTAAGGGCATGCGACAAGGCTTCCCGCTGCGCCGGTATATAGTCGAAAAGCTGACTTTCGATGATATTGCGGAATCCGAAGCCTTTGGCTATGGCAAATATCAACGCCAATGCGGGAACAACAGCCAACAGCGTACTGTAGGTAAGGGCCGAAGCCCGTGACATGAGATTGTCTTCCTGAAAACGGCGGACCGATATATATATGGTCTTGGCTAAATTAATCAATCGACGGCGACCACCCGACACCTCGTTTCCGGTAATGCGCCACATATCTTCGACAAGAAACTTGAAAACACGACGGAAACCGTGTTTCATACGGGCGATAAACGACATTTTTTCCATATCGTACTATTTAAAAATAAAAGAATACAGCAGGCCGATAAGCCGGGTTCTGTTCCCCGCAAACACGGGGCATCTGTCATTTATCTGAACTTTATGTCGCCACAAAGTTTTAGCGGTTTACCCCCCGACATCGGACGAGCAGCCCTACTGCGCCGGTATACATAACCTTACAACCCATAAGATGTACGGCTCTCTATGTCACCATAAAGACCGGTGAGCTCTTACCTCACCTTTTCACCCTTACTCTCTTGCGAAAGCGGTTATTTTCTGTTACATTACTCTGCTCTTGCGAACAGCTTCCCGTTAAGAAATATGGTGCTCTGTGTTGCCCGGACTTTCCTCTTGCACACAGGTGCAAGCGACAGATTGTCCTGCTGTATTCGCTACAAATATACACTATACCGGCGGGTTATGCAAACGGTTACACATTATATTACCGGCTGCCTGCCGACCGTACAGTCATACCGTGACTTTATGTCTGTAAAAATAATGCAACTTTGCCGCTTGTGAAAGGGTCTCTTCGTTAAGCGCTGTTAAACAGACAGTGATGCTATTAAAAGTTTATAAAAATGACAACCCTTATGGTACAACTTCCCGATTATTGTATTAAATTTAACAAGTGAAATACTTAAATTAGTCTTTAATTTAACATTTGAAGCCAATAGAATTATGAAAGATTACGGAAAAAAATTATTCAGTTTCGCCCTTGTCGCTCTTGTCAGTTCGGGCGTCTCCGTCGGCGCATTTGCATTTTTGAATTCTTCACAGTTTAACAAAAACAACAAGGATATCGAACATACATCGGAATTTGCCCGGCCGGCCGGCTATATGCTGACCTCTCATGCCGCTGCCATAGAGACCGATTTTACCAAAGCGGCCGAAAGTACGGTAAACGCAGTGGTAAGCATCAAATCGACTACCCACGCCAAACAGCAGCAGAGTATGATGCAAGACCCGTTTTTCGAATTCTTTTTCGGCCAGCGGGGAGGCAGTATCCAGCCTCAGCCCCGTGTAGGCATGGGGTCGGGTGTCATCATTTCGACCGACGGATATATTGTCACCAATAATCATGTGATAGAGGGTGCCGACATTCTGGAGGTAACTTTGAACGACAAACGGGCATTCAACGCCAAAGTTATCGGAACCGACCCGTCGACCGACCTCGCTCTGCTGAAAATAGAGGCGACCGATTTGCCGATTATCCCCTTCGGAGACTCGGACAAACTGCAAGTGGGCGAATGGGTACTGGCCGTCGGCAACCCGTTCCAGCTGACTTCGACCGTAACGGCCGGTATTGTCAGCGCCAAAGCCCGGTCGCTGGGTATCATATCGAACAACAGCAGAACCGGAACGATGGGGCTTGAATCGTTCATCCAGACCGATGCGGCCGTGAATCCCGGAAACAGTGGCGGAGCACTGGTCAACACCAACGGGGAACTGGTGGGTATCAACACGGCCATCTATTCTGAAACGGGTGCATATTCGGGCTATTCGTTCGCCATACCGACCAGTATCGTGAGCAAAGTCATCACCGACCTGAAACAATACGGTACCGTACAGCGGGCCGTGCTGGGAATCGCCATTCGCGACATCAACTCGGAACTGGCCAAAGAGAAAGACATCGAGGTGCAGGACGGCGCATATGTGGAAGAGGTGAACGACCGAAGCGCCGCTATGGAGGCCGGAATCAAAAAGGGAGACATTATCAAAGCCATCAACGGAGTGAACGTGAAAAATGTAGCCGGATTGCAGGAACAGGTCAACCGCTATCGTCCCGGAGATAAAATCAAAGTGACGGTTGTTCAGGGCAAGCAGTCCAAAGAACTGACCGTAACGCTGAAAAATATCCAGGGCAACACATCGGTAAGCAAAGCGGTGGGTATCGATTCGTTAGGCGCCGCTTTCAAGGAGCTGAAAGAGAAAACCCGTCAGGAGCTGAACATCCGCAACGGCGTTCAGGTAGACGGCATCAAAGCCGGCAAATTCCAGGAAGCCGGTATCCGCAACGGATTTATCATCCTGCGCATCAACAACTCGCTGGTAACATCGGTAAGCGATGTGGAAGATATATTCAACAGCATCATGAAGAGCAACAGCAGTGACAAGGTCATGTTTATTACCGGATTGTACCCGAACGGAAAAACCGGATATTACGCCGTAGACTTGTCTGAATAATATCATTACCGGAAAAGGACGTCCTTGAAATATGTCAAAAACAAGTCCGAAACACAATCTCTTCAGGGCCATACCCCTGAGAGGTTGTGTTTTTTCAAATATACTGATACATACAATAAAATCGGGAAACAAATCGTTATTATCGTATGTTGTACCTATAGCCGGAAACCGGATATTTTTTCTGTGCGACACGTTTTTTATAGGCCGGAAAGGTACGGATATCGGTAAAAAATGCTATATTTGCATTCCAAAATTTCATTTTGCAGAATGAGACAATTAAAGATCACAAAATCAATTACCAACAGGGAAAGTGCTTCTCTCGACAAGTATCTTCAGGAAATCGGACGTGAGGATTTAATCACGGTTGAAGAGGAGGTCGAGCTCGCCCAACGTATTAAAAAGGGCGACCGGGCAGCTTTGGAAAAGTTGACCCGTGCCAATCTGCGTTTCGTGGTGTCGGTGGCCAAACAGTACCAGAATCAGGGATTAAGTCTCCCCGACCTTATCAATGAAGGCAATTTAGGGCTTATCAAAGCCGCTGAGAAATTCGATGAAACCCGTGGTTTCAAATTCAT
>JAFLRV010000167.1 GCA_022511245.1 Coprobacter sp.
CGTATTGCCGATGAACTTTATCTCAAACGGCTGATTGTAGGCGGTTTCGAGGGTGTTTACGAGTTCTCGAAAAATTTCCGCAACGAAGGGATGGACCGTACCCACAATCCTGAGTTTACCTGTATGGAAATTTATGTTTCGTACAAGGATTACAACTGGATGATGGATTTTACCGAGAAGATGCTCGAAAAAATCTGTCTCGATGTGAACGGAACCACAGAGGTCAAGGTGGGCGACCAGGTCATCAGTTTCAAGGCCCCGTTCAAGCGGGTGACCATGACGGATGCCATCAAGGAGTTCACCGGCGTCGACATTTCGGGAATGGACGAAGCCCGGTTGCGGCAGGTATGCCGGGAAATCGGCGTCGAGGTCGACGATACTATGGGCAAAGGCAAGCTGATAGACGAAATATTCGGCGAGAAGTGCGAGGGCAACTATATACAGCCCACGTTCATTACCGATTATCCCGTCGAGATGTCACCCCTGACCAAGAAGCACCGGAACAATCCCGAACTTACCGAGCGTTTCGAACTGATGGTCAACGGCAAGGAACTTTGCAACGCCTATTCCGAATTGAATGACCCCATTGACCAGCGTTACCGTTTCGAGGAACAGCTCCGCCTCTCGGAAAAAGGCGACGACGAAGCCATGTTTATCGACAACGATTTTATCCGGGCACTGGAGTACGGTATGCCTCCCACTTCGGGTATGGGTATCGGGATGGACCGTCTGGTAATGCTCATGACCGGACAGACCACCATTCAGGAGGTGCTCTTCTTCCCGCAGATGCGGCCTGAAAAGACACAGAAAAAAGATGCCGAGTCCCTGTATGTGGCGGTCGGTGTCCCGCAGGAATGGGTCGCTCCCGTGCAGAAAGCCGGTTACCTGACCGTGAAGATGCTGGGCGAAGCCAATCCGAACAAGTTGCATCAGGAGCTTTGCGGTCTCAACAAAAAGTATAAACTTGAATTGCCCAACCCTTCGCCCGATGAGGTAAAAACGTGGGTAGAGCATGCTAAATAAAAGTGTCAGAGCGATGAGTTTTCCCGGAAAAGTAGCGGTATTGGGCGGCGGAACATGGGCCACCGCCATCGCCAAACTGATATTGTGCAATACTCCTTCGATTAACTGGTATATGCGTCGGCGGGACCGAATTGCCGATTTCAAGCGGTTGGGGCACAACCCGGTGTACCTGTCGAGTGTGGAGTTCGATGTCAACCGAATCTCTTTTACCACAGACCTGAACAAAGTGGTGCGGGAGTCCGATACGCTGATTCTGGTTATGCCTTCGCCCTATTTGAAACAGCATCTTAAGAAACTCAAAGAGCCGTTGAGCGGCAAGTTTGTCGTGTCGGCCATTAAAGGTATCGTTCCCGACGAGAATATGATTGTAACCGATTACCTGAAAAAGTTCTATCATATCCCGGCCGAGAATCTGGCCGTTATCGGCGGCCCCTGCCATGCCGAAGAGGTGGCTCTCGAACGCCTTTCCTACCTTACTATCGGCTGTCCCGACACGGAGAAGGCGCAGGCCATTACCGGTTTGTTGAGTACCCGCTACCTGAAAGCCGGTATTTCGGAAGACGTAGAAGGCATAGAGTATGCTTCGGTGCTGAAAAACGTATATGCCATTGCTGCCGGTATCTGTCACGGGCTGAAGTACGGCGACAATTTCCAGGCGGTACTGGTGTCGAACGCCATCCGGGAACTCGACCGTTTTCTGGAGGCGGTACATCCCATTAAACGCAATGTCTGCGAGTCGGCCTATCTGGGCGACTTGCTGGTGACAGCCTATTCCCGGTTCAGCCGCAACCATACGTTCGGCACCATGATCGGGAAAGGTTATCCCGTAAAGACGGCCCAAATCGAGATGGAGATGATTGCCGAAGGATATTACGGGACCAAATGTATCAAGGAAATCAACGAACAGTATCAGGTGGAGATGCCCATTCTCGATACGGTCTACAATATCCTGTACCGGAAACTCTCGTCCTATATCGAGATAAAACGGCTGCAAGAGTCGTTCCGGTAGAGCGGGAGCGGAGAGAGATACGGTGCAATGCGGTATCTCTTTTATTTTATAAAAATAAAGAGTAAATTAGACAGATAAAAACAACCGAAAAAATAGTTTTGACATGGAAACAATCCGATTGAATATCGACAAAGCATTCGATGCCGCCGGCAAGGCGCAGGTATTGGCCTGTGCGCCGGGAGTGGCCGACAGTATGGAGAAATTGCATAAAGGCACCGGCAAAGGGAACGATTTTCTGGGATGGCTCAACCTGCCCTCGTCTCTTACCGATGCCCATCTGACCGAAATCGAGAATGCCGCCGCCCGGTTGCAGGAGCGTTGCGAAGTGGTAGTCGTTATCGGTATCGGCGGCAGCTATCTGGGAGCGAAAGCCGTTATCGAGGCACTTTCCCACACCTTTGCTCCGATGTTGGGTGCAGGCAAATACCCGCAGGTGTTGTTTGCCGGGCAGAATATCGGCGAAGATTATCTCTATGAATTGCAACAGGTACTGGCCGGCAAGCAGTTCGGTCTGGTGAATATTTCGAAATCGGGAACGACTACGGAACCGGCCATCGCTTTCCGCCTGTTGAAAAAGCAGCTGGAGGCACAAGTAGGCAAAGAAGAAGCCAAACATCGCATTGTGGCTGTTACCGATGCCGCACGGGGAGCCTTGCGCAAACTGGCCGATATGGAAGGGTACAAGACTTTCGTGATTCCCGACAACGTCGGCGGCCGTTTCTCGGTGCTCACTCCGGTAGGATTGCTGCCCATTGCCATTGCCGGGTTCGACATCCGTGCGCTGGTGGCCGGAGCTGTCGTTATGGAGAAAGCCTGCGGTGAAGACGTTCCTTTCGGGCAAAATCCCGCTGCCGTCTATGCAGCTGCCCGCAACGTGCTGTATCGGAGCGGAAAGAAAATAGAGATTTTGGTCAATTTCAATCCCAAGCTGCACTTCTTTGCCGAGTGGTGGAAACAGCTTTACGGCGAAAGCGAGGGCAAAGAGAACAAAGGTATTTTCCCCGCTTCGGTCGACTTTACCACCGACCTGCACTCTATGGGCCAGTGGATACAGGAAGGCGAGCGCACCATTTTTGAAACCGTGCTGTCGGTCAGCCGCATGAAATATAATGTGACGATTCCCACCGATGAAGACAATCTCGACGGGTTGAACTTCCTTGCCGGAAAACGGGTCGATGAGGTTAACAAAATGGCCGAACTGGGAACTCAGATTGCCCATGTCGACGGCGGTGTGCCCAATCTCAAAATCGAAATACCCGAAATCACCGAACGTTATTTGGGAGAACTCATCTATTTCTTTGAGAAAGGATGCGGTATCAGCGGTTACCTGCTGGAGGTAAATCCTTTTGACCAACCGGGTGTGGAGGCTTACAAGAAAAACATGTTTGCCCTGCTCGAAAAACCGGGATACGAAGAAGAGACCAAAGCCATTAAGGCCAAACTTTGATGTTGCAGTGACAAAACAACAGACGGAGAGGCTCCCGGCCATCGGTATGCCGCCGGGAGTCTCTCTCTTGTAAGTGTGTATCCGATGAAACATACCAGCCGTTTTTACCATTTACTGGCCATATTTTCCATTATCGTGTGGGGAACCACCTTTGTCTCCACCAAACTGCTGCTGTTGAACGGACTTACCCCTCCGGAGATATTTTTGTACCGTTTTGCACAGGCCTATCTGTGCATTTGGTTCTGGTCGCCCCGCCGCCTGTGGGCCGACAGCTGGAAAGATGAAGCCCTGTTGCTTTTGGCCGGCATATCGGGCGGCTCGCTTTATTTTTATGCCGAAAATACGGCGCTGGGTATTACACTGGCCTCCAATGTGTCGCTGATTATTGCCACCACGCCGATACTGACCGCTCTGCTGGCCTGTGCGGTTTACCGGCAAGAGCGGTTGCGGGCCAATCTGGTGGCCGGTTCGTTCGTAGCTTTGGTCGGAGTGGCTTTAGTCGTGTTTAACGGGAGTTTCATTCTGGAGATTAATCCGCTGGGCGACCTGCTCACCCTTTTTGCCGCAGGATTGTGGGCGGTGTACAGTCTGGTTCTGAAACGGCTGGAGAACGGTTATCCGGTATTGTTTATTACCCGTAAAA
>JAFLRV010000168.1 GCA_022511245.1 Coprobacter sp.
AACTGTATTTCAGTTCTTCCCGGTCTACCAAACTCCATTGCCGTCGGGCATATTTGTGAGACCAGCCGTTACCCTCTCTCGGAAAATCTATCCATTCGGGATGGCCGAATTCGTTGCCCATGAAGTTGAGATAACCGCCGTTTATCGTCGAGAGCGTAATCAATCGAATCATTTTGTGCAGAGCGATACCCCGATCTACTGTATAGTTCGGGTCGTTTTTCATCATGTGCCAGTACATCTCCTTGTCGATGAGCCGGAAAATGATGGTTTTGTCTCCCACCAGCGCTTGGTCGTGACTTTCGGCATAGTTTATCGTTTTCTCGTCGGCTCGCCGGTTGGTCACTTCCCAGAAAATGGTCGAAGGTTTCCACTCCTCGTCTTTTTTCTCCTTGATTGTTTTTATCCAGAAATCGGGAATACCCATAGCCATGCGGTAATCGAACCCGATGCCGCCGTCTTCGGTTTTGGCCGCCAGACCGGGCATGCCGCTCATCTCTTCGGCAATGGTAACGGCATGGGGATTGACCTCATGTATCAGCCGGTTGGCCAGTGTCAGATAGGTAATGGCGTTTTCGTCCTGTCCGCCGTCATAGTAATCGTCATAACTGCCGAAAGCCTTGCCCAGTCCGTGATCGTGGTAGAGCATCGACGTTACCCCGTCGAACCGGAAACCGTCGAACCGGAACACTTCCAGCCAATATTTGCAGTTCGAGAGGAGAAAATGCAGCACTTCGTTTTTCCCGTAGTCGAAACAGAGCGAATCCCAAGCCGGATGCTCCCGCCGGTGGTCGCCGTAAAAAAACTGGTCGGCCGAGCCGTCGAACCGACCCAGTCCCTCCACTTCGTTTTTCACCGCATGCGAGTGTACGATGTCCATAATCACGGCTATGCCTAAGTTGTGAGCATCGTCGATAAGATGTTTCAGTTCGTCCGGTGTCCCGAATCGGGAGGAGGGGGCGAAAAAACTCGACACATGATACCCGAAAGAGCCGTAATAAGGGTGTTCCTGTATGGCCATAATCTGTATGGCGTTATAGCCGTCGGCAGCGATGCGGGGCAGGATGTTCCGGCGGAACTCGTCGTATGTGCCGATGCGCTCCTCCTCCTGTGCCATGCCGATGTGACATTCATAAATCAGAAGAGGAGAAGTTTTCGGCACGAATTTTTTCTTTTTGAACACATAGGGTTTTTCGGGAGCCCATACCTGTGCCGAAAAGATATAGCTTTTCTCGTCCTGTACTACCCGTGTGGCCCACGCCGGAATGCGCTCGCCTTGTCCTCCGTTCCAGTGCATCGACAGCTTGTACAAATCGAGATGATGCAGTTTGTCGGGTTGGAGACGAACCTCCCACACCCCGTTCGGCAGCGCCCGGAACCGGTATTCTTCCCGTTCCTGCCATTCCGAAAAGGAGCCGATGAGATAGATTTCCGTAGCGTTGGGAGCCCACTCCCGCACGACCCAGCCGTCGGGCATCCGGTGCAGACCGAAATAGAGGTAGCCTGTGGCGAAATCCGAGAGCGTGAGGGACTCCTGCGTCAGTTCTTTTTCTTTGTCGGCTGCCTGCCGGTACCGCTTTTCGATAGTTTTGCGGTAAGGTTCCAGCCAAGGGTCATTTTCGATTAAATTCAGATGCTCCATACGGGCGGGATTTTAAGGTGATAAATTCAAAGAGCGGGAACGAAACCCTCCCTTTTCAGATTTTGACTTTGACGATAACTTTTTTGAATATCCCCTCTCCGATGCCGGGTGCATGGCCGTCTTCGGGAAAGAATATGGCGAATTCACCCGGTTCGATGCGGACGAAATTCGTGGCCTCATCATCGAAAAAGGCGATGTCGTCGCTCTCGTTGTAGGGAGTCGCCGGTTTTTCCAGTTTGGCACCCGCTTTCCATCCGATAATTTCGGGAGCGGTCAGCGGCATTTGTATGTCGATATAGCGGCTGTGTGTCTCTATTTTGGCCTCTTTCGGACTTTTTCCGGTCAATTCGGCCACCGAAATGTAGAGATTGTCTCCGTCGAGTACGATTTTTCCCGGTTCCTGTCGGGACAAATCGTTCGATTTCAAGTAGTCGAACGCTTGTTTGAAGCGGGGATGCAAGGACTCTATGGAAGCCGAATGGTGTAGGGAATCTAAAATCATAGTGCTGTTATTTTCGTAAAACAAACCGTTTCTCAAAAAGCGATGTCCGGTTGTTCCGCACGCTCCGGATATCCCTCTTTTTGCAAATTTAAAAAAAGAATTGTGATTTTTGGCAGGAAAAGCCGTTGAAATGCAGAATAAATTTCGGCTATTTCGTTTCAGTCGCTGTCCACGACAGTCCGGCGCACTTTTCAGGCAGGTACCCGCTTCGTATTTTCCACTCTGGCGGATAGAGATTGTTCGCCCGGTTGCCGATATTTTTCACCCAACCCAACGGGATGTGGCGGTAAGTCACCAGCAGGTAGCCTCTGGGCATGTCGCTGCCGGTCGGTATCGCTTCTCTTTTCAGATAGGCGATGGCTGTCGTCAGGTCGGTATCTATCGAAGGGAACGCATCTCGGTTGAGGGCGGTCGAGAGCGCCAGCGCCGGTGCCGGAATTGTATCTTTCCCTTTGAACGTACACAGCGGAATACCCGCATGAATGACGTTCAGCCGGGCTGTCAGCAGCGCCAAATCTGTTTGGTACGATAACGGAAAAGCCGTTATCCCCTCCGGTGAAGACCGAAAGAAAAATGTTTCAGGATGCGTTATCCACGATTGAACGGCGACCGGAACAGGAGGCAGAACCGTTTTGCTTCCCTTTTTTTTCGTTCGCTGTTTTTCCGTGAAAAAAGGTACCGTATCCTCCTCTTCCGGTTTGCGCAGTACCGCCATAAAAAATCCCTCTCCCCGAGTGCGGTGCGGCATAAACCGGTACACCGGCAGGTCACCCTGCAAAGCCTCGTGAATCCCCCATTCGGGCAGGGTTTCCACTGGTAAGACTTCAGCGCCGAATTTCCGGTGCAGGAGGGCAATCATCTCTTCGTTTTCTTCGGTGTTGTAGGTGCAGGTGCTGTATATCAGCAGTCCGCCGGGACGCAATGCCGGCCAGATGCGGTGCAGAATCTCCTGCTGCCGTTCGGCGCAGCGGGCCACGTTCCCGACCGACCACTCTCCGATACTCTCCGGGTCTTTCCGGAACATCCCTTCCCCCGAACAGGGAACATCGGTGAATATCACATCGAAATAACCGGTCAGTGAGCCGAAATCTTCGGCCCCGTTGTTCGTGACGATGCAATAGGGAGAGCCCCATTTGGCCACGTTCTCGGCCAGTACATAAGCCCGGTTCCGTACGATTTCGTTGCTGACCATCAGGCTCCCTTCGGGCAGTTCCGAAACCGCATCGGTCGTTTTTCCACCCGGAGCGGCACACAAGTCGAGACAGCGTACAGGACCGGAGACATATTGCCGGATAACCTGTCCCAAAAACATCGAGGAGGCCTCCTGTACATAGTAGGCACCGGCATGGAACAGCGGGTCGAACGTAAAGGCCGGACGTTCGTTCAGGAAAAAACCGTGTGCCGCCCACGCCACCCGGTCGCTGTCAGGCAGCCGGCCGGGAGCCTTTTTCGGGTGAAGCCGTACACTCACCGGCGCTTCGGCCTGCAAAGCCTCCTCAAAAGCGGGATATTCCGCTTTCAGCAGTTCTCGGGTGCGGGAAACGAAGGCGTCCGGTAAAATCATCTCTTTTCGGTTTTGTTCACTACACAAAAGTACGATAAAAAAGTAAAACGGCGGTTGCCTGCCTTAATTTTATTATCTTTATCCCCCAAATAACAGATGAAAATGAGAATACAGCTGTTTCTATTTTTGGCGTTGATAGGTATTAATTGGGCATCCGATACCTATATTTACAGGCGGGTGATTAAAATCTGGTTTAATCGTCGCTGGATGAAACGAGGATTCTGGACAGCCAATCTGTTGGTTTTTATAGGGGTCATGCTCTCCCTGTATGCGGTCAGAACCGGATACGCCGAGCAGTACGATTACCTTTTGTTCTGGTTTTTCTTTGTCTATT
>JAFLRV010000169.1 GCA_022511245.1 Coprobacter sp.
GAATGGTGACGATACCTACGGTAAGTATATCGAGGTCTTTGGCTATCTTGGCAACGACGGGGCCGGCTCCGGTTCCGGTTCCTCCGCCCATACCGGCTGTAATGAATACCATTTTGGTATTGCCATCGGAGAAGAGTTCCTGAATTTTCTTCGCACTTTCTTCTGCGGCCATCCGTCCTCTTTCGGGATTGTTTCCGGCACCCAGACCTTCTCCCAGCTGGACTTTAATAGGAACTTTGGAGCGTGACAATGCTTTTTGGTCGGTATTGCACAGGACAAAGGTTACGTCCTGTATTCCTTCCTTGTACATATGGTCTACGGCGTTGCCTCCGCCTCCGCCCACGCCGATGATTTTTATAATAGGGGGGAATTTTTGTGTCCCCTCAAATTCAAAAGGAACATTGTTTATTTCTTCGTCCATAGTCCTTGTTGTATTTTATGAGTTGTTTTACGCATCTTGGTTAGATTAATTCGGCATCGTCGTCTTCGAACAGCCGCAGTTTCTCTACGGTGTCTTTGGCCTTGTTTTTGAACCTTTTTAAGAAAGAATTGTCCGGATTTTTCGGCTTTTGTACTTTTTGTACCTTTTGCACTTTCTGTCCTTCCTGCTCTTGGGGGGCCGTTGCCGCCGTTGCCGTTGCCGTGCCGACCGGTTCTGCGGTACTGATTTTTCTGCCGATGCAGTTTTCTTCACCGAGCATCAGCAGCCCGATTGCCTGAGAGTAGGCCGGTTTGCCTCCCTCTATGCGGTTGGCAAACGAAATCGTGCGGGGAATCGACCCCCGTCTTACCTTCATTCCGGTTTTCTGGGTCAGGAGTTCGGGCAGTTCCCGCAGCAGAGAGGCTCCGCCGGTAATGATAATGCCCCGTGCCAGCTGGTCGGCATATCCGGAAACATCGATTTGTTCGTGGACATTTTCGACAATCTCCTCGATACGGGGTTCGATGATGCGGCAAAGGTCCTGGTATTTTATTTTGGAGGAGTCGAGTCCGTCGATTCTCAATTCGTGTTTTTGCATGTCGGAATTGTTGATGGCGCTTCCGAACGTGATTTTGAGATTCTCGGCTTCCGAGTCCAGAATATTGAGCGAACTGATGTCTTTGGTAATGTTTCTTCCGCCGAACGGGATGGTTATCAGGTAGCGGAGTAGATTGTCCTTGTAAATCGACAGGGTTGTCGTACCGGCCCCGAAGTCAATCAGGGCGCATCCCAGATTTTTTTCGTCTTCGGTGAGCAGTGCGGCAGCGGTTGCCTGTGCCGAAACGATATATCCGGCAACGGGCATCTTGCAGCGTTCGGTGAGACAGCGTGCGATATTTTTCCGAATCGATGGCCGGCCTACGATGAGTTTCAACCGGGCTTCAATGTCGGAACAGAATATGCCTACGGGATGGGTTTCGAGCTGGTTGTCGAGGAGGTATTCGTTGGGGACAATCTTCAGAATCTCGGCGTTGTATACAGGGAAGGTGCGGCCTTCGCTGTGCATGGTGCGGATGAGCTCTTCGGTTACCTGAGTGTCTTCCGGCAACTGTTTGCGCACGGTATGGTTAATCGTGCGAACCGATTGCCCGCCGATGCCCACATACATCTGTTCAATCGTACCGGTGGTGCGGTTCCCCAGCTTGGTAATGATTTTTTTTACCCGGCTGGCCGTTTCCTCCACGTTCTGAATACATCCGCGTTTTATGCAACCGGATGACTCTTCCTGTTCGATAGCCAGGACGTGCAGCGTCCCGTCTTCTTTTTTCTGTCCGATGATACCGACGATTTTGGCGGTACCCAACTCAATTGCGGCGATGTATTTTCCTGTCTCCATAGCGAATTATGATCTTCTTCGGGTGCAAATCACCTGATTGTTGTATTTTATGTTTATTGTATCGTATTTGTTCCAGCCTACTTCGGGCATAATCTGCTCGTAAAGACAACGCAGATTTGCCAGTTTCTGCTCAAAGTTATCTATTTTTCCCAAAAGTATCAAATTATCTCCGATTCTTGGTATTAATTCGATGTCTTGTTGCGGTGTGATGTAAATTTGTTCTATCTGGGCGTTCCAGAACTCGTCTTGCCGGAGGTACAGGGCGAGGGGGAGCAGTTTGGTGCGGGCGTATTCCTGTGAAATGTGTCCGGTGGCCAGCGGGAGATAGACCGTAAAGTTTTTCGGGGTGGGCATTATCTGCGCTTCTTTGTCGATATAGAAACTGCCTTGTGCATTGATTATCCGCAGTACGGGCTGGCGCTGGGTAACGTCGATGTGCACCGTCCCGCCGGGCGTTTTATAGCATTGGACGCTGGAGACCATCCGGTTCTTGAGGAGCTCGGTCTCTATTTCTTCGGTGTTTATCCGGTCGTAGGTTTTTCCGGTGGGGTCTATTTGCTTGTCCCGGAGTTCCTGCCGGATTTCGGGAATCGAGATGATTTGCGCCTTAGTGGTGTCCTTCAGGTCGATACGTACTCTGTTGCATTCGGTTTGTCCGGTTTCGGAAGCGTACAACGCCAGCGAAAGCAGGGCATATCCCGGCAGCAGACTTATGAGGATGTATTTAAAAATTTTCTTCATCGGGCAGCCAATATGTTTTTTATTTCCGGCAGCATACGGTCGATGTCTCCGGCTCCGACCGTAATCAGCACCTCAAAGTTACGTTGTTTTATTTTTTCTGCCAACATATCTTTGGTGCAAAGTTCTTTTTGCGGACAGGTCACTTCATCGAAGATGAGCCGGGAGGTTATTCCGGGAATGGGCTGTTCCCGAGCCGGATATATGTCGAGCAGAATCAATTCGTCGAGCAGCGAGAGGGCAGCGGCGAATTCTTTGTGGAAATCCCGCGTGCGGGTGTAGAGATGCGGCTGGAATATGCCGCTGATTTTTTTGTCGGGGTAGAGGGCCCGTACAGAGGTTATGCAGGCTTTGAGTTCGTCGGGGTGGTGTGCATAGTCGTCGATCATGACGGTGCGGTCGTTTCGCAGCCAGTAGTCGAACCGCCGGCGGGCTCCCTGAAATGAGGCCATGCTTTCCCGGATGACCGATGCCGGTATCCCGTTGAGCCAGGCAACGGCCATAGCGGCAATCCCATTTTCGATGTTTATTTTTACGGGAACTCCCAGCCGGATGTCGGGTATTATTTCTTTCGGTGTGACAAAGTCGAAGAGAATGTCTCCGTTGCCGATGCGGATGTTGCGGGCATGGAAATCGCCTTCCTCTCCGGCCGAATAACGGTATACGGTCACGCCTTCCTGTACGGCGGGTTCGACTTTGATTCCTTTTTTGATGACAAGGGCTCCTCCGGGCCGGATGAGGGTGGTGAAATGGCGGAAACTTTCGAGGTAGGCTTCTTCGGTTCCGTATATGTCGAGGTGGTCGGGGTCGGACGCCGTGATTACTGCCATATAGGGCGACAACTGGTGGAACGACCGGTCGTATTCATCGGCTTCGATGACGGTGAAGGGGCTGGTGTCGGAGAGGATGAGGTTGCTGTCGTAATTTTTCAGGATACCGCCGAGAAAGGCGTTGCATCCTGTCTCTGACTGGGCGAAGATGTGTGCTGCCATGCTCGAGGTCGTTGTCTTGCCGTGTGTGCCGGCAAAGCACAACCCTTTGCTGTTGCGGGTAATCATGCCCAGCAGCCGGGCCCGTTTGACAATCGTGAATCCGTTTTCCCGGAAGTAGGTCCATCCGGCATGGCTTTCGGGTATGGCGGGAGTGTATACGACCAGTGTCGTTTCGGGTGTGCGGCAGTAGTCGGGGATAAGGGCGGCTGCTTCGTCGTAGACGATTTCGGCTCCTTCCTGTATCAGGGCTTCGGTCAGCCCGGAGGGGGTACGGTCATATCCGGCCACCCGATACCCTTTGGCCAGAAAATAGCGTATCAGGGCACTCATGCCGATGCCGCCGGCTCCTATGAAATAGAGTGAGGTGAATTTTTCCATGTTCGTATACATTAGTTTTTTTCGGCGATATGCAGGATAATATCGGCGATTCTGTCGGCAGAGTCGATTTGGGCCAATTGTACGATATT
>JAFLRV010000017.1 GCA_022511245.1 Coprobacter sp.
TCTGTTTTCGTGCTGGTTCCAGCCCATGAACCCGGCCCAGTGGTGTGTGGCTCCCCAGACGGAGACAACGGGCGTGCCTACCAGCGAGGCCAGATGCATGTTGGCCGAGTCCATGCTCAGCATGACGGAAAGGTGGCTGATGATAGCCAATTCGGTTTCGAATCCCAAGTTTTTCCCGGCCAGTGACAGGGTGTTGCCGTACTGCTGTTCCCATTCGGCCAGCTGTCGGGATTCTTCTCCCTGCCCGCCGAACAAGAGCAGCCGGTATCGGCCGGATGCGGCGAGGGTGGCAATGACCTGTTCCATGTATTCGGGAGGATATATTTTCCCTTTGTGTTTGGCGAAGGGGGCGATGCCGATAATCGGTTGTCCGGTGTCCGGCAGTAGCCCTTCGGGCAGGGGCGGCCGGGTGGTGAACAGGGTGGTAAACGTGTTCTGGAAAGGGAGCCCCAGCCGGTAAAACACAGCGGCATACCGGTCGGCCGATGAGGTCAGCGGCTGCCGGCATTTTTTCCGTCGGGCGGTCAGTTTCCTCTTGTCACGGCGGCCTTTGTCGATGTGGACGGTGCGGCAGCCGGAGAGGGACAGCAACTGCCGCAGCAGCCGGGAGCGGAGGACGTCGTGCAGGTCGGCGACTGCATCGAAAGAGCTGTCACGCAATTCTTTGTACAGGGTGTAAATGCCTTTGAGTCCGGCATGGCGTCCCCGAATGTGGGCCGGGACGACGGTCAGGTTGTCCGGTTTGTCCAGAAAGAGTCCGGCGGCGGCCGGAGAGGTCAGCATGGTGAATCGGATAGCGGGATATGCGCGGCATACGGAATAGACGACGGGAATGCTTATCGCCACATCGCCCAGTGCCGACAGCCGGATAATGAGTACTTTTTTGATGTTTTCGCTGTTCAAATCACCTGTTTTTTGAAGCGTATAATACCGGATTGAGTGCCGGGTCGTTGTACATCTTCATCTGTTTGTACACTTTCATGTATTTGCGACCCGATTCGATGTCGGCCAGCAGTTGTGTTATGGCGGCCGTCAGGTCGGTGCGCTGTTCTTGTAGAATACGGAGTTTCTCCCGGCATTTTCCGATATGTTCGGGCGCAGCGTCTGTCCGCTCGGTCTCCTGCTGCATGTGGTATATTTTGAGGGCCAGTATCGACAGCCGGTCGAGGGCCCAAGCCGGGCTTTCCGTGTTTATCGTGGCATCGGGTGCGGGTACGGTCTCTTTGTATTTGTCCAGGAAATAGCTGTCGATGAGCTCTACCAGGTCGGTCCGGTCCTGATTCGAGCGGTCGATGCGGCGTTTTATCTTCAACGCTTCGACGGGGTCGATGTCGGGATTGCGGATAATGTCTTCCAGATGCCATTGTACGGCGTCGATCCAGTTTTTGAGAAACAGGTAGTATTCGATGCTTTTTTCTTCGAACGGATTGTTCATTTCGGCGTCGACATCGTCGGTCCGGTGGTAATATTGTGTCGCATCCCAAAAGATGCGGTTGCATTTTTCGCAGAAATCCATTTTGTTTGTTTTTTTATTCGCTGTTACAAACTTAAGAATTGTTTTACAAAATACCAAAAGAGATGAGGCAATGAACGAAAAAAAGAGGTTATCTTTACAGCCGAAGCTAAAAAACGGGGGAATGAAAATCGTTATAGACAACAAGATTCCGTATATGCAGGGGGTATTCGAGCCTTTTGCCGATACGGCTTATTATGCTCCGGAAGAAATTACCGCAGAGTCGGTGCGGGATGCGGATGTCCTGCTGGTAAGAACCCGTACCCGCTGCGATGAACGGTTGTTGCGGGGAAGCCGGGTCCGTTACATCGGTACGGCCACTATCGGATATGACCATATCGATGCGGAATGGTGCCGCCGCAACGGCATTGTATGGACGAATGCTCCCGGCTGCAATGCTTCGTCGGTGGGCCAGTATGTCCTCTCTTCCCTGCTGTCGTTGCAGGAGCATCGGGGCCGAAATCTGAGTGCGTCCGTTATCGGCATTGTCGGTGTGGGGCATGTCGGCCGCATTGTCGAACGTTATTGCCGGGCTTTCGGGATGGAGGTGCTGTTGTGTGACCCTCCCCGTTCCCGCCAGGAGCCGGACGGCGGCTTCGTGTCATTGGATACGATTGCCCGCCGGTGTGATATCATTACGTTTCATACGCCGCTGACGCCGGAGGGCCCGGATGCGACATGGCATCTGGCCGACCGGGCGTTTTTTGCACGGGTCGCCCGTGAGCCGGTTATCCTCAATGCGGCAAGGGGGGCTGTGGTCGATAACCGGGCGATGTATGCGGCCTGGCGGGAGGGGCGTATCTCGGATATGATTCTGGACTGCTGGGAGGATGAACCGTGTATCGATGCCGCCCTGTTGTCGGATGTTTTTATCGGAACGCCTCATATTGCCGGATATTCGGCCGACGGAAAGGCCAATGCTTCCCGGCAGATGGTGGAGGCGGTGAACCGGTGGCTGCATATCGGGGCCGATGTTGCCCGGATTGTCCCTCCGGAACCGGCTTGTGCCGGAATAGATTTGACGGCATTTCCTTTCGACGGACGGGTGCGTGCCGTCCTGTCGACTTATTGTCCGCTGGACGATACGGAGGCCTTGCGCCGCTCTCCGGCCGATTTTGAAAAACTGCGGGGGAATTATGGCTTGCGCCGGGAGTTCGGGGCTTATACGCTTTCGGGGGTGTGCCCGGCCGATGTGCCGGTATTGCGTGAGCTGGGGTTTAATATCGGATAACGTTTTTATCCGAGCAGTTTTTCGATAACGGCGGGGTAATGCCGGTGTTCCAGCTCAAGAATGCGCCCGGCCAGCGATTCGGGGGTGTCATCGGAGAGGACGGGACAGGTATACTGGGCGATGTGTTCGCCTTCGTCGAAATGTTCGTTTATGTAGTGTATGGTGACTCCCGACCGGGTTTCTCCGGCTTCAAGAACGGCCCGGTGGATGTTGATGCCGTACATTCCTTTCCCGCCGAATTTGGGCAGCAGGGCCGGATGGATGTTGACAATGGCTTGCGGGTATGCTTCGACCAGAAAGGCAGGAATGCGCAACAGGAATCCGGCCAGCACGATAAAATCTATCTGTTTGTTTTGCAGTATGGGCAGTATGGTGTCGGGGTCTTGCAGCCCGGACGGGGTAATGAGACTGCACGGCGTACCGAATGGCTGTACCCGTTGCAGTACGGGGGCATCGGGTCTGTTGCAGACGAGAAGGGCTATTTCTGCCTGTGGCGAATGTTGGAAATAACGGATAATGTTCTCGGCATTGCTGCCTGACCCGGAGGCAAAAATGGCAATCTGCTTTTTCATGACGGATGAACGAATTTTATTTGTGGTGCACAAAAATAGCCAAAATCCCGATGCTTAGGAAGTATTGCGGATATTTTTTGGTAAAGGAAATAAAAAGTTTCTGCCTATAAAATGCCCTCTGATGTTTGGTATTTTAAAAATTGTCGTATATTTGTCTCCGGATGATAGTTGTAAATGAATCAATTATCATCGTTTTTTTACAAAAAATTTGTTTCATCGAATCCGTATGGTATTATCGACACAGATATTGGAGGGTTTCGAACCGATAACGTTGGAAGAGATGGAGAAAGTCCGTCTGATGAATCGTATCGATACCAAATATGTAACGACCGTACCGGTATTGGAGCAGTTGTTGCAGTTGGCCCGATCGTCGTACCGTATCCAGCAAATCGGCTCCCGCCGGAACATGCCGTATTATACCTGTTATTTCGATACGCCCCGTTGCGATATGTTCCGTGAACATCAGCGGGGCCGCAAATGCCGCCAGAAGATACGGCTGCGTGTGTATGAGGACAGTGAGACCGCCTTTATTGAAATCAAGAAAAAGAACAACAAGGGGCGTACCAAAAAGAAACGGGTCCTGGTGGAATCCCGTTCTTCGGATCTGACCGATTATGCGGAGTTCATCCAGACGCATTCCGCCTATCTGCAACGGGATCTGGTGCGCCAGGTCGAGAACCGGTTTACCCGCATTACACTGGTCAACCACGATATGACCGAACGGGTGACGATAGATACCGGATTGCAGTTCCGTAATTTGATAACCGGCGACCAGTCCGCTTTGCCTGAACTGGTCATCATCGAATGGAAACGGAGCGGAATCGCTGCGGTTTCCCCGCTTCAGGGCATTATCCGGGATTTGCATATCCAGCCCAGCGGATTCAGTAAATATTGTGTGGGTATGGCTTTGACCAACAAGACGTTGAAGCTGAACCGGATGAAACTGAAGCTGCGGATGCTGGACCGGTTGCGCCAGTCGGTGCAATAGTTGTCCGGAAAGAATGAATGAAATATTATTAATGAAAATAGAACAAAAACATGGAAGAAGAGATTTATGAGTCAACGGGTTATGTTGTGGATGCTGTAGGTAAGAATATAGACTCCCTGACATTTTTGGGAACGCCTTTAATTGATGTAACCGATATGTGGCAGTTGATGCTCCGGTTTGTTATCAACACCTTTGTTATATGGTGCATCGTTCATTTTCTGTATTACCGGAAAAGTCGCCGGCTGGACTATTATTTTACATTCTCGCTGATAAGTATCAGTATATTTTTCCTGATTTTCCTGTTGGGCGGGGTGAAACTCAAAATCGGACTGGCGTTGGGTCTGTTTGCCATATTCGGTATTATACGGTATCGGACGGAATCGATGCCGGTGCGGGAGATGACCTATCTGTTCGTGATTATCTCGATTTCGGTTATCAACGCATTGGCCGTAACGTTGAGCTATGCCGAACTGCTGCTGACCAACTTGATTTTTATCGCTTCAATCTGGCTGTTTGAAAGCAATCGCGGGCTGAAACACCTCTCCTGCAAATTGGTGATGTATGACCGTATAGAGCTGATAAAACCGGAATGTTATGACCAGATGGTGGAGGATTTGCGACAGCGGACGGGCCTGACCATTATCCGGGTCGAAGTGGGTTCTATCGATTTCCTCCGGGATACGGCGATGCTGAAAGTGTATTATGATTCTGAAAACGTCGGGGTAAACTCCGTAGACAACGTGCTTAAATTTCCAAAGGGAGAAGTATGATTAAAAAGAGTCTGTTTTTGCTGCCGCTGCTCTGTTGCTGGGGCATATCGGCCGTAAAAGCTCAGGGTGTAGGACTGTGGACTTCGGCCGATGCGAAATTCGGTCTTGCAAAAGGGCTGTCGGCATATGTCGGCGGAGAATACCGTACGGTAAAAGGGTTTTACAATGAACGGTGGGCGCTTTCGGCCGGGCTGGATTACAAATTGGCGAGCTGTCTGAAATTGTCGGCCGACTATTCGTTTATCGACCGCTGTGTCGAAAGCCGTTATACCAAAAAAGGAAACACCATCGGTACTTACTGGCAGCCGAGACACCGGGCGGGGCTGGCTTTGTCCTTGAGCTACAAATGGAACCGGGTCACTTTTTCTTTGCGTGAACGCTATCAGTATACTTATCATACGCCGTTGTATGCCAATAAATACAAGTATGATGAGGGCACGGAGTCAATCATTACGGAAAAAGAGTATATCGAGCCTAAACACCGGCATATGTTGCGCTCCCGGCTGAAAGTGGATTACAATATCCGTAAAAGCAAATTTACCCCCTTCGTATCGGGAGAGATATACAATAATATTACAGACTGGTACGGGTACTCGAAAATAAGATGTACGGCCGGAACGGAATACAAGGTAAACAAAAAGAACGTATTGAGCGTGTTCTACCGGTATGTCAAAAGCCATGATATCGAGGATGCCGACGGGCATGTCATCGGTATCGGTTATGAATTTAAATTATAATATTGCATCTATATGACGATTCGAACTTTGTTTTTATCGGCTTTGCTGTTGCCGGCATTTTTGGTGTCGTGTACTCCGGAGGATCTGATGCCGACGGGAAATCCCGCATACCGGGACGACAGCGATGTGCCCGGATTTGTTGCGGGGATACGTCCTTATGAGGGTGAGCTGGCCGATGATGCCGCCAGCGATGTGGTTGGGTCAAGTGTCGATTATTATTGGGAACGGAACGGGAACAACGGCAGTGATTTTGCCGTGAAAGTGAACGTTGAATATCATGGGACGGACGCCCCGTCGGTGGCATGTGAGAATCCGAATGTGACATACCGCCATGACGGCGCCCATGTGGTTCTTGATATGACCCGGTGTTCGTCGGCCGCCGAGATTACCGTGTCGGGGCAAAGTGCCGACGGTTCGCTGAAAATATACGGGGGACAAAAAATCAAACTTACGTTGGCCGGAGTGGATTTGACGTCGTTACAGGGCCCGGCTATTAACAATCAGGATAAGAAAGCCTGTTTTGTCCATTTGGCCGAAGGGACGACCAACCGGCTGACCGATGCGGTCGAGTATGCTTCCGATGTGATTGATAATCCCGATGAGGACAGCAAGGGCTGTTTCTTCAGCGAGGGCAATGTGTCGTTCAGCGGTACCGGCGTTTTGGTCGTGCGGGGCCGGCAGCGGCATGGCATTGCGGCCGACGGATTCTGTTATGTCCGGCCCGGCGTGACGATTGCCGTGACAGAGGCGGCCAAAAATGCGATTCGTGCCAAAGGCGACAGCAAATTAGGAGGTATGTATGTTACCGGCGGGCTGATTTACGCTCATGTTTCGGCGGCGGCCGGCAAATGTCTGAAATCGGATATGTTGATTACTATATCGGGCGGCAAACTGGATTTGAACACTTCGGGCGAGGCGTGGTTTGACACGGCGGAAGAGGATACGTCTTCTCCCTCCTGTATCAAAAGTGACGGCAATATCATCATTCGGGGCGGTCTTGTTTCGGCCAAGAGTACGGGTGCCGGCGGAAAAGGTATCAATGCGGCCGGAAACATCACGATTTCGGGCGGAACGGTAACGGTGTCTACGACCGGGAACCGGTATGTGTACAATGAACTGACATCTTCTCCCAAAGGGATAAAGGCGGAAGGAAATATAACGATAAATGACGGCACAATCAATGTAGCAGTGCTGGGCAAAACCGGCGGTGCAGAGGGAATAGACAGCAAATCTACGCTGACGATAAATGGCGGAGACGTTTATGTGTATGCCTGCGACGATGCGGTAACAGCGTTGTCGCTGAATGTGAAAGGCGGTCGCACCTATGCTTACTCGGTACGCAACGACGGTATCGTATCGGACTCCGTCTTGTCGGTGTCCGGCGGATTGGTCATTGCGTCGGGAAGTACATCGGTCGCCGACAAGAAGTCGTTTTACAGCCGGTCGGGCGACGGATTCAAAATTACCGGCGGCACCCTGCTGGGCGTTGGCGGGCCGGTAACCGTGCCTTCGGCGGAGAGCCTGCAACCTTCGGTCGTATGTGACGGGCTGAAGATGTCGAAAGGCGAAACCGCTGCGGTGCTCGATGCGTCGGGTGCTCTGCTTGCTGCATATGCGATGCCCCGTTCCATGCAGGGGATGTCGCTGTTCTTCAGTGCGCCGGCGCTGGTTCCCGGTGCGACATATGCCCTGTATAAAGGCGGACAGGTTTCGAATAGTGCCGGCAACTGGTATGGCTGGTACGACGGAGGCAGTTGGTCGGGCGGTTCATCGGTCGGCCGGGTTGCCTGCAGCGATGCTGTGTCTGTTGACGGAAATTGAGTGGAGATTCTGAATATTTTAACCGGTATCGGAGACGAACTTTTATGACATGAAAACCTGAATTCAGGCCGCAAAACCTGCACATATTTTATGGATTTGTGCAGGTTTTGTGAAATTATAGGGTAAATATTTTTTTTGTTTGAAGAAAATTGTGTTTCTTTGCAAGGCAAAAATAAGAAAGTAATTTATTATTAACTAAAAACTGAAAATTATGTCTGAAATTGCATCAAGAGTAAAAGCTATTATCGTTGATAAATTGGCTGTAGAAGAATCGGAAGTAACACCTGAAGCAAGCTTCACGAATGATTTGGGTGCAGATTCTCTTGACACCGTTGAATTGATCATGGATTTTGAAAAAGAATTCGGTGTCAGCATTCCTGATGACCAAACTGAAAAAATCCAGACGGTAGGAGATGCAATAGCTTATATCGAAGCTAATGTGAAGTAATTCAACACTACTCTGATTGTATGGAATTAAAGAGAGTTGTAGTAACAGGTCTGGGAGCAGTTACTCCGTTGGGACTTAACGTGGCCGAAACATGGGCTGCGCTTCTTGATGGGGTAAGTGGTGCCGGACCTATTACTCGTTTCGATGCTTCGCAATTTAAGACACAATTTGCATGCGAAGTAAAAAATTTCGACCCCAATTTGCATTTTGACCGCAAAGAGGCCCGTAAATTTGACCGTTATGCCCAGTATGCCGTAGTTGCCGCCAAAGAAGGTGTCGCCGATTCGGGACTGGATTTGGAAACAGTCAATAAAAATCGGGTGGGCGTTATTTTTGCTGCCGGTATCGGAGGTATCCGGACTTTCGAAGAGGAGGTCGGCGGATATTATCTGAATGAAGATAAAGGTCCCCGTTTCAATCCGTTCTTTATCCCGAAAATGATTGCGGATATCGCCGCCGGTCATATTTCGATGATGTACGGTTTTCACGGACCCAATTATGCCACCGTATCGGCCTGCGCTTCTTCAACCAACGCATTGATTGATGCATTTAACAACATCCGGCTGGGTAAAGCCGATGTTATTGTAACCGGTGGTGCTGAGGCCGCTATTACGGTAGCCGGCGTCGGCGGGTTCAATGCCATGCATGCGTTGTCGACCCGGAACGATGAACCGCAAAAGGCTTCCCGCCCGTTCAGCGCCAGTCGTGACGGTTTCGTAATGGGTGAAGGCGGCGTATGTCTCGTGCTGGAAGAGATGGAACACGCTTTGGCACGGGGTGCCAGAATATATGCCGAAGTAGCCGGCGGCGGAATGTCGGCCGATGCCTATCATTTGACGGCTACCCATCCCGACGGATTGGGCGCTACGCTGGTTATGGAAAATGCTTTGGCCGATGCCGAAATGAAACCGGAAGAGGTGGATTATGTCAATGTACACGGTACGTCGACTCCGGTAGGTGATATTTCGGAAGTGAAAGCGATTAAAAAAGTATTTGGAGACCATGCTTATAACCTCAATATCAGTTCTACAAAATCGATGACCGGTCATTTGCTGGGCGCTGCCGGCGCTATTGAAGCGATGATTTGCGTGAAATCGGTGGAGAACGATATTGTGCCGCCTACCATCAACTTTACAGCAGGAGATGAGGACCCGGAAATAGATTATAAGCTCAATTTCACATTTAACAAAGCTCAAAAACGAACCGTAAATGTGGCATTGTCGAATACCTTCGGATTCGGAGGTCATAATGCCAGCGTTATCGTGAAAAAATTTGTGAAATAACGTGCTCTCGGAATTTATCGATATAATAAGGCTCTTTATCTTCAGGCGTAAAGGGCCTTATTTGTTGTATTATCATATTCTGGGATTTGTCCCCCGCAATCTGGAGATTTACGAACAGGCTTGTCTGCACCGCTCTTCTTCGGTAAAAAGCGAAGAAGGCAAATGGGTGAACAACGAACGGCTCGAATTTTTGGGCGATGCCATACTGGACGCTATCGTAGCCGATATACTGTATAATGAATTCGAATCGAAAAAGGAGGGATTTCTGACCAATACCCGGTCGAAGATTGTACAGCGGGAGATGCTGAATAAAATCGCTCTGCAGATAGGGCTTGATAAATTGATTGTATCCTCGACCCGCACCCATTCCCACAACAGTTATATTTACGGTAATGCCTTCGAGGCGCTTATCGGAGCCATTTATATCGATCGGGGATATGATGTCTGCAAGAAATTTATTGAATCCCGGATTATAAAACCTTATATCGATTTGTCCCAGATTGCCCGGAAAGAGGTTAATTTTAAATCGAAACTGATTGAGTGGGGGCAGAAAAACAAGGTGGATATAACGTTCGAATTAATCGAGTCTTTTTTAGACCATGAGAATAATCCGGTATTTCAGTTTCAGGTTCTCCTGGCCGGGTTGGAAGGCGGTATCGGTATCGGGTATTCGAAGAAAGAATCGCAACAGAACGCTGCTCAGATGGCATTGAAAAAAATCAAGACCGATAGAGATTTTGCTTCGCAGGTGCGGGAAGCCCAAGCCAAAATCAGTGCCCGGAGCACGAATGACCCGGACAACCAGGAGCCTCAGGTGACCGAAATATTGACACTTCCTTCTTTTCAGACCCGGATTGTCGCCTGCGAGAAGGAGTGAACAGCCTGTTTCCGGGAAGAGTGCGGCGGCCATCAGGCCAAAGGATAGAAAGAAACCGGCCTTTGTATATAATCTTTGATGAAAAAGGGGGTAAAGTTGAAAAAAATGATTATCTTCGACGCCATTATCATACGCCAAACTTATTATGATTAAACAATTCTTCTCGTTACTCAAACGATATATAAAACCTTATCGCAAATATCTGGTCTGGACGGTTATCCTGAACTTCATGTCGCAATGGTTGAATGTGTTTTCCTTTATGACATTGATTCCCATTCTGAATATTTTGTTTAAGATAGATACGGTTGCGTATGAATATATCCCTATGGATATCCATCACCTGAACAAGGATATATTGATTAATAACGGGTATTATTTCATCAATCAGATTATAAGCACTCACGGAGAGTTTTTTACGTTGATTATGATGGGGCTCGCCCTGATTGGCATGACCTTGTTGAAGACGGCCGGTTATTTTGCCTCTGCGGCCGTAATGGTGCCGTTGCGTACCGGAGTCGTCCGGGATATCCGCATACAGGTTTATGATAAGGTATTGAGGTTGCCGATGAGTTTCTTCTCTGAAGAACGGAAGGGCGATATTATTGCACGGATGAGCGCCGATGTCTCGGTCGTCGAGAATTCTATTACCAGTTCTATCGATATGCTTATCCGCAATCCGATAACGATATTGATATGCTTTATTACCCTGTTTACCATCAGCTGGAAGTTGACGCTGTTTGTTTTGGTGGTGCTGCCGTTGGCCGGTTGGGTGATGGGGGCTGTCAGCCGGAAATTGAAAAGCCAGTCTGTATTGGTTCAGTCCCAGTGGGGCGATATCGTATCTCAATTGGACGAGACGTTGGGCGGGTTGCGCATTATCAAGGCGTTCATCGCCGAACGTAAGATGCTGTCCCGTTTTACCAAGATAAACAACGCGTTTCGGGATTCGGTGAATGCGATGGCTATCCGCCAGTCGTCGGCGCACCCGATGAGCGAATTTTTGGGAACTTGTGTCATTATCATTGTCTTGTGGTTCGGCGGCTCGTTGATATTGGGCCAATATTCGACTATCGACGCTTCGATATTTATCTTTTACCTGGTCATTCTCTATTCGATTATCAATCCGTTGAAAGAGTTTTCGAAAGCATCGTATAATGTGCCGCTGGGATTGGCCAGTATGGACCGTATCGATATGATACTGAAAGCTGAGAATCCCATAAAAGAACCGGAAAATCCGCTGCCGCTGAATGATTTTCAGGAGGAACTGGAGTTCCGGAATGTGTCGTTCAGCTATATCGAAGGGCGCAAGGTGTTGAAAAATATCAACTTGAAAGTTCCCAAAGGAAAGACCATCGCTTTGGTCGGTCAGTCCGGTTCGGGCAAGTCGACGATGGTGGATCTGGTGCCCCGCTATCATGATATCAAAGAGGGCGAATTGCTCATCGACGGAAAAAATATAAAGGATGTTTCCATTTCGAGTTTGCGGGCGCTGATAGGCAATGTGAATCAGGAGGCTATTCTGTTTAATGATACCTTCTACAACAATATCACTTTCGGCGTGGAGAATGCCACGATGGAGCAGGTTATCGAGGCGGCGAAGATTGCCAATGCCCATGATTTCATTATGGAGACGGAGAAAGGGTACGATACGCTGATTGGCGATCGGGGCGGCCGGTTGTCGGGTGGCCAGCGGCAGCGTATCAGTATTGCCCGGGCCATATTGAAAAATCCGCCTATCCTGATTCTGGATGAAGCGACTTCGGCGTTGGATACCGAATCGGAACGGCTGGTTCAGTCTGCTTTGGAGCGGTTGATGAAATCCCGTACGACGATTGCGATTGCGCACCGTCTCAGTACGATTAAAAATGCCGATGAAATATGTGTGCTGTACGAGGGCGAAATTATCGAACGGGGAACGCACGATGAGTTGCTGGCGCTGGACGGATATTACAAGCGCTTGAACGAAATGCAGAACCTGTAAAAGAAAAGTTGGTAAAAATATATTGTAATGCATTCTCTTGCCATCGTTGTCCCCGCATATAAAAAAACTTTTTTAAGAGAGGTTTTGGATAGTATTGCCCGACAAACGGATCAAAATTTCACACTCTATATCGGAGACGACCATTCGCCGGAAAATTTGCAGGATATTTGTGCTGAGTTCGAAACCCGGATAAATCTGAACTATATCCGCTATGAGGAAAATTGGGGAGGGAAAGATTTGCCGGCTCATTGGGAACGCTGCATCGATGAAAGTCAAGAGCCGTACATCTGGCTTTTTTCCGACGATGATGTAATGCCGGAAGATGCTGTACAGAGAATCAATGCCGCTATCCGGGAGAAGAAAAGGTCGTTTTACCGATTCCCTCTGTCCATTACCGACGAGCAGCTGAATGTTGTGTACAATGCTCCGGCCTTTCGACATGCGACCGACACGGCTGAATCTTTTTTGAACGAGAAATTTTCGGGTGAGAGACCGTCGGCTGCCATAGAGTTTGTTTTCTGTCGGAAATTGTATGAAAAGGGTAAAAAATTTGTCCATTTTCCAGTGGCCTGGTCTTCGGACGATGCTACCTGGTTCCGGTATGCCTTTTTGGGAGAGGGTATTGTGAATCTACCCGGAAAGGCCGTCTGCTGGCGGCAAAGCGGCGGTACAAACATATCGACCAATCCTGCACTCAACCAAGAAAAAATGAATGCCACCACCCGGTTTATGACATGGCTGCGACAGGAAATGACGATACATGACATGCCTTGCACGGCAGAATTTCTGCGCAATCTCAAAAAATATATTAAAACAGTCCTTACAATATCTCTCAATAAAAAATTTTCTACCAAAGAATTAGTCTGTCTGTGCAGAGCATTGGCTGCATTTGACCGAAAACTGGCGTTCCAAATCTTCCTAAAATATTTCGTATGAAAATACTTATCATATCTCCGTATCTTCCCTATCCGTTAAACAGCGGAGGCAATCAGGCCGTATTCGCCATGATTGATTATTTGCGCAAAAAGCAGGATATTACATTCATCACGACCATCCACCGGAACAATAAGAAACATTTTCACGCATTGCAATCCTTGTGGCCCGATGTGCATTTTCATCCGTACTATAATTCCCCGAACGAACGTATGGTGCATACTGTTTTGGCACATTACGGCGGCGAACCCGATACATATACATACCGTCTGCTGCAGAAAATAGAGCGGTCGGTAGGCCGCAAGATGAGAAGACGGAGAGCGGCCATGACTGTTCAAGATGCCAAAAGAGCTAAAAGCAGCCTGAACCAATATTTTTCTCACTGCCTGTCGGTCTCGTTTCTTGAGTTTGTGTCCAAAGAGATACAAACAGGACATTACGATATCGTACAGGCTGAATTTTATGATTTGCTGCCACTGGCGCATATCATGCCCCGTACGCAGACATCGGTTTTTGTACACCACGAGATACGTTTTGTCCGTAATCAGGATGAGGCAAATCAGTTCCCAGACCAAAATATTCTCGACTCTTATTTCCTCGAAACGGAAAAAGCGCAGGAACTGGCCGCTTTGGAAAAATTCACACACATCATAACGCTCTCGGAAACAGATAAGCAGATTCTCAAAAAAGAGCTTCGCAATCCCCGTATACATACCTCTCCCGCAATTATCTATTCGTTGAAAGATACACAATTTATGTCGACCTCGTCGGAACTGGTCTTTGTCGGAAGCGAAGAGCACTATCCCAACCGGGATGCGGTGGAGTGGTTTTGCCGTGAAATCGCCCCGCTTGTCAAACAGCCGTTTACGCTTCATGTCGTCGGGAAATGGAGCAGCCGCATAAAAGAACAACTGCGGGAGTGTCCGTTTTTGAATTTTACCGGATTCGTCGAGGATTTGTCTGCTTTCATTCGTGGAAAAGTCATGATTGTACCTATTCGTATCGGCAGCGGCATCCGCATGAAAATACTCGAATCCATCGCCGCAAAAACGCCGTTTATTACTACGGCAAAAGGGGTGGAAGGTCTTGATTTTCAAGATAAAAAAGAATGCCTCATCGCTAATGATGCGCATAAATTCGCTGAAGCAATCGATTTTTTGCTGCAAAACGAGAATTTGCAAGAGAGTCTGCAAGCTAACGCTTTTGTCAAACTAATGACACAGTACAACCCGAAAAATATGCTGGAGCAGAGAAATTTGCTGTATGAATATATTTATACTGCATCACACCAAAATGACCATTCATGAAAAAACTGTTCATTATAGCACCTAACGACCGGTTCAATTACGGTGATTTGCTGTTTCCTCACATTATAACCGCTTATTTTAGAACCCACTTTGACGAAATTCGCTACTGTTCTACGACACAATCGGATTTATCGTACAAAGGCGGTATCCCTACCGAATCGTTCCGCATCCTTTATAATATAAAGCCTGAAGACGACAACTATCTGATTGTAGCCGGAGGAGAATGTTTGTGTGTCGAATGGGGGGTTATCATTTCTTTCATTTCCGAACGATACACAGAGGTGTTGCTGCGTATCGAAAAGAGAATTCAAGAATGGTCCCAACAGAGGAGATGGAGACTCCGGAATTTTATCGGCCGAAAGCTTTTGCGTGCTAAAACATTTTTCCCTTTTACCATAGGGAAAAATGAATTGCCCCGATTCAATGGTATTTTTTACAATTCTTTGGGAGGCGGAGGATTGGCGAACGAAATGTTTGTTTTGCATTATCGCAAGGTTCAGAAAATATTGAAGAGTGTCGACTACATATCGGTGCGCGACAAAGCGACCAGCGAGATTCTCAATTCAATAAATGTCGTCAACACAGTAGTTGCCGATTCGGCAATATTGATAGCTGAGATTTTTCCGGAAGAGGTGTTGCAGGAACGGATAAATCCCGAACTCCTCCCATTCCTCGAAAAACAATATATTTTCTTTCAGTGCAACGAAACGATTGCTTCCCGGAATTTGTCCCGGATTGTCGATGAACTCGGCACAATCCGGGAACATTTCGGCTGCGAGATATGTTTCTGTCCCATAGGTACAGCTGCCGGTCACAGCGATGACATCGGGCTGTCCCGGATTTACGACCAGCTGCAAAATACGGAGATTGCCAAATCGTGTCATAAGGTCGAGAATCCCTCCATATATGACATTATGTGGCTTATCAAGCACGCCCGGCTTTATGTCGGAAGTTCGTTGCACGGTGTCATAACGGCCATGAGTTTTCAAGTCCCGTATTGCGGATTCTGTGTGGAGAAAGTTTGGCGCTACATCGAAACGTGGGGTGACAGACAATGTTTTTCACCACAAATCGACCATCTTGCCGACAGTTGTATATACGCATGCACACAGTCTGACAGTCGGGCATCCGAAATACAGAAAGAGTCGGTGAAAGTATCTTTTGAAAAAATGAAATCATTCCTGCCGTCAGGGGTATAACTGCTCTTTTGGGGAGGAAATGGCCTTTTTTGATTTACTGGAAAAATTGCAGCAAACCGATTTCCGATGTCATCTTATATAAAGAATCCGTACAGAATGAATCCGAGTGTAAAAATCGTCATACCGGCATACCGACCCTTCACGGCACAGGAAGAATGGTCTGTCAACCGGGCGGTCAGCTTGCTGAACCGATATCCGATATGTGTCGTCATCCCTTCAGATTTGGACAGGGTATATTTCGAGACACGGATTCCCGGCGCAACGGTCATCCCGGTAAGCTCCGAGTGGCTCGGACCGAAAAACGGCATTCACGGCTACAACCGCATGATGATGTCTGAATCGTTCTACGACCTTTTTGCCGATACCGACTATATTCTGATATATCATCCCGATGCCTGGATATTCCGCGATGAACTCGACAGGTGGTGTCGGACGGGGTACGACTGTATCGCTGCCCCCTGGATACGCCGCCGGGTTTACGATTATCCTTTTGTCAGGCTATATTCCGGGTTCGTGCAGTTTATGGCACGCCTTCGCCGCAAACCGACCCGCCGGCAACTTTACGGAAAGGTGGGCAACGGCGGTCTGTCGCTTCGCCGGGTAAAGGCATTCCGGGAGGCTTGTGTCCGCTACCGGGCAACGATTGAGGAATATCTCCGGCAACGGGACCATCTGCACAACGAAGATGTTTTTTGGGCGACGGTACCGCAGGAGTTCCGTTATCCGACACAAGAGGAGGCGCTGCGATTTGCATACGATACTCATCCCCGCTATTGTTATAAAATGATGGGAAAAACGCTGCCTTTCGGCTGTCACGGGTGGACAAAACCTCGCTACAACAAATTCTGGAAAAGATTCATTCCCGGCGGCGAAGATTAGAGATACTGGCTGACTCCTTGCTCACACCGTTTTTTTTTCTCTTGTTCTGTCTTTGACAAGATGGCCAGATTCGCATTTTCGCCCGAACGGGATGCATTTTTGTGGTATAGGTGATAAACGATGCCGCCAAATTTAAGCATCATCGGGCGCACTCCGTTATGGCGCAGACGGGCGGCCAACTCCAAATCTTCGTGTCCCCAGCCCACCATGCTCTCGTCGTATCCGTTGACGGCCAGTAAGTCCTTGCGCCAGAACGCCATGTTGCATCCACGCCCCCGACGGGTCTGGAATTTCTGAAAAAACAGGCACAGACAGGGAATGCGCATTCCGTTGAGCCGGTGCCGTACTCCTCGCATCCATATCGAAATTTTCGGCAAAGCAGCCGGTGCCGCCAGTAAAGCCGCCGTCAATTCCCCGTCCAGCATTACCCGGCTGCCCCGCCCTACGAAACAGCCGCAACGAGCCGCAGCCCTGTGGTCTTTCACGAAATCGCGATGAAGTATCAAATCGCCATCGGTCTGTATGATATATTCGCCCCGGGCGGCAGCGATGGCTTTATTGCGTATGGTTGTCAGTCGAAATCCTTTGTCTTCGTGCCAGATGTGCCGGATGGGAACCGGCGATTCCTGCATGAACGAATGAACGAGCAGACGTGTCGCATCGCCGGAACCGTCGTCGGCCACGAGAATTTCATCGGGCAGAACGCTTTGTTGCAGAGCGCTGTGCAGATAAAGCGACAACGCCTTCTCGTTGTTGTACGTCGTGACGACAAGCGATACGGTAAAGTCCTTTTTCATCGGTTAATCTATCAATTTATACCACCATCTGAATAACAGCACTGTAAAAGCGCAGGGATACTCCTTTTTCCACGCCTCGTAACTCTCCCGGCACACCTGCCAGCCGTTGCGGGAGGCATACCGTTCCATTTTATGGAAGTAGCTCCCTGCCGTTGCCAAACGGCGGGGACGCGAAATTTTCGCCGCCTCGAAAATCCGGTGAACCACTTCGTATCCTTCGGAAAACTGCAATCCGTCCTTCCGGGCTTGGTTCGATACTTTTATCTCATGCTGCCGGAAATAGTTAAGGTCGCGACAAACGTGTACCACTTTTCCCGACAGGGCAACCTGCGCCCAGAAAAGCCAGTCGCCGGCATAGCGATATCGGGTGAAATCGTCGGAGGCCGGCAGGGCATCGCGCCGGAAGAGAGCCATGCTGGCATTGTAAATCGAATTGGTGCGCAGCATTCTTTTTTTGACGAATCTCCGGCCTTGCTCGCAAGCATACAATTTGCGTTTCTTCTTTCGGACCCGGCTTATGATTCTCGATTGTGCATCGACATAGAGACTGTCGGCATAGGCCACCGTGCACCGAGTGTCCTGTTCCAATGCTCCGAGACACAATTCCAAAAAACGGCGGTCGGCAAAATCGTCGCTCTCGGCAATCCAGATGTATTCGCCGCGAGCCAATTCGAACCCTTTTTTCCATTGGATGAATGTCGAACCGCTGTTTTTATCGTTATATTCGATATGCGAAATTTTTTTTTGCGGGCGGTACGATTCGATAATTTCCCGGCTGTTGTCTGTAGAACAGTCATCGAGAATGATAATTTCGAAATCCTCATACGTCTGTGCCAGAACAGAATCGATGCGCTCTCTCAAAAAACGGGAATGGCAGTAATTCGGAATAATGACGGAAACTTTCATATCGGCACCTCTCTTCCTATTTCCGTCCGAAATCGGCGGGAATCTCGCCCCAACTTTTGGTTTCCCATTTCAGCAGCCGGGTGGTATATGTATTGTTCCGGAGCCATTTCTCGGCCCGTTCTATCAGGTCGAATATGGGCGCATTCCGGGCTGTCCGGGCCAGTTGCGTTTTGCATCTTTTTTGTTGTATCCACAACAGCGCATTCCGGCTGTCGGAATAGATGGGCATGTCGCTGTTCCGCTGTTTCAGATAGGCCAGTCCGTGTACAATCGCCAGAAATTCGCCAACGTTGTTTGTCCCTTCAGACAGAGGCCCGACCCGGAAGAGTTCGATACCCGACCGGACATCGACACCCCGATATTCCATATCGCCCGGATTCCCGCTGCAGGCGGCATCCACTGCCAGACTGTCGGGCTCGTATTCGGGGCTTGAAAGGCCGGTGCCGTTTTGTGTAACGGCTTCGGCTACCCGGTTGAGAATGAACAGATGCTCCTCCGGTCGTCCCCGATATGCCCGAATGGCGGCTTCCTGCGAATCGAAACTTTTGTACTTGGCCCCTTTGTAGTTTTCGACTTGCAGCCGGCACTCTTCCCATGACTCGTATATGCCCGGAGCGGCGCCTTCCCAAACGACATAATATTTGCCTTTCTTCATCTGTCGGACTTTATTTTTGTCTGCTACGGTACAAAAATAGCCATTTTTATTTATCGGAGAGATAAAATGCAGTATTTTTGCCGGTATCATAAATACAGAAACCATGAAACGAATTTTTCTCATTGGATATATGGGATCCGGAAAGACGACTCTGGGTAAAATTTTGTCCGGACGGCTGCGTCTCGAATTTATCGACCTCGACAATTATATAGAGAACCGGTATCACAAGACCATCCGCTCTATTTTTGAAGAGAAAGGGGAGGAGGGTTTCCGTGTAATCGAGAAGAATATGCTTCATGAAGTGGGTGAGTTCGATAATGTTTTGATTGCTACAGGAGGCGGAACTCCCTGTTTTTTCGATAATATGGAGTATATGAACCGGCAGGGGGCGGCTGTCTATTTGAAAACCTTACCCGAAATATTGCACCGCCGGTTGAAAGTGGCCAAAAGTAAACGTCCGCTGTTGAAAGACAAAGACGATGAGGAGCTGATGACGTTTATTTGCGAGAACCTTTCCCGACGGTCGCCTATGTATGAAAAGGCAGGTTTTGTTTTCGATGCCGACAAGCTCGATACGTATGAAGAGCTGGAGCAGTCGGCCGATTTGCTGTGTGCCCTGTTGTCTCCGTATTTGTCGGAAGATTAGGAATAATTTGCAAACCGCTGCCGATTTTATTCTCTTTTATGGCTTGTATTTGTTATTTTTTTGTAATTTCGTTATACGTGGATTGATAATCTTCGGAGCATGAAGAGCCATATTTTACATATTGCCCGTGAGGAATTATGCCCGCAAGAGCATCTGTGTGCCGTTTCGCCGCAGGGGCATGGCCTTTGTATCGGCCTGCCGAAAGAGACCGGCGAAAAAGAGAAACGGTTTGTGCTTACTCCGGAAGCGGTAGCTTTGCTGGTCGGTGCCGGATATCGGGTCATTATCGAATCTATGGCCGGAATAGGAATCAACTATTCCGATTTCCTGTATGCCGAAGCTGGTGCTGAAGTTGCCGGTCGGGCCGATGTTTTTATGGCCGATATTGTATTGAAAATTTCTCCCCTGCAACCGGACGAGGCTGTCCTGCTAAAGCCGGGAGCGGCTGTCATATCGATGTTTCAGCCACAATACCAGAAACTGGAAGTGTTGCAACTGCTGATGCAGAAAAAGGCGGTAGCCCTGGCGTTCGATAAAATACGGAACGAAGAGGACCGATGCCCTTTTGCCGATTGTCTGGACGAAATCGACGGACATGCGGCCATTGTTGTGGCGGCGGGGCTGTTGACGAATTTGTATGGCGGAAAGGGGATTCTTCTGGGCGGTATTCCGGGTGTAGCTCCGGCCGAAGTCGTGGTTATCGGTGCGGGACTGGGCGGTCGGGCTGCGTTGCGTATGGCCAGAGGGTTGGGCGCAGCGGTGAAATTGTTCGATGAAAACATCTCCCGGTTGCGTACGGCTCTGGATGAATGCGGACAACCGCTGTTTACCTCCAATCTTCATCCCCATGTGCTGACCAATGCCTTGCGCAGTGCCGATGTGGTTATCGGTACCTCTTGCGATATGAGCTGCCAGCTGTCGGAACAGATGGTGCAGCAAATGAAGAAAGGCGCTCTTTTAATTGATTTGTGTATCGATAAGGGCGGGTGTTTCGAAACCTCGCTCTGCCCCGACAAGCCGAAAGATGCCGTATTCGAAAAATACGGAGTGCTGCATTACTGCCTGTCGAGTGTCGGGTCGGCTGTAGCCCGTACTGCATCGATGGCACTGAGCAATCTGTTTGTCCCTATCCTGCTGGATATTGGGTCTTGCCGCAGTGTCGGGAATATGATGAAACAGGATGTCGGGTTCCGGGATGCGGCATATGTTTTCAATACCAAAGTAGTCAATAGAGATATGGCGCAGCGGTTCAATCTCCCTTATTGCGATATGTCCCTGTTTACCGGTATGTTCTGATTTTTGTACGGTTGCGCATTTATTTCCGTACTGTAAAATTTAACCTCGAATAAGATAAGATATTGACAAATATTTCGTTTCTTTGTATGGACGGAAAAGAGGATGCTGTCCGGAGGAATAAAACCGGAGAAGCTCTTTGTAAAAGAATGATATTGAAATATATCTTTTTTTTTCTGCTGATTAGAATTTGGATATAAATATACGGAACTATGTTAGAACAAATGAACGTGAAAACGTTGGATAAGGTGGCGGTTCGTTTTACCGGCGATTCGGGTGACGGCATGCAGCTGGCCGGCAACCTGTTTTCCAATGTTTCGGCTGCTATCGGAAATGAAATTTCGACCTTTCCCGATTATCCGGCAGAGATACGTGCCCCGCAAGGTACGCTGGGCGGTGTTTCCGGATTTCAGGTACACATCGGTAAAGGCATTTATACTCCGGGCGACCAGGCCGATGTTTTGGTGGCTATGAACCCGGCAGCGTTGAAAACGAATGTTTCCTACATCAAACCCAATGCGGTGATTATTTATGATACCGACTCTTTTACTGCCGGCGATTTGGAAAAGGCGGCTTTCGCAACCGACAATCCTTTTGAGGAACTGGGATTGACCGGCATGCAACTGGTGCCCGTTCCGATAACGACGATGGTAAAAGATTCGCTGGCCGGGTCGGGCCTGGACAACAAAGCCATCCTGCGTTGCAAGAATATGTTTGCACTGGGATTGGTATGCTGGTTGTTCGACCGGCCGATTGATCAGGCGGCTCATTTGTTGAAGAACAAGTTTGCCAAGAAACCGACGGTGCTCGAAGCCAATATCAAGGTGATGACCGACGGATACAACTACGGACACAATATTCATGCAACCGTATCGACCTGCCGGATTGAAACAGCCGCAACCCAAAAAGGCATTTATACCGACATAAACGGCAATACGGCAACTGCTTTGGGATTGATAGCCGCCGCCGAGAAAGCAGGCCTTCCCCTGTTTCTGGGCAGTTACCCCATTACCCCTGCCAGCGATATTTTGCATGAATTGGCCAAACGGAAAGATTTGGGTGTCAAAGTAGTGCAGGCTGAGGATGAGATTGCCGGCGTATGTACGGCTATCGGAGCCAGTTTTGCCGGGAATTTGGCAGCAACTTCTACATCCGGACCCGGACTGG
>JAFLRV010000170.1 GCA_022511245.1 Coprobacter sp.
CTTTGCTTCACGCTCCGGGCGCTTTTCCGTTCGGGACGGGGCTGCGGAACTCGCTCCGCTCAAACAGTCCTCGCCTCTCTCCGCCCCTCACGGGTCCCTCCGCTACAAAGCAGAGGCGGGTCCTGCCTGTCGGCGTGCGTATATGCGAACGTGTTTTATTCTTTTCGGACATGTCACGACATGTCCCTACATGTGGCGAACATGTTATTGTCGTTTCACGGGTCCGGCCTCCCGGACATGTCGCAACATGCCCTACGTTTTTTAACGTGTTTTAACGTGTTGCGGCACGTCCCTACCATAATATTCATTTAATTTTGCAATCACTAAAAATAGGTATATTAAAACAAACAATTTTAAATCAAACATCACTATGTGGTTACTCAAATCATCTGTCGGAAGAAAACTGATCATGAGTATATCGGGTATCTTCCTCATTCTGTTTTTACTGTTTCACTTGTCGATGAATGTGGCGGCGGTGTTCTCTCCTGAAGCCTACAACACGATTTGCGAATTTTTAGGTGCCAACTGGTATGCCGTAGCGGCTACTTTCGTGCTGGCGGCCGGTTTTATCGTCCACATCGCCTACGGCATCTGGCTCACGGTTCAGAACCTCCGGGCAAGGGGCAAAGACCGCTATGCGGTTACGGCTACCCCGAAAGGTGTCGAATGGTCGTCCCAGAACATGCTGGTGCTGGGTATCGTGGTGTTGCTGTTCATCGGACTGCACCTGAGCCAGTTCTGGTACAAAATGATGTTTGCCGAATTGACCGGATGCACACCGACGCTGGGCGGCAACGAAGTCTCTCCTACCAACGGCGCCTTTTTTATCAGCTACTATTTCAGCAACCTCTGGATTGTTATCGCCTACCTGGCGTGGTATGTTGCTCTCTGGTTCCACCTCACTCACGGATTCTGGAGCGCCATCCAGACCATCGGCTGGAACAACCGCATCTGGATGAACCGCTGGAAATGTATCTCGAACATCTTCGCTACGGTCATCTGCTTGGGCTTCGCCGCCGTTACCCTTATTTTTTATTTCAGAAGCCTCTGCTGCTCCGGCTGCTGCCTCTGATTCCCTAACCTCTGAAAAATTATCGTTATGACAACAATAGATTCGAAAATTCCGGAAGGCCCGTTAGCCGAAAAATGGAGCAACTACAAAGCTCATCAAAAACTGGTGAATCCCGCCAACAAACGTCGTCTCGACATCATCGTCGTAGGTACCGGACTGGCCGGCGGCTCCGCTGCCGCCTCGCTGGGGGAACTGGGATTCAATGTACTGAACTTCTGTATACAGGATTCTCCCCGTCGCGCCCACTCGATTGCCGCACAGGGGGGTATCAACGCCGCCAAAAACTACCAGAACGACGGCGACAGCGTATACCGTCTCTTTTATGACACCATCAAGGGCGGCGACTACCGTGCCCGTGAAGCCAACGTTTACCGGTTGGCCGAAGTCTCGAACTCGATTATCGACCAATGCGTGGCTCAGGGCGTTCCTTTCGCCCGTGAATACGGGGGTCTGCTGGCTAACCGCTCGTTCGGCGGCGCACAGGTGTCCCGGACGTTCTACGCCAAAGGACAGACCGGACAACAGCTGCTGCTGGGCGCTTACTCGGCCCTCAGCCGCCAGGTCAACAAAGGCACCGTAAAACTCTATACCCGCTATGAAATGCTCGACCTCGTGGTTATCGACGGACGGGCACGGGGTATCATCGCCCGTAACCTGGTAACGGGTAAAATCGAACGGTTCGCCGCTCACGCCGTCGTTATCGCTACCGGCGGTTACGGCAATACCTTCTTCCTCTCGACCAACGCCATGGGGTCGAACGGCTCGGCGGCTTTCCAGTGCTACAAGAAAGGCGCTTACTTCGCCAACCCGGCTTTCGCCCAGATTCACCCGACCTGTATCCCGGTACACGGAGAGTTCCAGTCGAAACTGACGCTGATGTCGGAATCGCTGCGTAACGACGGCCGCATCTGGACACCCAAAAAGAAAGAGGATGCCGAAGCTATCCGCGCCGGCAAACTGAAACCGACCGACATCAAAGAGGAAGACCGCGACTACTACCTCGAACGCCGCTATCCGGCTTTCGGTAACCTCGTGCCCCGTGACGTGGCTTCGCGTGCCGCCAAAGAACGCTGCGACGCCGGCTATGGCGTGGGTTCGACCGGACTGGCCGTTTACCTCGATTTCAAAGAGGCTATCGAACGGCTCGGACGCGACGCTGTGGAGGCCCGCTACGGAAACCTCTTCCAGATGTACGAAAAAATCGTGGACGAAAATCCCTACGAAACCCCGATGATGATTTATCCGGCTATCCACTACACGATGGGCGGTATCTGGGTGGACTACGAACTGAGTACCTCTATTCCCGGCTTGTTCGCCATCGGTGAAGCCAACTTCTCGGATCACGGCGCCAACCGGCTCGGAGCGTCGGCCCTCATGCAGGGTCTGGCCGACGGCTATTTCGTCCTCCCCTACACCATACAGAACTACCTCGCCGACCAGATTCAGGTGCCCCGTTTCAGCACCGACCTGCCCGAATTCGAAGCCGCCGAAAAGAACATCCGCGAACGCATCGAAAAACTGATGAGCATCAAGGGCAGCCGCTCGGTCGACTCCATCCACAAGGAACTCGGTCTCATCATGTGGGAATTCGTGGGCATGGGCCGCACCAAAGAGGGTCTCGAAACTGCACTCGAAAAACTGAAAGAGGTGAAGAAAGAGTTCTGGTCGAACGTGCGCATACCCGGACAGGCCGATACGCTGAATACCGAACTCGAAAAAGCTCTCCGGCTGGCCGACTTCATCGAAATCGGCCGTCTGATGGCTCTCGATGCCCTCAACCGCAACGAATCGTGCGGCGGACACTTCCGGGAAGAGTACCAGACCGAAGAGGGTGAAGCCCTCCGGCAGGACGACCAGTATATGTATGTGAGCTGCTGGAAATATGAAGGGGAGGACAAAGACCCCGTCATGTTGAAGGAAGACCTGAACTACGAATATATCAAAGTTCAACAACGCAATTACAAACAATAACCTTACAGCCTAAAAGTTATGGACAAGACAATCAATATAACGCTCAAAGTCTGGCGTCAGAGAGGCCCGAAAGAAAAAGGCGCTTTCCAGACTTATCAACTGTCGGGCATATCGGTAGACAGCTCGTTCCTCGAAATGCTCGATATCCTGAACGAACAACTGGTAAACAAAGGGGAGGAACCGGTCGTGTTCGACCACGACTGCCGGGAAGGTATCTGCGGGATGTGCTCGCTCTACGTGAACGGTCACCCTCACGGTCCCGACGAAGATATAACGACCTGCCAGCTGCATATGCGCAAATTCCATGACGGCGAAACCATCACGATAGAACCGTGGCGGTCGGCCGGATTCCCCGTTATCCGTGACCTGATGGTCGACCGCAGTGCGTTCGACAAAATCATGCAGGCCGGAGGTTATGTGTCGGTCAATACCGGCGGGGTGCCCGACGCCAACTCGATACCTATTCCCAAAGCCGACGCCGACGAGGCGATGGAATCGGCTTCGTGTATCGGTTGCGGCGCCTGTGTGGCCGCTTGCAAAAACGGTTCGGCCATGCTGTTCGTTTCGGCCAAAGTGAGCCAGTTTGCCTTGCTGCCGCAAGGCCGCACAGAGGCTGCCCGCCGGGCCAAAGCCATGCTGGCGAAAATGGACGAACTGGGCTTCGGAAACTGTACCAACACCGGCGCCTGCGAGGCGGAATGCCCCAAAAACGTGTCGATTACCAATATCGCCCGCCTGAACCGCCAGTTCATCAAAGCCAAACTGAAAGACTGACGTAAAATACAAGAGACAACCTGCAAATAAAAAAGAGGTTCCGGTCACCTTGCCGGAACCTTTTTTTTGTTTCAGTAGTTCGGGCTCCCGGAGAGTTATTGTTGTTTCACGGGTTCGGCGCCCGGACATGTTATTGTTGTTCACGGGTTCGGTCTCCCGGACATGTCACGACATGTCCCTACATGCGGC
>JAFLRV010000171.1 GCA_022511245.1 Coprobacter sp.
GTTTTCGAGTTTGGCCACGAAACGCAGTTTCTTGTCTTCTTCGACCAGTCGTTTCCGTTTTTCTTCGAATGGGGCGTCCAGCTGGGGTATCTGTTTCCAGAAGTCGTCGAGCGACCCTTGAAAACAGGTGTCGGGTATGAAGAGGTGTTTTTCCACGTCCTGCTGTTCGACCCGGTATCCGGCTTCGCGGGCCAGAATCACCAGTTTGCGGATGACGTCCTGCCCGTTGAGGTCGAGACGGGGGTCGGGTTCGCTGTATCCGGCTTCCTGTGCCATTTTTATGGCTTTGCTCAACGGGATTTCCCGGCTGAGTACGTTGAAAATGTAGTTGAGGGTTCCCGATACGACCGCTTCGATTTTGAGAATTTTGTCACCGCTGTTTATCAGGCTGTTGATGGTGTTGATAATGGGGAGTCCGGCTCCGACGTTGGTTTCGAACAGGTATTTGACGTCCCGTTTGCGGGCGGTCTTTTTGAGTTCGGCGTAGGCTTCGTAATCGGACGAGGCGGCTATTTTGTTGGCGGCTACCACCGATACGTTGTGGTCGAGCAAATCTTTGTATATGCCGGCTATTTCGGGGCTGGCGGTGCAGTCGACGAATACCGAATTGAAGATGTTCATCTCGATGATGCCGTCCCGGATGGTTTCGGGGGTGGTGACGATATCCGAATTCCGGAGTTCTTCTTCGCAGGTGTCGAGGGAGATGCCGTCACGGCGGAAGATGCACTGCCGGGAATTGGCCAGCCCCACGATGTTGAGCCGGAGCGATTTGTCTTCGAGCAGGCGGGGCTGCTGTTGTTTGATTTGTTGCAGCAGGTCTTTGCCTACGTGTCCGATACCGGTAATGAATACGTTGAGTACTTGTACGTTGGAAAGGAAGAACGAGTCGTGAATGACGTTGAGCGCCTTGCGCAGGCTGCCCAGCTCGATGACAAACGAAATGTTGGTTTCGGAGGCTCCTTGTGCGCAGGCGATGACGTTGATACCGTTCCGTCCCAACGTATTGAACAGTTTTCCGGCGATACCGGGCGTGTGTTTCATGTTTTCGCCTACGATAGCGACTGTCGCCAGCTCTTTTTCGGCTGTAATCTCGCTGATTTCGCCCATGCTTATCTCTTTGGCAAATTCGCTGTTGAGCACTTTGACAGCCCGGTCGGCGTCGGCGTTGCGCACGGCGAACGAGGTGTTGTTTTCGGACGAGGCCTGCGACACGAGGAACACGCTTACGCCTGACTGGGCGAGTGCCTTGAATATCCGGTGGTTGATACCGATGACGCCCACCATACCGAGACCGGATACCGTGATAAGGCAGGTGTCGTTGATGGACGAAATCCCTTTAATCGCTTTTCCTTCTCCGGCTTTGATCTCTTGGGTAATGAGGGTGCCCGGTGCTTCGGGATTGAAGGTGTTTTTGATGATGATGGGGATATTCTTGTGGTACACCGGATAGATGGTGGGGGGATAGATGACTTTCGCCCCGAAGTTGCACAGCTCCATCGCTTCGATGAACGAGAGCTGGTCGATGACGTAGGCCGTGTTGATGACACGGGGGTCGGCGGTCATGAAGCCGTCGACATCGGTCCATATTTCGAGCCGGGAGGCATCGAGTGCCGACGCCAGTATGGCGGCGGTATAGTCGGAACCGCCCCGTCCCAGATTGGTCGTGTCGCCGTTCTCTTTGTCGGAGGAGATGAATCCGGGTACGAGCGCCACCTGCGGCACGGTCGAGAAGGTCTCCCGGATGAGCCGGTTGGTCAGTTCGAAGTCGACCGTGTGTTTGTCGAACTGCATGGTGGTTTTGATGAAATTCCGGGCATCGTAGCGGACGGCTCCTTCGATGACCCGGCTGACGATGACGGAGGAGATGCGCTCGCCATAGCTGACAATGGCGTCGAGCGTCTTGTTGGAGAGGTCTTTGATGAGGTAGACGCCCCGAAAGATGTTGCCCAGTTCGTCGAGCAGGGACTGCACCTGCTGCTGCACCTCTTCTTTCCGGCTGTCGGGTACGACTCCGTCGATGACTTGTCCGTGCCGCCGGCAGATGTATCCGAAACATTCGAGGTAGCTGTTGTCTCCGTTTCCGGCCAGCCGTGCCGTCTCGATGAGTTTGTCGGTAATGCCTCCCAGTGCCGATACGACGACGATGGCAGGCTCCCGTTCGGCTTCTACGATTTTTTTTACGTTTTGGATGCTTTCTACGGAACCTACGGATGTTCCGCCGAATTTCAATACTTTCATCTTGTTTTTTCTGATATGTTAAGAAAACGGCCGCTTGAAGAGTCGGAATGTACCCTGTTTCTTTGTTTATTCTCCCGAAACGGCGGTACGGGGAGCTGACGGTCAGCGGGCCGGGTATAAAAACATATGGTATGGAGATATCGTTCGGAACCCCCTAAGGGGTGACAAGCATAAAAAGGGAAGTGTATGTATGGAACCCGATTCTCCTCATGGTGTTTTATTCTATTTCTCACGGCAATATTACACAAAAAATCTCAATTTACCTACAAAAGGTGTCATTTTTATAATTATTATGGGGCTTGCTGTTTTTTTTCGTCGGTGCGGACGGGATGCCGCCCGGCTGTCGGGGGCAGGGTTGAAAGGAGGGGATATCTTTCTTTTTGCCAGCTACATGCGGATTTATTTCCGGATTTCGGGTGGTTTTTGCGGGAATAAAGTGTGAAATTTGCCCGTAAAGTTGTATTTTTGTCACCGGAAACCAATGAAACGGAAATGAACCCGAAAACATCTGTATTGATTATATATACCGGAGGTACTATCGGTATGGTGGAAAATCCCGAAACGGGTGTGCTGGAACCTTTTAACTTCGACCATTTGCTCGACAATGTTCCTGAACTGAGGCGGCTGGGCTTTTCGATATCGACCATGCAGTTCGACCCGCCGGTCGATTCGTCGGAGATGACACCCGATTTGTGGTGCCGCCTGGTGCATATTATCGCCGACAATTATGACCTGTTCGACGGATTTGTTGTCCTGCACGGAACCGATACGATGGCTTATACGGCTTCGGCCTTGAGCTTTATGCTCGAAAATCTGGACAAACCCGTGATTCTTACCGGGTCGCAGCTGCCTATCGGCATGTTGCGTACCGACGGCAAGGAGAATCTTATTACGGCTATCGAGATTGCGGCAGCCAAAGAGAACGGCGTGCCAGTGGTGCCGGAGGTGTGTATTTTTTTCCAGAACCACCTGATGCGGGGTAACCGCACGTCGAAGATAAGCGCCGAAAATTTCAATGCTTTCCGTTCGGTCAACTATCCGGCACTGGCGCGGGCGGGCGTGCATATCCAGTATAATGCGAATCTGATTTACCGGCCGCAGCTGCGCCGTCCGCTGAAGGCGCATTACCTCATGGATACGAATGTCGTGGTGCTGAAACTTTTTCCGGGCATCACGCCGCAGACGGTGGAAAGCATCCTTCACATTCCGGGTCTGAAAGGGGTGGTGCTGGAGACTTACGGAACGGGCAACGCCCCTACTTCTTCGTGGTTTGTGGATATGCTGCGGGAGGCGGTCGAGCGGGATATCGTGATTGTGAATGTCACGCAATGTTCGGGCGGCAGCGTGCAGATGCAGCGGTACGATACGGGGTACAAACTGGCCGAAGCCGGTGTGGTGAGCGGCTGTGACTGTACGACCGAGTCGGCCATCGCCAAACTGATGTTTCTTTTCGGTCACGGTCTCACCCCCAAAGAGGTCAAGGAACACATGGCCTGTTCTCTTATCGGAGAGATGACGCTCCCGGAGGAGTATTGATTTTCTCCGAGTTTGCCAAACGAAAGTTATTATAGCCTGTGTGTTAAATTTTTTATTATCTTTGCTGTAGCTGTATGTTCATGAATATTCACCATCTATTATGGAAATAATAGACAACATAAACAAGACTCTCAAAGATGATATGTTAGTCTCTTTGCGCTCTGGCTCGAAAGTAGCCATAGCCGCATCTTGTTTCTCCATCTATGCGTT
>JAFLRV010000172.1 GCA_022511245.1 Coprobacter sp.
TAGAATACATGCCTGTCACGCATGGGGTCGCGGGTTCGAGTCCCGTCCGCACCGCAAAAAAGGGTATCAATCTAAGATTGATACCCTTTTTTTATTTCCGATTCCTCTTTTATCCCGATTATTCGATGATAACCACACGGTTGTTGGAAACCGGCCCGGAGAACTCATCGGTACCACCTTGCCCGACAGCCGTCAGACGAGACTCATCGATACCGCAGTTTTTCACCAGATAATCCTTAACAGCATTGGCACGAGCCTGAGAGATGCGTTCGTTGACAGCCGAAGATCCGGTAGCAGCATCGGCATAACCCTTGATGGTATAGTTCTTATCGGTATTGGCTATCAAAATTGCAAAATAGTCGAGGTGGATTTTCTCACGGTCAGAAATAACCGAAGAACCTATGTCGAAGAAGGTACGGGAAAGAGGTTCAACGGCACTTTCCGTCACATAAACCGTATCGGGAGCAACGTTTTTCCGGGAAAGATTTTCCTCTTTCAAAGCAGCATTTTCTTTTTCAAGTTCGGCTACACGATTCTTAGCCGCATTGTACTCTTCGGTAGTAAAGGGAAGAGGAACAATGGCCGGAGTAACCGATTTGTGGCGGCTGAAATTGGTGCGACCGAGATTGACAACTACACCGGCGGTAGCCGACGGAAGAAACACATAACGTCCTCCGGCATACTGCTGACCTCGAGCGACCAGCGTAGACAAATCGAGGAAAAGAGATACCCGCTTGCAAAGACGGAAATCATTGAGAAGCCCTACCCCACTGCCATAATCCAAGGCATTGTCTTTAAGATTCAAAACCCCGAAAGTGGCATAAGGAATCAAATTATAGACACGGGTTTCCTTGTAACCGCAAAATGCGTTGGTAAGATTCCAAAGCACATCGGCATGAAAATAGTGCTGATGAAAATCATACAGGCGGCCATCGTCCTTGAGCTTGTAAGAGTTCCGCAACCCTTGCCAGCCGATGCGGGCTCCGACTGTGGGGGTGAACCACTTGCCGAGATTGACATCGGTAGCCAAACCACCGATACGAAAATCGACATTACGGTCGGCCACCGTGTTGATACCGGCACCGACACCGAGAAACCAATTGTCAATAAACCGGTTGGTCTCATACGGGCCTCGAACGACTTTACCGTTTTCATCACGATTGCCGTTCTCCTGAGCTTTCACACTCTGAGAAAAACTGAAAAATCCTGCTATCGCAAGAGTCCCGAGAATGAATCTGATACTTTTCATAATAAATTAAAAAATTAATATTGGTTTGATTTCTATAATAATTCTGATTTTCTTTTATATAAGCTGTTACTTATTTTTTCATTCTGTTATTTATTTTAAATATAACCATTTCACCCATTTTATACAAATAGCGGAAACTATCGAACAAAATACCGGAATAGACCCGATTTTCCCCATATGCCTTGATGTGGTCTTTAAAAATTTGTACATGGCTGGAAATACCCGAAGTAGAAACGCCCCCCATACGCATGGTCACACAATCGACCGGAACATATTTCAACCTTATCCGGCCCAAATAGATAAGACGCAACAAACATTCGAAATCAGCAGCGACCCGATATTTCAAAGAATACATGCCGAAACGCTCATACACTTCTTTTTTACAATAAAACGAAGGATGGGCAGGCATGAAACCGAACCGCATCGTCCAACGCCGGAAAAAGGCAGAAGAATAGTAACGGACACAGCGATTCAAATCTTTATTCGACACATAATGCACATCTCCATAAACAGCATCCGCGTTGTTATTTTCCAATTCGCCCGACAACCGTTCAATGACGTCCGGAGAGGTAAAAAAGTCATCGGAATTCAATATCCCGACCACCTCACCCGTCGCCATTCCGATACCTTTGTTCAAGGCTTCATACATGCCGCTATCCGGTTCACTGATATAGACAAGACGCCCTTTGTACTTCGGGACATATTCATGAATTATATCCACCGTACCATCCGTCGAGTTGCCGTCGACAATGATGTGCTCCACATCGGGACAAGTCTGTCCCAATATGCTTTCTATCGTATCCCGCAATGTGGCAGCACTGTTATAGGTAACCGTTATTATGGATACTTTCATCTGAAAATTTATAAAACAATGTTATAATTTTCCCAAAGATAAGCCTTTATCTTTTGCCTGTCACCTCCACAAGATTTTTTTATCTCATATATTTTGGCGTCTACAAGAGTACGGTACCACCAACCTTGCAGGAAATGCCACAAAAAACCTTCTTTACCTTCCAAAAAACCGAGTTTGAAAAAATAACGGTACACAAAATAGGCAAATGAGCGCCAAAAGAGAGGTTTCCGGGCATATTGGTGTTTTTTCATTCTTTTCTCCAAAGCCTGCTGACTTATATTTTTTTGTTTGTCAGTTTCAGCAGCACCTGTCAGGTCAAATTCCATGTCCAACAAGTCCACAGCCTCACGGATAGCATAGTCTACATGTTTTTGTGTCCACCAACTCAAATTATTCAGATTATCATCCACAAATTCATTTTCAAAATCTACTGCATGACCTTCCAACAATTCTATATGTTCATCCATAAGCCGGACTTCACATTTTGCCTTACCATACCTGAACAATCGAAGTAACCGCACCTGATTCATTCCTCTGCGAATCACACGACCGAGAAATACTCTCCGCAACGGGAATACCCCACCTGTCACCGCCTCACTAAAATCAGGAAGTTTATTCTCCAACTCCATTTTCAACTCATCGGTCAAATACTCATCGGCATCCAATCGCAAGACCCATTCCGTTTTTATCTGAGCATGCTCAAGAGCCCAATTAAATTGGGTTGCATAATTTATCCATCTATTTTGTAAGATGTGAACATGAGGATATTTTCGGGCAATTTCAAGCGTTTTATCCGTCGAGTAGCTGTCAACAATGAAAATGTCTCTGACGATACCTTTCAGATTGTTCAGGCATCGCTTTATATGGATTTCCTCATTATATGTGAGGATAATAACAGTCAAGTCAAGCATTTTTTATAACTCGTTTTTTGATGAATTTCGCCGGATTACCACCTACAACCGTCCAAGATTCAACATCTTTTGTTACTACGGCACCAGCCCCGATAACAGCACCTTTTCCTATGGTAACCCCTTTTCCAATAATAGCGTTTGTCGCTACCCACACATTGTCTTCTATTGTCACCGGAGCAGTAATCATTTCAAAATTAGGAGAAGTTATGTTATGTGTTCCTGTCAGTATATTCACGCCTTGCGAAATACAACACTTTTCTCCAATCATCACCTTTCCTCTACACCTAATACAACATTCTTTATCGATACTTGACAAAGCCCCCATAGAAAGATTCCAAGGGTCGATAATTTCTGCTCCACCCCTAATTGAACAGGACCAGTCGACATTTGCGCCAAACAATCTCAAAATAGCCACTCTTGTTTTTCTCATGAAGAAAGGAGTCCATCTGAAAAGCGTCGAATTGACTATAGCCCACAGACGAGATTTTATTTTATAACCGACACTATAAGGTGTTGTTTGTACAGGATTAAATTCCATTATTTTTAATCGTATTATTTTACATATTTATCAAATATAGGCCTCAAGCCATAACCTAATGCAGCTTGTTGCAGGAATTGCCCCCAATTGCCTTCAATGACAACCCAACCATTTTTAGTCAAAGCAAAATCCCAACCAATATATTTCATACGGGGAAATACAGTAGAATGAATAGCTATTGCTGTTTCTTTCAGTTCCTCCCATTGTGGGACCTGCCATCCTTTGAATTTCACATCTGAATCGGGATGTCTCTCATAAGATTTTGCCATTTCATCTTTCCCGTCAGTAATAACCAATCCTGATTCTGCATCAATTGCAGCAAAGATGCCTCCAGAGCAACCATTATCTACCACAGAACCCAGTCGTCCAG
>JAFLRV010000173.1 GCA_022511245.1 Coprobacter sp.
GTAAACATTTCGCCTTCGTTGACCGATGCATAAAAAATCTCTGCGATATGGGCGGAGGTATAGGGCTCGTTCGCCTGCTCCAGCGCGAAGATGATGTCTTTCAGGTGGCCGATATCGGAAACGATTCTGGTTTCGGTCAGGCTGAGATAAGAGCGGCGGTTGTCGTCGATATCGGGCGGAATTACAATGTTGGCCCGGAGGACGTCCCATTCTGAAGGGTACAGCTTGTATCCGGTACGCAACTGACGTACTTTTCTTTTATGAATCACCTGATAATACAGCTTGCCTTCCTTGTGTGACAAGGTGGAAGCTCTAAATTTTAATTTAACTGTTGCCATATTTATATAGGTTTATATTTCGGCTGTAAATAAAAAAAAATATGGCCACACGGTACGCTTTCCGCTGCTGCGGGACACAAAAAAAGTCCTCCTGCCAAGTATCTATGCAGGAGGACTTTAGCGTGTATTTTCTGTCTGATAAAAAATATCAGTCGACTTTTACCACCAGATATTTCGATACCGACCAGAAGGCGGCGGGGTCGGAAATGAGGAGTGTCAGCAGGCCGTCACTGCCTTTTTGCAAGGTATAGGAGCTTTCGGGGTGAGTGGTAATCACTTTGGCTTTTTTGCTTTCCAGCGGCAGCTGGCGGAAATTGCGCATATCTTTGGCGGTAAAATAGTTTTTGTTGAAATCGCCTTTGAGCACGTTTTCGGACTTGAAGAGTCCGCCGCCGGAGATGATATTCTGTTCTTTCAGCTCTTTGGTGGTACCGAATACATAGTAAACGGTGTTCAGGGTCTGGTCCTGCCGGGAAATGGTATTGCTCTGCTCTTCTGTCTCTTCGACCAGCCGGGTTACGCGGCCGGAGAGTTCGGCCACCGCACTGTCGAGCTCCTGTATGCGAATGTCGCGGCGGGCCAGGTCTTCCTGCAAAGAGACTATCATTTCGGTCTTGCTCTCAATCTCGGCATTGAGCCGTTCGATGGTCTTTTGCAACTGTGCCGACTGGTAATTGCTGTTTTTCAGCTGTTTTTCCAATTTCTCCAGTTTTTCTTTGTTTTCTTTCAGTATCTGGGTAACGAGCTGCATGTCGTTGGTGAGCTGGTCGCGGGTAGAGAGGTTCATTTCGCTGTCGGCGGCATGCTGAACGGTCAGGTAGTTTTCGGCTTCTTTAATCTGCCGGAATCCGTCTTCGACATCGTTCATCAGTTTCAGCATTTCATCGAAATCGGCTCTGGAGCGGGCGTTTGCCTGTGCCAGCGAATCTACTTCCTGACGGAGCCGGGCCACTTCGGTCAACTGGGAATTGCAGGCCGTGAACATGGCGGATACCAGCACGGCTGCGGAGAATAGCATCTTTTTCATAGGTTTTCTGTTTAAATTTCTGAGGATTTATCGGATTTATATTTTTTTTCTTTCTCTTTTTCGGGGGCTCCGGCCACAATGACCACAATCTCGCCTTTGGGTTCGTGGGCGGCATAGTGGGCGGCCAGTGCGGCCAGCGTATCACGACGGGTCTCTTCGTGTATCTTGGATATTTCCCGGCAAACGGCGGCCTCCCGCTCGCCGCCGAAATATTCGGCCAGCTGCTGCAGGGTTTTGACCAGGCGATAGGGGGATTCGTAAAATATCATTGTCCGCCGTTCTGCGGCCAATTCGGCGAGACGGGTGACCCGTCCTTTTTTCTGCGGCAGGAATCCTTCGAAGCAGAACCGGTCGTCGGGCAGCCCCGATGCTACCAGAGCGGGAACGAAGGCGGTGGGACCGGGCAGACATTCGACGTCGACTCCGGCCCGGCAACAGGCCCGCACCAGCAGAAAACCGGGATCGGATATGGCGGGGGTGCCGGCATCGGAGACCAGCGCGATGGTCTCGCCTCCGCGAATGCGGCCGACAATGCCTTCGACGGTCTTGTGTTCGTTAAATTTGTGGTGCGACTGCATGCGGGTCCTGATGTCGAAGTGTTTCATGAGCACGCTGCTGGTCCGCGTATCTTCGGCCAGAATACAGTCGGCTTCCTGCAATATGCGGAGGGCCCGCAGGGTTATATCTTCGAGGTTTCCGACCGGTGTGGGTACTACATACAATTTTGCCATAGCGTCTTACAAATAATGTTTCTCGACCAGTGCCATAAAATCGAGTACGGCCTCGCTTTCGGAATCCCAGTCGAACTGCTCCTGCAGATAGATGCGGGCATCGTCGAAAGCGGAGATTTTTTCCAGTGCATCGATAGCGGCATTCATCGTTTCGTCACTGTTCATAAACAGTTCCCGGAGAAAACGGAACCGGTCATTGAGGGTCATGGCCTTGCGAATGTCCCTCGCCTTTTTCCGCTGCATCACTTCTTCCAGCGAGACTTCTGTCCCGATTGCGGGTGCGGCCGATTCGGCCGTATCCGGAGAAAAAACAACCGACGGCCCGTTTTGTTGCTCTCTGTCCGATGTTTCGGAGGGGGCGGCTCCGTTGTCGTCCTGTGCTTCCGAAGTGATGTATTCCACTTCAAAGGGAAATTCTTCTTCGTCGTCCAACATATCTTCCATCGGAAAATTCTCTTCCGATGCGGCGGGGTCGGCATCCTGTTCCGGAGCGGAGCGGAGTGCGCTGTCGGCGGGTGGGGTGACCGGTGTATCGGAAGGCGTTTCTTCTCCGTCTGTTCCGGCAGCGGTCTCACGGGGCAGTGCCTGTATATCTGCGGCCAACGAGTTCACTTTTTCTCCGGCCAGTTTATAGAGCACTTCCGGCGCTGCGGGGGTCTGTCTGATGACCTCCAGCAAATCTCTCAATTCGTCCAGTTCCTGTAAAATCGGCGATATAGGGTTATCCCGGTGCATAGTTCTTCGTTTTTGATGATGCAAACATACGAAAAAAAGCGTGTTTCCTGCCATTTTAGGCTGTTTTTTCGTGCCTGCGGGGATTACTTGTCCGACAGGCGGGAAAGGAAGAGCTGTTCTATCTGTTTTTTCAGCTGGGAACGGGGGCCGGTAAAGTTGTTTACCAGCAGCACCACGACATAGGGTTTCTGTCCGATATAGTATCCGGCAAAACATTGTACGCGGGACATGCTTCCGCTTTTCAGATACAAGCGGCCGGCAAGCGGCGTACCGGCCAAGAGGGTTCTGACGGTTCCTTCTTTTCCGGCCTGCGGCAGTGTGTGCAGGAAGCGTTCTCCATTGGCTCCGTTATACGTTTTCAGCAGTATGTCGGCGAGTGTGCGGGCCGATATGGCGTTTACGGGAGAGAGTCCGCTGCCGTCGCAAAGCATCATCGGGGTGGTGTCGACGCCCCGTTTTTTCCAGTAACGCAACAGGACATCGAGCCCGCCGGATGCCGAGCCTGCCGGATGTCCGGCAAGGGCAATCTGCCGCAACAGGGTTTCGGCAAAAAGGTTGTTGCTCTGCCGGTTGGTCTGGGTGACAATGTCTATCAACGGGTCCGAGAGAAAGGTCAACAAGGGTTTCATGTCACGGGATGCGGCATCTTGTCGGGACTGCCGCAGCTGCCGCACGGTGACCGGGTCGCCGGAGACGGTTATTCCGCCGGAACGGAGCGTGCGGGTGACCACCTGCCCCAGATAGAGCGGCGGGTCGGGGATATCGCCTTTTACGGTAAACGACCGGCGGTTGGCCGGAAGGGTGCCGTACAGGGTGCGCCGGCAGCTGAAGGGGGCACCGTAGATATATACGCTGTCGACCGACGAGGCGGCGGCCTTGAGGTAATTGTCAAATTCAAGTCCGGGTATTTCGGGGGTCACACTCTCTATTACCGGAATCG
>JAFLRV010000174.1 GCA_022511245.1 Coprobacter sp.
GGACGTTTCGGGAATTGCCGATGGCCGTCACGATGTTTTGCGCCGACTTCTCCCCCAACCTTTCCTGTGCCGCAATGGCCTTTTCGTCCAGACGATACAGGTCTGACACATCTGTCAACCAGCCAAGCCGGTAGAACAGGTCGATGGTTTCGGGGCCCAGCCCGTCGATATTCATCGCTTTCCGGCTGATAAAGTGCTCTATCTTGCCTTTAATCTGGGGCGGACAACCGTCTTCGTTCGGGCAATAATGCGCCGCTTCGCCTTCGTAGCGGACCAGTGGGGTATTGCACTCCGGACAGCGTCTGATAAAGGTGATTTTTTCGCCTATCAGCAACCGGGCATCGGTATCCACTCCGGTTATTTTGGGAATGATTTCGCCCCCTTTTTCCACATAGACCATGTCGCCGATGTGCAAATCGAGCGACTGGATAATGTCGTCGTTGTGCAGGGAGGCCCGTTTGACGACCGTTCCGGAAAGCTGCACCGGTTCCAGATTGGCTACGGGGGTAACCGTTCCGGTGCGGCCCACCTGATAGGAGACGGAATTGAGGCGGGTGACTGCCTGTTCGGCTTGAAATTTATAGGCAATGGCCCAGCGGGGCGACTTGGCGGTGTAGCCCAGATTTTTCTGCTGTATCAGAGAGGAGACCTTAAATACGATACCGTCGGTCGCCACCGGAAGATTTTTCCGGTTCACGTCCCAATAATCGATAAACCGCAGCATGTCTTCCAGCGTGCGGCAGACCTGCATGGCATCGGAGACCTTGAATCCCCACGTGCGGGCCAGCTGCAAGTTTTCGTAATGGTCGTCCGACGGAAGATTCTCGCCCAGCATGTAATAGAGATAGGCATCCAGCCCACGTGAGGCCACCACCGCCGAGTTTTGGGATTTCAAGGTTCCGGCTGCGGCGTTGCGGGGGTTGGCAAACAAGGGTTCTTCCTGTCGCTCCCGCTCCTCGTTCAGGGCTTCGAACACGCTCCACGGCATCAATATCTCGCCCCGTATTTCAAACTCTTGCGGATAACCGCTTCCCCGCAGCTGCAACGGAATACTGCGGATGGTCTTTACATTTTCGGTCACATCGTCGCCTTTCTCCCCGTCGCCCCGAGTTACGGCATGCACCAGTTTTCCGTCTTTGTATGTCAAGGATATCGACGTACCGTCGTACTTCAACTCCCCGACAATGGCAAAGTTATCGTTCAGTCCGTTTTTCACCCGCTCGTAAAAGGCCGCCACCTCCTCTTTCGTGTAGGTATTCCCCAACGAGAGCATGGGATATTTGTGCGCAATCTGCGTAAAGGCCCTGTTGATATCGTTCCCTACCCGCTGGGTCGGCGAATTGGGGTCATAAAACTGGGGATACTCATCTTCGAGCTGCTGCAATTCGGCCAGCAGGGAATCGAACTCCCGGTCCGAAATCGTCGGGGCATTACAGACGTAATAGCGGTAATTGTGTTCGTTCAGCCGGTGCCGGAGCTCTTCTATCTTGTTTTTTATGTCATCCATCGGAACAGTCTTTTCGTCTATGCAAATATAGAAAAAACTGTTGACAGTTTGGCGGTCCGAACGTCATTCTTTTGCAAAATAAACCAACGAAAGGGTTGCACGGCCCGATAGAAAAGGTTAATTTTGCACCAAACAGAGAGAAATCCCATTTATGCGCATCGATATTATCACCGTTTTACCGGAACTGCTGGAAGGGCCGCTGAACTGCTCCATTCTCAAACGGGCACAGGACAAGAAGCTGGCCGAGATTGTCATCCACAACCTGCGTGACTACTCCACCGACAAACACCGGCGTGTCGATGACTACCCTTTCGGCGGAACGGCCGGTATGGTCATGCAGATAGAGCCGGTAGACCGGGCGATTTCCCACTTGAAGAGTCAGCGGAAATACGATGAAATCATCTATACCTCCCCCGACGGCGAAACGTTCAACCAGCCGATGGCCAACTCGCTGTCGATGACGGAAAACCTGCTGATTCTCTGCGGGCACTACAAAGGCATCGATTACCGCATCCGGGAACACCTGATTACCAAAGAGATTTCGATAGGCGACTATGTCCTTACCGGCGGAGAACTGGCGGCGGCGGTCATGTGCGACGCCATCATCCGGCTCATTCCCGGCGCCATAGGCGATGAACAGTCGGCCTTGTCCGACTCTTTTCAGGACAACCTGCTGGCGGCCCCCATATATACCCGTCCGGCAGAATACAACGGCTGGCGGGTGCCCGATATCCTTTTGTCGGGACACCAGCGCAAGATAGAAGAGTGGCAGCACGAGATGTCGGTCGAGCGCACCCGGCGGCTGCGACCCGACCTGTTGGGCGAGGACGAATAGCCGTCACGGCCCGCAGTGCACAGGGACGGACGGGCTGAGAGACGAAAAAAATTACCACCGAAGATAAAAATCCTGCAACAGCGCTTTATATTCCTCACTGTACACCCCCAGACTTTGCTCGATACACAATTCCTGCTCCGTATAGGGCGTAAGCGTCCGGCTCCACTCGGCCAATATCCGTTTAACCGGGCGCTGCGGACGGCCTTTCAGCCGAGTCAGCCGGGAAAGATAAAATTTATGCAGTAGTGCGGTGGCGAAAACATGGGATTCCAGTTCCGCCGGGAAAATCAGTCCTATTTTTCCGTTCGGCGACAGCAGACCGGCAGCACAGGCAAACAGGGTGTCATAATCCAGCGTGACGGTATGGCGGGCCGTGCTCCGGGCGGCAGCGGGAGACAACAGCGCATTTCTGAAAAAGGGAGGATTGGAAACGATATAGTCATATTTGCAGGTGCACTCTCCGGCATACCGTTTAAAATCGGCTTCAACCAACGATATCCGGTCACTCCACGAAGACAAAGCGACATTCTCAACCGCCTGCCGGCAGGCATCGGCATCTATCTCCACCCCGTCAATCTGCGATTGCGTCCGCTGGGCCGCCATCAGGGCGATAACACCGGTTCCGGTACCGACATCGAGAATGCGGCCGTTTGGGGGGAATGCACTCCATGCCCCCAGCAATACGCCGTCGGTGCCGACTTTCATGGCACACCGGTTCTGATAAACCGTAAACTGTTTGAACTGAAAATAGTCGTTGCCCATCGCTCCGGAGTCCTATTTATTCCGACTGCAAATAAACAAAAAAATATAATTATTTTACCCTGAAACAGCAATCTATTAACTTTGGCACACTCCTTGCAATAGTATGGTGACACAGGACGGTTCGCAACAGGAACCGATTTTTTAGGGTAATAACTGACAAAATGACAAGTTGATATATGAAGAATTTCTTTAATGACAACAATATGTTCGACGACACGGACGACAATTCCGCCACCATAATGCCCATTTTTACGGAAATAACCGGTACGCCCGACACGGATTGTTCGGGTATGGACCTCATGGATGTGCCCGTTTTGCCATTGCGCAATATGGTGATGTATCCGGGTGTTGCCCTGCCGGTCTCCATCGGCAGAGCGGAATCGCTGCAGCTGGTCAAAGAGTCGTACGAGAAAAAACGGTTAATCGGCGTAACCTGCCAGAAAGAGATGTCGATCGACCACCCCGTGTACGATGACCTCTACCCTGTCGGCACCGTCGCCGAGATTGTAAAGATTCTGGAAATGCCCGACTCCAGCTCTACGGTAATATTGCAGGGGAAGAAACGGTTTTATCTGGAAAACCTGACCGCCACCGAACCCTATCTGCAGGGAAACATCGTCTTATTAGAGGATGAAATGCCGGCGGAAAACGAC
>JAFLRV010000175.1 GCA_022511245.1 Coprobacter sp.
TGTTTTGCGGATAAAAATACGGTTTCCCGTCGGCAGATACAAATCGAAACCTTTTTTTATTATTTTTTAAGGGTTGTTCTTCCGATATGTATATCATCCGGTTTTCCGGTTATGTCACGACCGGTTTTTGTTGTTTCACGGGTTCGGTCTTCCGGACATGTCACGACATGTCCCTACAATGTTGCGGTATCTCCGTTGTTCGGTCGCCCGGACATGTCACGACCGATTTTTGTTGTTTCACGGGTTCGGTCTTCCGGACATGTCACGACATGTCCCTACATTGCGGTATCTCCGTTGTTCGGTCGCCCGGACATGTCACGACATGTCCCTACATTGTGGCGGTATCTCCTTTGTTCGGTCGCCGGACATGTCACGACGTGTCCCTACAATGTGGCGGTATCTCCGTTGTTCGGTCGCCCGGACATGTCACGACATGGCCCTACATTGTGAGCGGTATCTCCGTTGTTCGGTCGCCCAGACATGTGAGCGGCGGGTTGTCTTACATGATGCCTTTTTCGCGGAGGCGGAGCTGCCATTTCCAGGCGGAGGCGAGGGTGTCTTCGAGCGACTCGCGGGCGACCCAGCCGAGTTCGTTGTTGGCCCGTGCGGGGTTGGCCCACACTTTGGCGATATCGCCTTCCCGGCGGCCGACTATCTTGTAGTTGACTTTCACGCCGGTGGCTTTCTCGAAGGTGCGGATGAGTTCGAGCACGGAGACGCCGGTTCCGGTGCCGAGATTGAACATTTCGACGTTTTCTTTGGTCTTGCCTTCGAGCATGCGGTCGACGGCGATAACGTGGGCTTTGGCCAGGTCGACGACGTTGATATAGTCCCGGATGCAGGAGCCGTCGGGGGTGTCGTAGTCGTCACCGAACACGCTCAGCTGCTCGCGGATGCCGATGGCGGTCTGGGTGATATAGGGGAGCAGGTTCTGGGGAACGCCGAGCGGGAGTTCGCCGATTTCGGCGGTGGGGTGTGCTCCTACGGGGTTGAAATAGCGGAGCAGGATGGACTGGAAGGGTGCTCCGGCGTGGATGGTGTCCCGGATAATTTCTTCGCAAATCTGCTTGGTGTTGCCGTAGGGCGAGAGGGCGGGTTTGACGGGTGCGGTCTCGTCGACGGGCAGTATGTCGGGCTGGCCGTATACGGTGCAGGAGGAGGAGAAGACGAGGGCTTCGACGCCGTACTGGGGCATGAGGTCGAGCAGGTTGAGCAGGGTAACCAGGTTGTTGCGGTAGTAGAGCAGGGGTTTCTGCACGGACTCGCCGACGGCTTTGCTGGCGGCAAAGTTGATGATTCCCCGTATGCCGGGATGGGTTTCGAAGAGGTTGCGCAGGGCGTCTTTGTCCTGCAGGTCCATTTTCACAAAGGCGGGACGTATGCCGGTAATGCGTTCGATGCCGTCGATAACGTCGGCATTGGAATTGGAGAGGTTGTCGAGCACGACGACTTCGTAGCCGGCGTTCTGCAGTTCGACGGTGGTATGGGAACCGATGTATCCGGCTCCTCCGGTGACTAAAATTTTACCTTTCATCGCTGGATGGTTATTTGTTGTTTGTTGGTGGGACAAATGTAAAAATATATTGTGTATTTTGCTATTTTTCGGGAAAAAATTGTTTGCGTTCTCTGGGGGTGAGGGAGGCGACGACGATATCGTAGGAGGCGCGCACCAGGCGGCGGATTTCGCTGTCGGGCACGCTGCTGTTGAGGGTGACGCTGATCCAGTGTTTTTTATTCATGTGCCAGCCGGGCCGGATGTCGATGTCGTAGCGGGCCCGCAGCTGTCCGGTGTCGTCGGGGCGGCTCTTGAGGGTGCAGAAGTCGAACTGGTCGACATTGACCAGCGCAAACCATTTGTCGGCTACGGAGAAGACGAGGAGTCCCCGATCGTAGGGGGAGGCGGCTTTGCCGAAGGGCATTTTTTCGGTGACGCCGTCGAGGCTGAGGGTGTAGTCGCGGAATTCTTCGATATTCATATTCATGTTTTTTTGCCGGGATAATGTTGCAAAGATAATGGTTTGATGGTTTAATGGTGCGGTGAGGCTAAAAAAATCGGTATGGTGTGCGGCGGTACGGAAATTTGTCCTATTTTTGCGGGGTAATCCCGGCGGTGTGGCCCGGGTTTGGATTTTTTTTATCTCGTGTTATTTTTATGGACAAATCGGAAATGAGACTGCTGGTCGTTGATGATGAGGAGACGCTCCGGGAGGGTCTGCGCACGTATCTGGAACAGGAGGGTTACCGGGTGGACTCGGCAGCGAGCGCCGAAGAGGCGTTGGGGTTCGGTCTGGCGGGGTATGACCTGATTTTGCTGGACATCATGATGGACGGCATGAGCGGCACCGAACTGGCGGCCCGGCTGAAGGGGGTGCCTGAGACGGCGGGGATTCCCATCATCTTCCTCTCGGCGAGGGACCGGGACGACGATATGGTGGAGGGGCTTTGGCTGGGGGCCGACGACTACATCGTGAAACCGTTTTCTGTGAAGAACGTGATGGCGCGCATTGCGGCCGTACTGCGGCGCACGGCGGGGCGGAAACGGGAGTGCGGCATCGTGTGTGACCGGCAGAGGCTGAGCTGCACGGTGGACGGCAAGGGGGTGAAACTGCCGAGAAAGGAGTTTGAGATTCTGGCACTTTTTCTGGAGAACAGGGGCCGGATATTCACCCGTGAGGAGGTGATGCGGCGGGTGTGGCCGGAGAGTGTGGTGGTGTCGGACCGGTCGGTCGACGTGCACATTACCCGGCTGCGCAACAAGATTGCGCCTTATGGAAAAAAAATTATTTCCCGTTCGGGGTACGGTTATGGCTGGCAGGATTAGGTTCTCGTTTCAGATGCGGGTGTTTGTGACCGTGCTGGCGCTCTGCTGGGTGCTGGTGGGCATATTCATGGTGTTGCAGTATCACCGGGAGCGGGAGTTCAAGGCGGCTCTGCTGGACTCCCGGTTGCAGATGCACAACGGCCGCATCATCGAGGACATCCGTCACGGCGAGGGGATTGCGGATATCGTGAAGCGCATCGGGTCACCGGTGGAGGGGTTGCGGGTAACGCTCATCGACCGGGAGGGCAATGTGCTGTATGACAACAGCAAGCATGTGCCGCACCGGTCGGGCAACCACAACGACCGCCCTGAAATCAGGGAGGCCCGGACATCGGGGACGGGGCATGCGGTGGTGCGCCTGTCGGAGAGCGACGAGGTGAACTATTTTTATTCGGCCCGGTTGGGGGACGACGGCATGGTGGTGCGCTCGGCGGCTCCGTATACGCACTCGCTGTCGGATTTTCTGAAAGCGGACAGTTCGCTGTTGTGGCTGATGGCGGGTCTGACGCTGGTGATGAGTCTGGCGGTGTTTCTGTCGACACGCAAGATTTCGTCGAGCATCACCCGGCTGCGCCGTTTTGCGGAGAGGGCGAAGCGGGGCGAACGGATTTACAACGACGAGGCGTTCCCGAACGACGAGCTGGGCAGCATCGCCGGCAACATCGTGCAGCTTTATGTGCAGCGTGACGAACAGCACAGCAAGGCGCTGCGGCTGGAGCAGGACAAAATACGGCTGAAGAAACAGCTGACCAACAACATCAACCACGAGCTGAAAACGCCGGTGGCGTCGATTATGTTGTGTCTCGACCTGCTGGACGACCATCCGGAGCTGGCGGCGGAA
>JAFLRV010000176.1 GCA_022511245.1 Coprobacter sp.
TGGGATAGCGTACGGGATAGCACGAAACGCTTTCAAACGGGTTTTATTGCACTTTCAGGGGTATTTTGGGGACAAAAAATCCACCTGCAAAACAGGTGGATTTTCTTTTAACTAATTGATTGTATGATACTTACATCACATTTACCAAATCAATACTCTTCCTCGTTAAAGAAAAAGTCTTCTTTGCTGGGATAGTCGGGCCAGATATCTTCGATACATTCATAAATATCGCCTTCATCCTCCATTTCCTGAAGATTTTCTATTACTTCCAGCGGAGCGCCCGAACGCATGGCATAATCAATAAGCTCATCTTTGGTAGCCGGCCAAGGGGCATCTTCGAGTTTCGATGCCAATTCCAATGTCCAATACATAATATGTCTGTTTTAATTATTTTTCAGATTGTAAAGTTTCGCAAAAATATAACAAAAATTTTCATTAGCAACTCTTATCCCAATAAATTTCACGGCCATTCTTCATATAATTGCTAAATCTCGCAAAAACAAACAGATAATCGGACAATCGGTTGACAAACCGGAGAATAATTTCATCGACCGGATGCTGTGATGCCAATTGGCAAATATCCCGCTCGGCCCGACGGCAGACTGTCCGGCAAATATGGGCTGCCGAAGCTACTTCACTGCCTCCCGGCAGGACAAAGTTGGTGAGCGGAGGCAGCTGGGCATCCAATTCATCGATGCGCTGCTCAATGCGTTCTACATCTTCAGACTTCAGTTTACTGGCCTCCCGCAATTCGGTAAATGAGACATCGGTCGCCAGATACGAACCCACGACAAACAGTTTGTTCTGAATAAAATGCAACAATTCCGACTCTTCTTCAGCATCGGAAAGCTGCACCAACCAACCGATAAAAGAATTCAATTCATCGATGGTTCCATAAGCATTGAGCCGGACATCCCATTTGTCGACTCTTACGCCTCCGACCAGCGAGGTCTGCCCGCGATCTCCGGTACGGGTATATATCATACTTTTTTCTGCCATAACTTTTATTGCCTTAAAATGCAACCAAATAATCCTGTTTATTCAGTTTCGGGTTATTGAATGCCAATCCGATATCATACAGATCCATCGTCACCCGGACAGTCTCGTTCTCTACCAGCGATTTCCACGCATCGGCAATCTGCCTGTGCGAACGAATCCCCTGTATAAACCAAACGGTTCTGTCTCCGGAATGTTCGATTAAACGGGGAAGAAGCCATGTATAGTCCTCCGGATTCTGCAACGGATGGATACAGATAAAATCGAGATTCGTCTCCTCCGAAAGATAACGGGCCAATGCATCGGACAACGGGACTCCGGTATGAATCGAAACCCGTTCGTCGTAAGGGATTACGGTGGCGGCCATCGCAGCGACAGCCGAATCGGGTTCGATACAGGCAAGCCGGGCCGATTTGCATCCGAAATGCAGATAGAGTGTAGAAACGCCCCATGCCGTACCGATTTCCAATATGTTTCCGGGTGCAAAACAATTGGTAAGACGGAACAGCAACGAACCGGCTTTAAAAGAAATGGGCTTGCGCCGTGCCAATTCTTTCCGGGAGAGCCGACCTTGCAGTTTTTCCTGTTGTATCTGTTCTATATCGGCATAACCGTAATACATGGATTTCTCCTCTATCACTTTTGTTATCAGGTTAAAAGCGAATGGAGAATGCACTCCGAATCCCCGCCGGTGCCGTAGCCGCCGTATCGTTTTTATATAATATCTTCTGAAAATGCGGTGTGCCACCTTATTTCACTTCCCAAGTATCCCGTGTAAGCAGGTAATCCCGCAGTGAGCTTCGGTTCGTCTTTTCTTTTACGGTTTCGACCTGTGCTTTCACCTCCTGGTCGTATACCGGAGCATCGACCGAGCGTATCACCCCGACGGCCAACGGCAGTTCATGTCCGTCCATCATCGCCAGCATCCGGTGCAATATGCCTTCTTTATCGGAAACATCATGTGTCAGAATATCATCAAGCGTAACACCGTTTTCCCCAATCGTAACGGCTTTGAGTTTCAGTCCGTCGAGAATCAGTCCTTTTTCATTATTTTTACCAAAGAGCATCTTTTCGCCATGCTTCAGGTGAATGGTGCGTTCGGCACGGAACTCCTTATCGGCTACAAAATTGTGGATTTTATCATTGAAAATGACGCAATTTTGCAGAATTTCGACCACAGAGGCTCCTTTGTGTCTGGCGGCTTCGACCATGACATCTTTGGCCACCGCCAAATCGACATCGATAGAACGGGCAAAGAAGGTTCCTCTGGCACCAAAAGCCAGTTCTGCGGGGATAAAGGGGTCTTCTACCGTACCATAAGGCGACGATTTGGTTACCGCTCCTCTATCCGAAGTCGGGGAATACTGCCCTTTGGTCAGTCCGTAAATCTTATTGTTGAGCAGAATAATGTTCAAATCGACATTGCGGCGAACGGCATGGATAAAATGATTACCTCCGATAGCCAGACAGTCGCCGTCGCCGGTAATCTGCCACACCGTCAAATCGGGATTGGCCACTTTGACTCCGGTGGCAATAGCCGATGCCCGGCCGTGAATCGTATGGAAACCATATGTATTCATATAATAAGGCAACCGGGAAGAACAGCCGATACCGGATATCACCGCCGTCATATGAGGCGGTATTCCCAATTCGGCCATCGCTTTCTGCAAGGTATTTACCACCGCATGGTCACCGCAACCGGGACACCAGCGGACATACTGGTCGCTCTTAAAATCTTTTGCTGTATATTGGGTGTTATTTTCCATGTCTCATTCCTCCATAAGTTTATTGAAACAATCGACAAGTTCGCTCACCATAAAAGGCTGGCCTTGTACTTTATTGTATTTCTCGACTTTGAGTCCCGGAATTTTGGAACACAAGTGGGTCGCCAGCTGGCCGTTGTTCAACTCGCACACCACCACTTTTTTGTACCGGGTCAGTATGTCGGCCGTATTTGCCGGCAGCGGATTGATATAATTGAAATGTACCATAGCCACTTTTTTATTCCGGGCATTCATCTCTTCAACAGCCGAATAGAGATGTCCGTACGTACCGCCCCAGCCTACCACCAGCAAATCGGCTTCGGCATCGCCCAAAACGGTCAGTTCAGGAATGCACTTCGAAATATAGTCTATTTTGGCCTGACGGATATCCGTCATCTTCTGATGATTGGCCGGATTAGTGGAGATGGCACTCGTTACACAGTCTTTTTCGAGCCCCCCCAACCGATGCATGAATCCTTCGGTTCCCGGCTTGGCCCAGAACCGCACCTGCGACTCGGCATCCCGGTGATAAGGCCGCCAGTTTTTCTCCAGCAAATCGGGTGTTGCATAATGAGGTTCGATGGCCGGATACTCGTCCATTTCAGGAATGCGCCAGGCTGACGAACCGTTGGCTATAAATCCGTCGGTCAGCAAAATAACCGGTGTCATGTGTTCCAACGCAATTTTGGCAGCATGAAATGCCATATCGAAACAGTCGGTGGGCGACGAAGCAGCGACTACGGCAATGGGAGATTCGCCATTCCGTCCATACAGTGCCTGCAATAAATCGGTCTGTTCCGTTTTGGTAGGCAATCCGGTAGAGGGACCGCCACGCTGTACATCAATAATCACCAGCGGCAGCTCGGCCATTACCGCCAAACCGATGGCCTCGCTTTTCAGGG
>JAFLRV010000177.1 GCA_022511245.1 Coprobacter sp.
ATTCGAACCCTCGGTACAGTTGCCCGTACAACGGTTTTCGAGACCGTCCCGATCGACCACTCCGGCATCTTTCCTTTCGGTGTTGCAAAGGTAAATAAATATTTTGAATTTGTATATCCCGACGGATTATTTTTCCAAAAAAATAACTGCGTAGGGGAGAGCTGCACGATGATTTATCCGAACCGGCTGATTTTTTTCAGTTTCTCTTCGTCCAGAATCTTGATTTTGCGCCCGTCGACAACGATAATTTTTTCACTCGCAAAACTGGAGAGTGTTCGTATCGCATTCGATGTCGTCATGTTGGACAGATTGGCCAAGTCTTCCCTTGCCATATAGATGTTCAGCGTGGCACCGTCTTCTTCCAGTCCGTAGTTCTCTTTCAGTACAATCAGCGATTCGGCCAAACGTCCCCGAATGTGTTTCTGGGTAAGGTTTACCGTGCGGGTATCCGATACGCCCAGATCTTTGGCCAGCTCTTTGATAAAAAAGTAGGCCAGTTCGTTGTTTTTGCGAATCTGCATCTCGACGATTTCCATAGGAAGAAATCCGATGGTGGCCGTCTCGAATGCCGACGCCGCTGTTACATAGTCCTCGTTGGCAAAGTAGGCCCGATATCCGAAATACTGTACGGGGCGGATAAGCCGGATAATCTGGCTGCGGCCGCCGACACCCTCTTTGTGTATTTTTACTTTTCCTTTGATGAGGCACATCAGTTGTGTCGCTTTTTCTCCCTCCCGATATATCATTTCATCTTTTTTGAAGGTCTGAATATGAAAATTGTCGGTCAGGACACGTTTCTCTTTACTGTTCAGTAGTGCCCACATAGCCGACATCTCTTCCTTTAAAATAGACTCTAATGTGCTTTTTTGGACCATCGTTGTTGTATAACATTGTTTTACAGCACAAAGATAGGTAAATTTTTCCGTATCCTCTTTTCAAAGGCAGAGAAAATTAACCAAAAAGGAACTAAAAAAAATACCCCCGTCAGCATCGGAGACAATTCTGACGGGGGCAGTTGTATGCTTGAACTGTAATTTTACAGTCCGTTTTCGATAAGATAGTGTTCGGCATCGATGGCCGCCTTGCATCCCGACCCGGCGGCTGTAATGGCTTGCCGGTAACGGGGGTCGGCTACATCGCCGGCGGCGAATACGCCGGGAATATTGGTAGCGGCGGTACCGTTTTTCGTCACGATATATCCGTTTTCATCCAGCTCGATGAAAGGAGCGAATACATCGGTGTTGGGTTTATGTCCGATACCGAGAAAGAAACCGTCGATAGGAATGTCGATATACTCTTCCCGTTCGGTGCCCTGTGCTTTCACCAGATGCGCACCCTGCAAATTGCCTTCTCCGAAGAGACCTGTGGTCTGGGTCTCGAACAGGATTTCAATGTTTTCCGTCTCCCGCACCCGTTTCTGCATGATGTTCGATGCCCGCAGATAGTCTTTGCGTACAATCATATACACTTTGGTGGCCAGTTGGGAGAGATAGAGCGCTTCTTCGCAGGCCGTATCTCCGCCGCCGACAACGGCAACGGTCTTTTTCCGGTAAAAGAACCCGTCGCAGGTCGCACAGGCCGATACGCCCATACCGGCATATTTGGCTTCATCCGGAAGTCCCAGATACTTGGCCGATGCTCCGGTGGCAATGATAACAGAATGGGCTTCGATGGTTTTTTCTCCGTCGACGGTCACTAAACAGGGCTTCTGGCTGAAATCTACCGCCGTAACGATACCGTAACGGACATCGGTGCCGAAACGGACGGCCTGTTTTTTCAAATCTTCCATCATGTCGAACCCGGAAATGCCTTCGGGATAGCCGGGAAAGTTTTCGATTTCGGTGGTGGTCGTTAATTGTCCGCCCGGCTGTATGCCTTCGTACAGAACCGGTGTCAGATTGGAACGGCTGGCATATATCGCAGCCGTGTATCCTGCAGGACCCGACCCGATGATGAGACAGCGTACTTTTTCGTTGGTTTCCATATTTTTATCGTAAATCTATTATTTCTGCAGTAGGGTATTTGCCTGGATTGAAAACAAACTCCGACGGTTGGAGGTTCAATCCGGTCTGATACTTCGTGACCTGTACGGTCGTCTGGGTTTTGTTCGTGTTGTATATGACGATGGTTACCGGATACAACTGTACGGGGTCGATGTCAAGAACGACCTTTTGTATCTCGTTGTTCGGTTTTATCGGGGTGAGCTCGACCCGTTCCTGCTTGCCGTTTTTCCCTTTGTAAGTGCTCTTGAACTCTTTTTTGTAGGTGGTCAGCAGCAGGTAGGGATTGATGTTCCGTATTTCGTCTGCATCGGGGATACTCAGATTGACTTCGTTGCTGGACGGCAGGTAAACCCACTGGTTTTTGCCGTCATACCAGACGTGCATTTCCGACGAGGCAAAGGTAAAACGCTGGCCTTGCATTTTCAGGGTGCCGGTCAGTGTTCCCAGTTGCTGGTGCTGGCTGTCGGTATTTTTTAGGGTAAATTGGGCGGAAATTCCTTTCGACTGTCCGTATTTTGCGGCCACTTTGTCGAGCAGTTGTATGGCTTTGTTTTGTGAAAACGCTGCATTTCCCGAAAGGAAAAACAGTACGGCCAGAAGAGGGAAAACATATCTTTTCATCTCGGATTATCTTAAATTGTTCAATATCTGTTCCAGTTGTACTTCGTCCATGACCAGCACCTGACGGGGTTTGCTGCCTTCCGACGGGCCTACGATACCGGCGGCTTCCAGCTGGTCCATGATGCGTCCGGCCCGGTTGTAGCCCAGTTCGAGTTTCCGCTGTATCAGGGAGGTAGAGCCTTGCTGGTTGAGAACGATGAGCCGGGCCGCTTCCTCGAATTTCGAATCCCGGTCTTTCAGATTGATTTCGCCTATGCTCGACTCTCCGCCTTCTCCCACATATTCGGGCAGGGCATAAGCCGAATCGTATCCCTGCTGTTCGCCGATAAAGTCGCAGATGCGTTCCACTTCGGGGGTATCGATAAGGGCACACTGCACCCGCACTAACGAACTGCCCTGAGAGAAGAGCAGGTCGCCCCGTCCAATCAGCTGGTTGGCTCCCGGACAGTCGAGAATGGTCCGCGAGTCGATCATCGACGATACCCGGAACGCTACACGGGCCGGGAAGTTGGCCTTGATGATACCGGTAATGATATTGGTCGACGGCCGCTGGGTGGCGATAATCATGTGAATACCGACCGCACGGGCCAGCTGGGCGATGCGGGCGATGGGCATCTCGACCTCTTTGCCGGCGGTCATAATCAGGTCGGCAAATTCGTCGACAATGACGACGATATAGGGCATGTACCGGTGTCCCTTGTTGGGATTCAGCCGGCGGGAAATAAATTTGGCGTTGTACTCCTTGATGTTGCGGGTCTGCGCCTTTTTCAACAGGTCGTACCGGTCGTCCATCTCTTTGGTAATCGAGTTCAGCGTCTGCACCACTTTGGTAACATCGGTAATAATGGCTTCTTCGCTGTCCGGCAGTTTGGCCAGAAAGTGTTTCTCGATATTCGAATAGATGCTGAACTCCACTTTCTTGGGGTCTACCAATACCAGCTTCAGCTGCGAAGGGTGCTTCTTGTAAAGCAAAGAGGTGATAATCGCATTCAGACCCACTGATTTTCCCTGTCCGGTGGCACCGGCTACCAGCACA
>JAFLRV010000178.1 GCA_022511245.1 Coprobacter sp.
CGGCTGCACGAAGCCAACGAACAGGAAGCGGCCCGCCTCGCCGGTGAACGGGATGCGCTGGAAAAGAGCCGCAAATATGTGGCGGCCCAGCTCGAAGCGTTCGGAGAGGACTGCTACGCCCGGCACGAAATCTGCCTGACCCGCCACCGCCCCGACTCGGCGGCCTACTACCTCGAACTGCGGGCAGCCACCGACACCACCAACCTCCTCTGGCAGCAGGAGATGACGTTTTTCCTCGAACGGTATTTCACCGACTATCGCCGGGTGCTCGACAGCTGTTTCCGCACACTGGACCAGTCTGTCCGGCAATATGGACCGAGCAACCTCTGGACGGCATCCTGCTACAACAACATCGGGCAGGTGTATCAGCTGCTGGGGAACTATAACCGGGCGATGGAGTATTACGTCAAAGCGATGGAGATATGGAACGTCGTCTGCGACGGGAACCATCCTCACCAGGCGATGGGGTACAACAACATCGCCACCGTCTATGCTTTTCAGGGGCGTTATGACGAGGCGCTGACCTACTTCCGCAAAGCGCTCGATGTGCAGCCGGATGAGCCGGGCGTGCACTATCCGCACGAAGCGCCCTCCTACAACAGCATGGGCTCGGTATATGCCCGGCAGAAGCGCTTTAACGAAGCGCTCGAGTATTACCTCAAGGCGCTGACCATCCGGCAGGAGACGCTGGGCGAATGGCATCCCGACGTGGCGATGAGCCTCAACAACATCGGGATGGTCTATCTCAACATCGGCCGTTCTGACGATGCGATGGAATGTTTCGAACTGGCACTCACGATACAGCATGCCCTGCTGGGCGAGCGGCACCCCGACGTGGCGCTCTGTTACGGTAACATAGGGACGGGCTATCTGGCCCTGCGGCAGTATGACAAAGCGCTGGAGATGTACCTCAAATCGCTGGAGATACAGAAAGAGACGCTGGGCGAACGGCATCCGGCTCTCGCCCAGACCTGCAAAAACATCGGCTATCTGTACCGGACAACGGGCGCAACCCGTCTGTCGAAGGAGTATTACCGCCAGGCGGAAGAGATAGAAATGATGCAAAACTCGGAAAAATAAATCGTCATGAAAGAAATGTACCGGTATTTCGCCTTTATCAGTTACAACTCCCAAGACCTACGCTGGGGAAAGCGGGTGCAACGCAAACTGGAACACTACCGCATGCCCGCCACGCTCTGCAGCCGGCACGGCTGGGAGCAGCGCAAGCCCATGCAGCCCATCTTTTTCGCTCCTACCGACATCCAGCCCGGCGAGCTCACACCCGAATTGCAGGCCCGGCTGCGGGACTCCCGCCACCTGATTGTCATCTGTTCGCCCCGTTCGGCCAAAAGCGAGTGGGTGGGCAGGGAAATCGCCTACTTTCACCGGCTCGGACGCACCCGGAACATCCATTTCTTTATCATCGACGGCGAACCGCACAGCAGCGACCCCGAACGGGAGTGTTTCAACCCGGCGGTCGGGGAACTGGGCCTGCCCGAAATTCTCGGTGCCAACATCCACGAACGCATCTACCGCTGGTCATGGCTCAACCGGCAACGGGCCTATGTACAGCTCATTACCAAACTGCTCGGCGTGGAGTTCGACACGTTGTGGAAACGGCACCGCCGCCGGCTTATCCGGAAAATCGTCGCCTGGACAGCGGGCCTGCTCGCCGTGCTGGCCGGCGGGTTTCTTCTCTGGCAGAGCAACCGCCCCGTCGACATCGCCGTGCGGCTGCAGGAAACGGCTCCGCTCAATCCCGAACTGCCTCCGCTGGCCGACGCCCGCATTACGCTGACGCTCGACAACGAGACCAAAACCGATACGCTCCGGGCACCTGCCGACGGTCTGCTTTATTTCGCCAACATTCCCCATAACCGGCTGGGCCGCCCGGCTCACCTGACCGTGAGCTGCCGGGACTGTCTCGACCTGGACACCACGCTCGTCCTCTCCTCCGGAATCGCCTTGCCGCTGCGCCGTGACCCGGCCGTGTACGGAGAGGTGCGGGTGACGCTGTGGAATCCCGATACCGAACGCCCGGTGGCGGGGTGCCCCGTACAGGTGGCGGGATATACCGCCGAGACGGATGCCGACGGCACGGCCGCCTTTTTCGTCCCGCTGGAGGAACAGCGGACGAAATATGTCGTATCGGCTCCTTTTCTGCTCGAAAACGACACGCTCTACATGCCTTGCGGCGAGGTGAACATCTTCTGGGTGCGGTAATTTCTCCGGCGGGGACGGCTCCTGCCGGACGGTTCTCCGGTTCCGGTCAAAAAAAATCCCGGCCGGGTTTGATTCTTCGCCCGATTATCCTTACCTTGCGGACAAATTGTAATACCTCAAAAATCTGAATCCGATGAAACACTTGCATGAAATTGTCTCTCATTTCGATATCGAAGGATCGGTTCTGTCTGTGGAACCGCTCGGCAGCGGCCTCATCAACGACACATACCGTGTCGCCACCGACGGCCCCCGCGACTATGTGCTCCAGCGCATCAACCACGCCATTTTCCGGGATGTAGACCTGTTGCAGCGCAACGTCTCCCTCATTACCGACCACATCCGCACGAAACTCGAAGCTCGCGGCGAGACCGATATCGAGCGCAAATGCCTGCGCTTTGTTCCGGCCCGTGACGGCAAGATGTACCACTTCGACGGCGAGTGTTACTGGCGGGTGTCGGTGCTCATCCCCCGTTCGCAGACGTTCGAGACCGTCAACCCCGAATTTGCCTACCATACGGGCAAAGCGTTCGGCGACTTCCAGTCGATGCTCGTCGACCTGCCCGAACCGCTGGGCGAGACCATTCCCAATTTCCACAATATGGAGTTCCGGCTGGAGACCTTCCGCCAGTCGGTACAGGACGACAAGGCCGGCCGCCTGGCCGAAGCACAGTGGCTGGTCGATGAACTCCTCGTCCGGGCCGACGAAATGTGCCGGGCCGAACAGCTCCACCGACAGGGCCTCCTGCCCAAACGCATCACCCACTGCGACACGAAGGTCAACAATATGCTGTTCGATGAAGAGGGCCGCGTGCTCTGTGTCATCGACCTCGACACCACCATGCCCGGCTATGTGCTCTCCGATTTCGGCGACTTCATGCGCACCGCCGGAAATACCGGAGCCGAAGACGACGAAGACCTCGACCGGGTGGGCCTCGACATGGACATTTTCCGTGCTTTTGCACGAGGCTATATCGAGAGCGCCCGCTCGTTCCTGCTGCCGGTCGAAATCGAACTCCTGCCCTACGGCGCCAAACTGCTCACCTATATGCAGACCGTGCGTTTCCTCACCGACTACCTCGACGGCGACACGTACTACAAAATCAAATCGCCCCGCCACAACTGGCAACGGTCGCTCGCCCAGTTCCGCCACCTGCAGAGCATCGAGGAGCACGAGGCCGAAATGCTCGACTTCATCCGTCAGTTGCTGTAAAACGTATTGAGGTGCCGGTCGCCGGAGATGTTTATTTCCGGATGGATGTTGTTTCACAGGTTCGGTCGCCCGGATGTGTGCGGAACATGTCGTGTAGGGACGTGCCGCCGGCACGTCCGCATATACGAACGCCGACAGGCCGGAGCCGCCTCTGCTTTGTAGCGGAGGGTCCCGTGAGGGGCG
>JAFLRV010000179.1 GCA_022511245.1 Coprobacter sp.
AAGAGGGCAGAACGAAATTATTCGTCTGCCCTCTTTTGTTTTTAAACCCATTGCAAAACCGTGCCGCCGATACGTTATTAGGAATATTTTTGAATCGGTGAGGTTTTCGGACATGTCACGACATGTCCCTACAAAAAATACTTTGCAGATTATCATAAAAAACGGGAGGGGGATATATCGTCATGCTATATCCCCCTCCCTGTTATGTTATTGGGTGATATCAATATGCGTTTTTGTATTTGAGGGCTTCGGGTATGGCCTTTTCCAGAGCGGCACTTCGGCTGGCATCGGAGGGATGTGTGCTCAAAAATGCAGGGGTGTTGCTTCCGTTGGCTGCCATGCGCTGCCAGAATGCAGGGGCTTTTTCTGGATTGTATCCGGCCATAGCCATGAAGATGAGTCCCATGCGGTCGCTTTCGGTTTCTTGTCTGCGGGAATAGGGCAGCATGACGCCTACTTCGGTTCCCAATCCGTATATGGTGGATGCCAGTTGCTGGGTCGCAGCCGATTTATTTTGCATTAAAACACTGAGGGCCGTGCTTCCGTATTGTACCAGCATCTGTTGGCTTATCCGTTCGCTACTGTGTTTGGCTACGGCATGGGCGATTTCGTGTCCCAATACGACAGCCAGTCCGTCGTCATCGAGTGTATAGGGGAGAATGCCGTCATTGACCACTACTTTCCCGCCCGGCATGCAGAATGCGTTGGGCGTGTTGTCGTTGACCAGCACGAATTGCCATTGGTAGGTGTTGGCATCGGCGCTCATGCCGTTTTTTCTCAGATAGGAATCTACGGCGGCGGCAATTTTTTGTCCGACCCGTAAAACTTGTGCTGTTTGTTGCTGGTTGGTCGAGACTTTGGCTGTTTTCATATAGTCGGAAAAACTTTGGTCGCTTAAGGAAAGTACTTCGGCATCGGATACCAGTGAAAGTTGCCGTCTGCCGGTCAACGGAACGCTGCTGCAACTGCCCAACAGGATACCGGCAAGGGTACAGAGGATAATTTTTTTCATTTTTTTATTTGTTTTCAATTAGATATTTTATGTCCGATTGGGCGGTATGGGCTGTCAAGTCGGTGGAACAGGGTACGATGGATATGTATCCGTTGGCTAATGCCCATTCGTCGGTTTCGGTATTGTCCGGTTCGAGGTTGACAAAACGGCCGGTCAGCCAATAGTAGTCTCTTCCGTGCGGGTCGACCCGGTGGTCGTATTCTTCGGTCCAGTATCCTTTGGCCTGCCGACAGATGCGTATCCCCTGAATGTCCGGTACGACGGGGATGTTTACATTCAGGCAAATCTGTTCGGGCAATCCGTTTTGCAAGACTTGCCGGCAAGTATGCTGCACAATGTCCCGGCAGGCATCGAAGTTGGCTTTCGGGTCGTGGGAACAGAGCGAAAATCCGATTGAGGGAATCCCAATCAGGCAGCCTTCGAGGACGGCTCCCATCGTGCCGGAATAAATAATGCAGGCACCGGCATTGGAGCCGTGATTGATACCGGATACAATCAGGTCGGGCCGGCGGGGGAGAAGTTGATTGACGGCCAGTTTGATGCAATCGACGGGAGTTCCGTTGCTTTTGTAGGTCCGATATCCCGGCCGGTCGGTTTCCAACGAGACTCTTAACGGAAATTCGGAGGAGATGGCGCTGGATTGTCCTGAACGGGGGGAGTCGGGGGCGACGACAACGATGTCGCCGGTTTCACGTAACATATCGGCCAGTTCATTTATTCCTTTGGCCTGAATGCCGTCGTCGTTGGTCATCAGTATCAGCGGCCTGTTCTCCGGAGATAAAGCAGCACTGTTTGTCATGTTCGGTTGTAGTTTTTTTGATGCTGAACAAAAGTACAAAAAAAAGACATGTGTCGGTCTGTTTTCCGGGAAGGTTTGCGTTCGGGCATTAAATTACGTGAAAGTGGGGCGGCCTGAAAGAGATTTTTCACTATCTTTGTAAGAGATGTATGCGTTGTTGGGTTTTGATTCGCGGATGGCGTTATTAACAATTCCGGCGATTTATCAACAATGACGCTATTTTTCTTGGATGAAATGAGGAGAGCCCGATAAAAAAATGTTTCTTTGCCGGCAATAAATTAGGGTAAGTATATGGGTAAAGTTATTGCTATAGCAAATCAGAAAGGGGGCGTCGGCAAAACGACGACTTCGATAAATTTAGCGGCATCTCTGGCGGCATTGGATAAACGGGTTTTGCTTATCGATGCCGATCCGCAGGCAAATGCCTCGTCGGGATTGGGCGTGGATGTAAAGGAGGTGACGGTCTCTATATATGAATGTCTTATCGATGGCGAATCGATACGCAATGCTATTGTAAATACCTGTATAGACGGCTTGCACATCGTCAGTTCACGCATTGACTTGGTGGGAGCTGAACTGGAACTGCTGAATGTGAAGAACCGGGAACGGGTGCTGTCGGAACGGCTTTCTGAGGTCAAACGGGAGTATGATTATATTTTAATCGACTGTTCTCCTTCGCTGGGTCTTATCACGGTGAATTCGCTGACGGCGGCCGATTCGGTGATTATCCCGGTGCAGGCCGAGTATTTTGCATTGGAGGGTATCAGCAAGTTGTTGAATACGATAAAGATTATTAAATCCAAACTGAATCCTTCGCTGGAGATTGAGGGTTTTCTGTTGACGATGTACGATTCCCGGCTGCGGCTGGCCAACCAGATTTATGAGGAGTTGAAGGTGCATTTCCGGGATATGGTGTTTACAACGGTTATTCACCGGAATATCCGGTTGAGTGAAGCTCCCAGTCATGGAGTCCCGGCGTTGCTGTATGATGCCGACTCGAAAGGAAGCATCAATCATATGCAGCTGGCGAAGGAGTTGGTAGAAAGAAACAAATAAGAATGGTTCCGTCCTGTTTGGGACGGGATAAGGAATAAAGATAAGATGGCTACTAAAAGAAATGCATTGGGAAGGGGGTTGGATGCCCTGATAACGATGGATGATGTCAAGACGGAAGGTTCGTCTTCAATTAACGAAATAGAGTTGGCCCGGATACATCCCAATCCGTCTCAACCTCGTCGGGAGTTCGATACGGAAGGGCTGGAGGAACTGGCGGCTTCTATTCGGGAGTTGGGGATTATCCAACCGATTTCGCTGCGTCAGGTCTCGGACGGTTCGTACCAGATTATTGCGGGTGAGCGGCGTTTCAGGGCGGCGACTATCGTCGGTCTGAAGAGTGTGCCGGCCTATGTCCGCACGGTCGAGGATGAGACGATGATGGAGATGGCTCTTATCGAGAATATCCAGCGGGAGGACCTGAATTCTATCGAGATTGCGTTGACTTTTCAGAAACTGATAGACCAGTACGGGCTGACTCAGGAGCGGTTGAGCGAGCGCATCGGCAAGAAAAGAGCGACAATAGCCAATTACCTTCGATTGCTGAAACTTCCGGCCGAAATCCAGATGGGATTGAAAAACAAACGGATAGATATGGGCCATGCGAGAGCTTTGCTGGGTATCAATGACCCGGCTTTGCAGTTGAAGATATATGAACAGATACAGACGGAGGGATATTCGGTGCGTAAAGTGGAGGAGCTGGTGAAATCTCTTTCAGAGGACTGTCCGGATATGCTGAAGG
>JAFLRV010000018.1 GCA_022511245.1 Coprobacter sp.
CTAAAGTTTGCCATTCAAACTTTAGGGGGCTCTTCTTTAATATCTAACTTGATGCTTACTGTGCAAAACTCAAGCCGTTGATTTTCTGCCAGGCTCCACGAGTAAAATCAGGGATTTCAACGGGAATCGAACCGTTCTTCACCGAATATTCGGTCAGTTCAGTCAGGCAGGACCACTCTGCGGCGTCATACACATCCTGGTCCAAAGGCAGACCGTTGCGCAGGCAATAAATCAGACGGTAGTCCATCGTAAAGTCCATACCGCCATGACCGCCCACCTCTCTGGCTTTCTCGCCAATCTCTTTGATGAAAGGATGTTCATATACCTGCATCAGCGAATCGAACTGTGCCGGAGTCACCACACTGTGAGCGTTCGGCTCCACAGCAATGCAGGGATTGGGATATTTGCAGGCATAAGCCTTCGTTCCGCTGACCAGATGTATCCGGCTGTAGGGGCGGGGACTGGTTACATCATGCTGTATCATTATCGTTTTGCCTTTCGCCGTTTTAATGACAGTGGTGTTCATGTCTCCCTCCATGAAGTCATCACCCAACCGCTCGGACAAACCTTTTTCTTCGGCATAAGCTTTCATGCCGAACTGGTCGGACGACATCGATACCAGCGTAGCCATGCGGTCTCCCCGATGAATATTGAATATCTGGCAAATCGGGCCCAATCCGTGAGTAGGATACAAGTTGCCCGTATGTTCCGTATTCTCTTTCAGACGCCACATATTTTCATAACCCGTCTCTTCATCGAAATTCAGGAAGCGCAAATCATGGATATAAGCCCCCTCGCCGTGAACGAGTTCACCGAAAAATCCCTGCTGGGCCATATTCAGCGTCGTCAGCTCAAAAAAGTCATAACAGCAGTTCTCCAGCATCATGCAGTGACGGCGGGTCTTCTCGGCCGTATCGACCAGACGCCAGCAATCGGCAACCGTCGTAGCGGCCGGGACCTCGATGGCAGCATGCTTTCCTTGCTCCATAGCATACACGGCAATGGGCGTATGCGTGCTCCAGTCGGTGCAAATATACACCAAATCGATATCGTTGCGTTCGCACAACTCTTTCCACGCCTCTTCGCCGACATACTCATCGGCTTTGGGACGGTTATTCCGTTCCAATATTTCGTTGGCTTTGGCCACTTTTTCCGCACTCAAATCACAAACCGCCTTCACTTCGACGCCATCGAGATACATAAATCTCCGGACAGCCTCGATACCACGCATACCTACGCCCACAAAAGCGACCCGAACTACCGGAATAGGATCGCACCGCAACTGCAGCACATCCGTCTGCCCGGCAGCACGTTCCGGCACCGGAAACGGATTTGTCTCTGTCCGGCAGCAATCTGTCAGCGAAAAACAGAATGCAAAGCAACACAATAACAATGTCCACTTACTCATCTTTCTCATTTTTAATATTTTTAAATTTAATTATTTATATGGATTTATATCTCTTCAAAGATACAACCATTCAAAGATACAACCATCCATTCAAAAAAACATTATATTAACAAATTTTATAGCACCTCACGCCAGACCAGAGTCGCTTTCAACGGATAGTGATCCGAGTTTTTCAACCGGCCTATTTCCGTAGACACCGCATCGAAAGCCCGGCCATACAAAATGTAGTCTATACGGAACAAAAATCCGTTTTTATGATACGTAATGCCCGGTCCGAAACCTGTCTTCACATAAGCATCGTTCAGATTCCCTCTGATTTTGTGATAAACATACGACTGGGGAGAGTCATTAAAATCCCCGCAGACGACAATATTGTCCCCGCTCTCTTTTACAATGCGGGAAACCGCCTCTGCCTGCGAGGCCCGCAATGCCGAAGCCACCGTCATTTTCGGAGCCAGCCGGCTGCTAACCGCCCCGATTAATTCCGTGTCGAAATGCTCCAGCAGCTGCTGATACATCGCCCGGTCTCCTACAGCAAACCGGTTCGATTCCAGATGATTGTTAATCAATACCAATTCTCTTTCCCCCACCTGAATCCGATATACATACGACGAGTTGTAATCGCTCTCATACTCCACTTTCCGGACATCGGTAATGGGATACTTCGAATAGCAGGCTATGCCCGACCCCGTGTAGGGTTGAGCCGAGTTCCGGGAATAGCAATGATACGGATAATCGGACAATGCTTCGTTTATCTGCTCTTCGGAAATAAACCGTTTCGAGTTTCCGAATACAAATTCCTGCATGCAGATAATATCGGCTCCGCTGTTGGCCACATATTCGAGAATCTCGTTGGGAGAATCCTCCAGATGCGGTTTCAACTGTTGAAAACTCTCTATATTGTACGACAAAATAACCAGCGAATCGCCCCGCACCTTATCGGCCGGCACACGCCTGCCCATCGGGCTATATATGCTGATTTGAGGGAGACAGACCAACAGCGCCAGGACCGATATACCCCAAAAGCGCCGTCGTTGCAACGCCCAAAACAGAACAAAAAGCAGATTGATGATTAAAAATGCCGGAAAGGCCAGCCCCAAATAAGAGGGGAACATCACTTTTGCCGGAGAAACGAGATGAGCATAGGCAGACACCATCAGCAACCCGGCAAAAACCGTATTCGCCGTCACCGTCAATGTGAGATATGTCATTCTTATAAACCGCATCTCTATTTCTTGCTCGCATCAAAAAGTTTCTTCTTTTCCGCAGCCGTCAACGCCGAATATCCCGACTGTTTTATCTTATCCAGTATTCGGTCGATTTCTTCCATTTCCCGGTTCTTCCGGGCATTATACTCCATATCCGACTCCGTCCGGGATACCGGCTCCCGGTTTATCCACGAGACCTTCATCTTTTTCCGTCGGGGTTTAAACAGAGAACTCAACATATCGATGACCCGGTTGATTCTTTTAGTCAAATCACGTCCCCGATGCCAAGCCCACACAAACCACCAGCCCATCAAGGCACCCCCCAGATGAGCGATATGACCGCCTCCGTTGCCCGATGTGAGACTCAACAAATCGATTAGAATGGTAACCAAAGCGATATATTTGAGCGGAATCGCACCCAGAAACAAAAGATTCAACCGGTAATCGGGAGCATACACGGCCGTAGCGACAACTATCGCCAGAACAGCAGCCGATGCCCCCAGCAAAAACCCGTTCACACCGGCGAAATACGGGAAAACATGGTAGGCCAGCAGATACAGCACCGCTCCGGCCCATCCGCCCAAGAGATAAAGCCCCCCCATCTGTTTCTCGCTGAAAAACGACAAAAATATCCGGCCGAAGACATAAAACCATATCATATTGAACAGCAGATGCCAGACATCGAAATGAAAAAACATGTATGTCAGCAAGGTCCAGGGACGGGTGAGCAGCAAATAAATATTCGAAGGCACCTCAAAATAATACAGCAGAGCCTGTCCCTTGATATTGAATAACATCAAAAAGACAAGCATCAGCCGCACAATCAGGAAAACAGCGGCATTCAGATATATCAGTTTGACCAGGACCGTCCCGTCCCGATACACTCGGATCAGTCTGTCAAAAATACGGCCCATCACCCAATCCTTTCTTCTTCCAGTATCTGATGAGGAAAAATCCGAACAGCATACCGCCCAAATGAGCAAAATGGGCGATATTGTCACCGCTGAAATTACCTACCCCCAGAAACAGCTCCATTACACCGTAGAATATGACAAAATATTTGGCTTTCACCGGAATCGGAATAAACATTACAAACAGCTCGGCATTGGGGAACAACATCCCGAATGCCAGCAATATACCGAAAACAGCGCCCGATGCTCCTACGGTAACCCATTTGTCCAGGTACGCATCCATAGAAATAATGACACCGCCCATATTGACACTGTCATACGCCGACATGCCCTGCTGAACATAATCGATATACCATGTCAGCTCCTGCACCAGCCCGGCTCCGATACCTGTAATCAGATAATACACCAGAAAACGTTTGCCGCCCCACACCATTTCCAGCGTGCGGCCGAACACAAACACCGAAAACATGTTGAAAAATACATGACCGAACGAAGACGGGTCATGCATAAACATGTAGGTAACCAGCTGTATGGCATTGAACCGTTCAGCCCCGATATAATGCAGCCCCAGAAAATCTACCAGATTGATTCCGGACTTGCGGAGAGAGAGTTCAGCCAACCAAAATAATAAATTAATTATTATCAAGTTTTTAGTGACTGGGGGTATAGAACTCCAAAAACCCTGTCGATTTTGAAACATATATATTCTTCCTTTTATATCGTTACATCTGACAGCAAAAATACGCAATATTTCCTTATTTTATCCAATATCAGCCCCTCAGGTTTAGTTTTTTAGTAATATATTTCATTTTTTCATGCCTATTTTTTGTTATTTTGTTTTTATATAATATATTTGCTACCCATATGGGCTATATAAGCTAAAACTTTATTTTTTAACCTCTAAAATATAATTTTATGAACAAAACAGCATTAATCAACGCTATGGCTGAAGAAGCCGGCTTGAGCAAAGCAGATGCAAAGAAAGCATTGGACGCTTTCGTATCTACCGTATCGAAATCTTTGGCTGAAGGAGACAAAGTTGTTCTCATCGGATTCGGTACTTTCGGTGTTAGCGAAAAAGGTGAAAGAACCGGTATCAACCCCGCTACCAAACAGAAAATCACTATCCCGGCTAAGAAAGTTGTTAAATTCAAAGCTGGTGCAGAATTAGCTGAAAAAGTAAAATAATCAGTATAATTTCTATAAAAAAAGAGATAGCCCTGCCGGGTTATCTCTTTTTTTTATGACAACCGCGCTCCTTTCCCCGCCGCCATCTCAAAAATCGCATTTCGTCCACCCCCTTTCAAATCCTCGCTTTTTCTTTCTTTTTCACAAAAGATTAAGTAACTTTGTATCTCTAAAGCAAGAATACTGTGGCCAAAACAATTGTCGAAACTCCCCTGATGAAACAATATATCGAGATGAAAGCCAAACATCCCGATGCCATATTGTTATTTCGGGTAGGCGACTTTTACGAAACATTCTCCGACGATGCAATCACCACCTCCGAGATTTTGGGAATAACCCTTACCCGACGGGCTAACGGAGTCGCCCAGTCTGTCGAGCTGGCCGGATTTCCGCACCACGCACTGGACACCTATCTGCCCAAACTGGTACGGGCCGGCAAACGAGTGGCCATTTGCGAACAGCTCGAAGACCCCAAGATGACCAAAAAGTTAGTCAAGCGGGGCATCATCGAACTCGTAACGCCGGGAGTATCCATTAACGACAATATTCTCAACCACAAAGAAAACAACTTTTTGGCAGGCATACATTTCAACAAGAACATCTGCGGAGTTGCCTTTCTCGACATCTCAACCGGCGAGTTTCTCACCGCCGAAGGCAAATACGATTATATAGACAAACTGCTCAACAACTTTGCGCCGAAGGAAGTATTGTTCGAAAAAAACAAAAAAGCCCTGTTCGAAGAGCATTTCGGCTCCCGTTTTTTCACATTTGAACTCGATGATTGGGTTTTTACCGAAAATGCGGCCAACGACCGGCTGTTAAAACATTTCGAAACCAGGAATCTCAAAGGGTTCGGAGTTCAGAATCTGAAAAACGGAATCATTGCAGCCGGGTCTCTGCTCTATTATCTGGACATTACCCAGCACAAACAAATCTCACATATCACTTCGCTGGCCCGTATCGAAGAAGAGCGTTATGTACGTCTCGACAAATTTACGGTACGCAGTCTCGAATTGATAAATACAATGAACGAAGGCGGAAAAAGTCTGCTCGACATCATCGACCGGACGACAAGCCCTATGGGAGCCCGTCTTTTAAAACGGTGGATTGTTTTCCCGTTAAAAGACGTACAGGCGATTACCGACCGGCTGAACGTCGTGGAATACTTCTTCAAGCAGCCCGACCTGAAAGAAGAAATCGAAACCCAGCTTTCGCTCATCGGCGATATCGAGCGCATCATTTCCAAAGTAGCGGTAGGACGCATCACCCCCCGTGAAATGATTCAGCTGCGGGTAGCTCTTTCCGCTATGGAACCCATACGGCAAATCTGTTCTGCGGCCGACGAACCCGTACTTAACCGCATCGGAGAACAGCTCAATCCCTGTGTCCAGATACGGGACCGCATCGCCCGTGAAATCAACCCCGATGCTCCGGCCCTTATCAATCGGGGCGGAATCATCGCCAACGGCGTGTGCGATGAGCTGGATGAATTACGCCAACTGGCCTACTCCGGCAAAGACTATCTCATACATATACAGCAGCGGGAAAGCGAACGGACCGGAATCCCCAGTCTCAAGATAAGTTTCAATTCCATTTTCGGATACTACATCGAAGTCCGCAACACCCACAAAGACAAAGTACCGCCCGAATGGATTCGCAAGCAGACGCTGGTCAACGCCGAAAGATACATTACGCAGGAGCTGAAAGAATACGAAGAAAAAATTCTGGGAGCCGAAGAAAAGATTCTCTCGCTTGAGACCCGACTTTTCAATGACCTGGTTCTGGCCCTGAACGACTATATACCCGTCATACAGCACAACGCCAACCTGATTGCCCAGCTCGACTGCCTGTTGTCCTTTGCCACTACGGCCAAAGAAAACCGTTACATCCGGCCCGATATAAACGAAAGCGACGAGATAGAGATTAAAGAAGGACGGCATCCGGTCATAGAAAAGCAGCTGCCGCCCGGCGAAGAATATATCGCCAACAGTGTCAGACTCAATAACGACACCCAGCAGATTATCATGATAACCGGTCCCAACATGGCCGGTAAATCGGCGCTGTTGCGGCAAACAGCCCTCATCGTCATTCTGGCGCAAATCGGAAGTTTCGTTCCGGCCGAAGCGGCCAGAATCGGATGGGTTGACAAGATATTTACCCGTGTGGGAGCCTCCGACAATATTTCGCTTGGCGAATCTACGTTTATGGTAGAAATGAACGAAGCGGCCGATATCCTCAACAACATATCGAACCGGAGTCTGGTGTTGTTCGACGAGCTGGGACGGGGAACCAGCACATACGACGGCATATCCATTGCGTGGGCCATCGTAGAGCACATTCACGAACACCCCAAAGCCCGGGCCAAAACCCTGTTTGCCACACACTACCACGAGTTGAACGAGATGGAACGCACCTACAAGCGGATAGCCAACTACAACGTGGCGGTCAAAGAGGTCGAAAACAAAGTTATCTTTCTCCGGAAACTGGTAAAAGGAGGCAGCGAACACAGCTTCGGGCTGCACGTTGCCAAAATGGCCGGAATGCCCCAGAGCATCGTCAGACGGGCCGGACAGATTCTGAAACAGCTCGAATCGGAAAACCGGGACAACGCACTGGCCAAACCGACACACGAAATCGCTACGCAGCGCGAAGGGTTCCAGTTGAGTTTCTTCCAGTTGAACGACCCGGTGCTGAGTCAGGTCCGGGACGAGATTATCGATTTGGACATCAACAACCTCACCCCCGTAGAGGCGCTGAATAAATTGAATGAAATTCGAAAAATCATCACCGGGAAATAACCGAGCCCGGCATAATCGCAAAATATGAGAAAATCCGATTTCGAAATCATGGCGCCGGTCGGTTCCTACGAATCGCTGACCGCTGCGATACAGGGCGGTGCCGATGCGGTCTATTTCGGTATAGAAGGGCTGAACATGCGGGCCCGTTCCGCCAACAACTTTACCGTCGACGACTTGCACCGGATAGCCGAAACATGCCATCGGAACGGCATCAAAAGTTATCTTACCGTCAACACCATCGTATACGACAAAGACCTGCCGCTGATGCGGAGCATCATCGATGCGGCCAAAGAGGCCGGCATTTCGGCCGTCATTGCCAGCGATGTGGCAGCGCTCACCTATGCCCGGGACATCGGCGTCGAAGTACATCTGTCCACCCAGCTGAACATCTCCAATATCGAAGCCTTGCGGTTCTATGCCCGGTTTGCCGATGTCGTTGTCTTGGCGCGGGAACTCAATCTGGAGCAGGTCGCCCACATATATAAATGTATTTGCGACGAACAGATTAAAGGGCCCGGCGGCCAGCTGATTCGTATCGAGATGTTCTGTCACGGAGCCCTGTGTATGGCCGTATCGGGCAAATGTTACCTCAGCCTGCACGAAGCCGGAGCTTCGGCCAATCGGGGAGCCTGCGTACAGATATGTCGGCGGGCATACAGCGTAAAAGACCGGGACACACAGGAAGAACTCGATATCGAGAACGAATATATCATGTCTCCCAAAGACCTCAAAACGATTCATTTCCTGAACAAAATGATCGACGCCGGAGTACGGGTATTCAAAATCGAAGGCCGGGCACGGGGGGCCGAATACGTACGCACCGTAACCGAATGTTACCGGGAAGCCGTCGACAGTTATCTGAACGGCGACTTCTCCGACGCCCGCATTGCCGACTGGGACAGTCGGCTCTCCACCGTATTCAATCGGGGGTTCTGGAACGGGTACTATCTGGGGCAGCGGCTGGGCGAGTGGAGCCGCAACTATGGCTCCGGAGCCACCAAAAAGAAGATATATATAGGAAAAGGCATCAAATATTTCTCCCGGATGGGCGTAGCCGAATTTCTGATGGAAACCCAGTCGCTCCGGGTCGGCGACGAGATACTCATCACCGGGCCTACGACCGGAGCCATTACCCGAAAAGTGGAAGAGATACGGGTCGACTTAAAACCGGTGCAGGAAACCGTCAAAGGAGAACATTTCTCCATTAAACTGGACGAAAAGATTCGGCCTTCGGACAAACTTTTCAAATGGGTCGATACCTCCGGCAACAACCGATAACCGGATTGCTGCCGGTTCATACACAAAAGAGGCGGTCTCCTTTCGGGACCGCCTCTTTTATCTATTCGTATATTCCGATTACAATTTGGGACCGGCAGCTACCAGAGCCTTGCCAGCTTCGTTTCCGGTAAACTTCGAGAAGTTTTTGATGAAACGTCCAGCGAGGTCTTTAGCTTTCTCTTCCCATTCAGCCGCATTGGCATACGTATCGCGCGGGTCGAGAATTTTCGGGTCTACACCCGGCAGTTCGGTCGGCACGACGAAATCGAAGAAAGGAATCGTTTTCGTGGGAGCCTTTTCGATAGAACCGTCCAGGATAGCATCGATAATACCACGTGTATCCTTGATAGAGATACGTTTGCCCGTACCGTTCCAGCCGGTATTTACCAGATAAGCTTTGGCACCGGTCATATTCATTTTCTTCACGAGCTCTTCAGCATATTTGGTCGGATGCAGCGAGAGGAAAGCGGCACCGAAGCAAGCCGAGAAAGTCGGAGTCGGTTCCGTAATGCCCCGTTCCGTTCCGGCCAGTTTGGCGGTAAATCCGGAGAGGAAGTAGTACTGAGCCTGTTCCGGGTTCAGGATAGATACCGGAGGCAATACACCGAAAGCATCGGCAGACAGGAAGATGACCTGTTTGGCGTGCGGACCTTTGGACACCGGTTTAACGATGTTATTGATGTGATAGATAGGATACGACACACGGGTATTTTCGGTTTTGCTCTTGTCGGCGAAATCGATAGTGCCGTCAGCAGCCACCGTTACATTTTCCAGCAAAGCGTCACGTTTGATGGCGTTGTAAATATCGGGTTCGCTCTCCTTGTCGAGGTTGATAACTTTGGCGTAGCAGCCGCCTTCGTAGTTGAACACGCCTTCGTTGTCCCAGCCGTGTTCGTCGTCACCGATAAGTTTACGTTTCGGGTCGGTCGACAAAGTGGTTTTACCCGTACCGGACAATCCGAAGAAGATAGCCGAGCTGGTACCCTCCATGTCGGTGTTGGCCGAACAGTGCATCGAAGCGATGCCGCGCAGCGGATTAAAGTAGTTCATCATCGAGAACATACCTTTTTTCATTTCACCGCCATACCAGGTATTCAGGATAACCTGTTCTTTCGTCGTCAGGTTGAAAACAACAGCCGTTTCCGAGTTCAGACCCAGTTCCTTGTAGTTTTCAACTTTAGCTTTGGAAGCGTTGTAAACCACGAAATCGGGTTCGAAGTTTTCCAACTCTTCAGCCGTAGGACGGATAAACATATTCGTTACGAAATGAGCCTGCCAGGCCACCTCCATGATAAAACGCACTTTCAGGCGGGTAGCTTCGTTGGCACCGCAATAACCGTCGAAAACATACAGTTTCTTGTTCGACAATTCTTTGGCGGCGAGGTCTTTCAACACATTCCAGGTTTCAGTCGTAACCGGTTTGTTGTCGTTTTTATATTCTTCCGAAGTCCACCACACGGTATTTTCGCTGGTAGCATCCTTTACCAGAAATTTATCTTTGGGCGAACGTCCGGTATAGATACCGGTCATCACATTCACGGCACCCAATTCCGTTACCTGTCCTTTTTCAAAACCTTCCAATCCGGCTTTTGTTTCTTCAGCGAACAAAACGTCGTAAGACGGATTGTGTACAATCTCTACGGTTCCGGTGATGCCGTATTGAGTAAGATCTAATTTTGCCATTCTTGTTTCAATTAAATGATTAATATTTTATTTACTGTCTCTTCTAATTCATGATACAAAAATAATATAAATTCTGTGAAGTCCGGCGTTTGATTCAAGAAATTTTTCTGTCGCGGCACTATTTTAAAACCCTGTTTTACGAAAAATATGTCTCCGGATGAATATATTTGGCCGGTTTTATGTACTTTTGTAAAGAAGAAACAACAATTCTGTATTAACCTTAAAGTGCCCGATTATGGCTATAACGATTCGTGAAATTTCGACAAGGCAGGAACTGAAAAAATTTGTACGGTTCAATATCGATTTATACAAAGGCAATCCCTATGCCGTACCGCCGTTGGTATTCGACGAAATCGGGACACTCCGCAAAGACAAAAACCCGGCCTTCGACTATTGCGAAGCAGTCTATTATATGGCCTACGACGGCAACAGGCCGGTCGGCCGCATCGCCGGCATCATCAACCGGCAGGTCAACGAGAAAACCGGCAAGAAAACCGCCCGTTTCGGATTTGTCGACTTCATCGACGACAAAGAGGTGAGCGCCGCACTTTTCGGAGCCGTCGAACAGTGGGCACAATCCAAAGGGATGACCGAACTCAACGGGCCGTTGGGCTTCACCGACATGGACCCCGAAGGACTTCTTGTCGAAGGATACGACCAGCTGGGCACGATGGTAACGATATACAACCACCCCTACTATGTCGACCACCTGACCGCTTTGGGATTCGAAAAAGACGCCGACTGGGTGGAATACAAAATCTATGTTCCCGACAGCATCCCCGAAAAACACCAGCGCATTGCCAACATCGTCAGGAACAAATACAAGCTGGACATTGTCAAATGCAAATCCACCTCCAGAATCGTCAAAGAATACGGGCAGCAGATATTCACCCTCATCAACGATGCCTATGCCAATCTGTACGGCTACTCCACCCTCAGCCAGCGGCAGATTGATTACTATATAAAAATGTATCTCCCTATGGTACGGCTGGAGAACGTATCGCTCATCGTCAACGAGAAAAAAGAGCTGGTCGGTGTCGGTATCGCCATTCCCTCCATGACACGGGCCATGCAGAAAGCACAGGGCAGCCTCTTTCCGTTCGGATTCATTCATCTGCTCAAAGCGTTGAAAGGCAAAAACGATGTGGTCGACCTGCTGCTCGTCGCCATCCGCCCCGATTACCAGAATACCGGAGCCAACGCCCTGCTTTTCTCCGATTTGATACCCATATTCATTCAAAACGGGTACAAATATGCCGAGAGCAACCCCGAACTGGAGACCAACGGCAAAGTCCAGTCCCAGTGGCAGTATTTCGAACACGAACAGCACAAACGGCGCCGGGCCTATCTGAAAGAAATCGGAAAGTAACACATAACCCTTTGCAATATGCCCGGATATCACTACCTTTGCGGCCGATTTCCAAACAAGAGCATATGAAAAGTCATGAATATTTCCGGCCCAAACTGTTTTCTCTGCTGAAAACCTACACCAAAGAAAAATTTGTAGCCGACCTCATGGCCGGCATCATCGTGGGCATTGTAGCCCTTCCGCTGGCCATCGCATTCGGTATCGCTTCGGGAGTAAGCCCCGAAAAAGGGTTGATAACCGCTATCATCGGCGGCTTTCTGGTATCCTTTTTAGGCGGCAGCAATGTTCAGATTGGCGGTCCGACCGGAGCCTTTATCGTCATCGTATATTCCATTATCCAGAATTACGGGCTGGAAGGGCTGGCCATCGCTACGGTCATCGCCGGGCTCATCCTCGTACTGATGGGCTGTTTCCGGCTGGGAACCATCATCAAATACATCCCTTATCCCATTGTTATCGGATTTACCAGCGGTATAGCGCTCACCATATTTACCACACAGATCAAAGACCTGTTCGGGCTCACGATGACCGAAGTCCCGGCCGATTTTATCCCCAAATGGATAGCCTACGTCCGGGCTTTCGATACGGTCAACTGGCTGTCGCTGGCCGTAGGCGTCATCAGCATCCTGCTCATTGTCTTTACCCCCAGAATATCCAAAAAGATACCCGGTTCGCTCGTTGCCATTATCGTGATGACAGTCGCCGTTTACATCCTCAAAGAGATATTCGGCATCAGCGGCATCGAAACCATCGGCGACCGGTTCAGCAACATCAGCAGCGAAGTACCCGAACCGCAGCCGCTGCACATCGACATGAACACGATTAACCAGCTGCTCTCGCCCGCATTCACCATTGCCGTACTCGGAGCCATCGAATCGCTCCTTTCGGCCACCGTAGCCGACGGTGTCACCGGCGACCAGCACGATTCCAACACCGAACTCATCGGACAAGGCATCGCCAATATCGTTGTTCCGTTCTTCGGCGGCATCCCCGTCACCGGAGCCATTGCCCGCACCATGACCAACATCAACAACGGCGGACGCACACCGGTAGCCGGCATCATCCATGCGGTGGTGCTGCTGTTGATTTTCCTGTTCCTGATGCCGTTGATAAAGCTCGTCCCCATGTCGTGTCTGGCCGGAGTACTCATTATCGTCTCTTACAACATGAGCGGCTGGCGCACCGTCCGGTCGCTGCTCAAAACCCCCAAATCCGATATTGCCGTACTTCTCATCACCTTCACGCTGACCGTCATTTTCAACCTGACCATCGCCATCGAGATAGGACTGTTGCTCGCCGTTCTCCTGTTCCTGCGCCGGGTATCGGAAAACGTACACGTTTCCGTACTCAAAGACCAGCTCGACATCGCACAGGGCACCGAATCCACACAGCACGAAACGCTGAACATCGCCAAAGGCGTCGAAGTATATGAAATCGACGGGCCCTTCTTCTTCGGAGTCGCCACCAAGTTCGATGAGCTCATGCACACGATGAGAGAAAAACCGCTTGTGCGCATCATCCGCATGCGCAAAGTACCCTTTATCGACTCCACCGGGCTGCACAACCTCCAGATTCTGGTCGAAGCCTCCCACCGGGAGAAGATACACGTTATCCTTTCAGGCGTCAATCCCGGCGTACACGAAACGATAAAACGGGCGCAGGTAAACACGATTATCGGCGACGAATACATCTTCGACCACATCACCAAAGCCGTAGCGGCAGCCAACCGGCTGGCCGAAGAGCTCTCCGCCGAAAGAAAAACGAGAAGATAACGTTCCCCGTAAAACGACACAACGCCCGTTGCCGATGCTGACACATCGGCAACGGGCGTTTCTCCGACAACCCCTGTTTACCGGCAATCATCGACCACCATCGTCGGACGTTTCGGTCTGGACGGATAGTAAATGTAGTCGTCCTTGCCCGGCTGTTCCACAATCCGGAAATGACAGCCGTAATCCAGCAGGAAATCCAGTATCTCCTTAAAACAGGTATGCACGTCGTAGCAACAGGGATTCACATAACCCGAATACTTTTCCCCGAAAAAATCACCGATTACCGTCGGGAGTTCATGCAGAGAAATATGCAGTTGCCGGGCCAGATTATAAGCCTCTTCCTCCTCCATGCACATAAAAATACTGGAAGAATACTCTTTCTCTTCATAATTCGAATGTTTCAGTTCGACCAGCAGATTCAGATTCTTATCGAACCCGACTAATACATCCTCGACAATCATCTGGTCCTCATCCGAACTCATGACAAAACTAAGTTGCAAATCCATTTTAATACTCAAATCTTCCATACAAGTACAGTTTAAATAACACATAAATTTCATTTCACACAAAACCGGGAGCCATTCTCTCCGGCACATTAACCAATACGTCAATGCACGCACCGACCGGCCCGAAGGAGACGTCGAAACGCACCTGCGGCTGTCAGCCGATTTTCTGTTTTTGTTGTGAAAATGAAAATTTCTGCACCCGCCATACAGCGGAAAAAGCTCCCGGAGAGCCGTGCAATGTAAAGAATAAACCGTACAAGAGGATTCGTACTGTCCTACGTATATCTTACGTAATGTCCCCCCCTCTGCAACGGGACAAATATAGAAACAATATTCCGTTTCACCAAATTTTCCGACAAAAAAAGGAGACCGGCGGCCTCCTTTTATATTATAACCCGGAATACGGTGTTTTCACATCCGGTCGGGCACCTCGATACCCAGCAGCCGCATACCCGATTTCACGATTTTGGCCACATTCCGGGAAAGAATCAGCCGGAAAGCACGCAGGGCCTCGTTCTCCTCCTTCAGTATCGAGAAATCATGATAGAACTGGTTATACTCTTTCACCAGATCATACACATAGTTGGCGATTACCGCCGGGCTGTACTGCAGTCCCGCCTCCGTCACCACCTGCGCAAACTCGGCCAGGAGCTGTACCAGAGCAATCTCTTTTTCCGACAGAGCAAGAGAGTCCGACAACTTCTCCGGCAACACGATACCCTGCTCTTCGGCCTTGCGCAGCACCGAGCGGATACGGGCATGAGTATACTGGATGAAAGGGCCCGTATTTCCGTTAAAGTCGATAGACTCTTTCGGATTGAACAACATGTTCTTGCGGGGGTCGACCTTCAAAATGAAATATTTCAAGGCACCCAGACCCACGATGCGGGCGATATCCTGCACCTCCTCCTCCGGGAACTCGGCCAGTTTGCCCAGCTCCAGCGACGTTTCCCGTGCCGTCTTAATCATTTCGTCCATCAGGTCATCCGCATCGACCACCGTACCCTCGCGCGATTTCATCTTGCCTTCCGGCAGTTCCACCATACCGTAAGAGAAATGCACCAGGTCCTTGCCCCAGCTGAAGCCCAATTTGTCGAGCAGTATCGAAAGCACCTGAAAATGGTAATTCTGTTCATTTCCCACCACATATATCATCCTGTCGATAGGATAATCCCGGAAACGCAGTTTGGCCGTACCGATGTCCTGCGTCATATACACCGATGTGCCGTCGCCCCGCAGCAGCAGTTTGTGGTCGAGACCTTCGGCCGTCAGATCGGCCCACACCGAACCATCTTCCTTGCGGTACATAATACCTTTTTCGAGCCCTTCCAGCACCTTCTCCTTACCCTCGAGATAAGTCTGCGACTCGTAATATATCTTGTCGAAATCGACCCCCATGCGGGCATACGTTTCATCGAATCCGGCATACACCCATTCGTTCATCATTCGCCACAGGCCGACCACTTTTTCATCGCCGGCCTCCCACTGGCGCAGCATGGCACGGGCTTCGGCCATCAGTTCCGATTTTGCTTCAGCCTCCTCTTTCGACAACCCTTTCGCCTCCAGCGCTTTCAGTTCGGCTTTGTAATGCTTGTCAAAAAGCACATAAAAATCACCAATCAGGTGGTCACCCTTTTTACCCGCCTTTTCGGGCGTTATGCCTTCGCCCCATTTTTGCCAGGCCAGCATCGACTTGCAAATATGGATACCCCGGTCATTGACGATATTCGTTTTCACCACCCGGTTGCCGTTCGCCTTCAATATTTCAGACAGGCTGTATCCCAGCAGGTTGTTGCGCACATGGCCCAGATGCAGCGGTTTGTTGGTATTCGGCGACGAATACTCCACCATAATCAGGGGCGATTGTTCCGTCACCTCCTGCAATCCGTAGCGGCCGTTTCCGTCGATTTCCTCCAGCTGGGCAATCCAGCAGGACGAGGCGACAACCAGATTCAGAAAACCTTTGATAACATTGTAAGAAGCCACCGCCGGTTCGTTCCGGAGCAAATACTCGCCGATTTCCGTCGCCGTAGCCTCCGGGCCCTTGCGGGAAGCCCTCAAAAACGGGAACACCACCAGAGTCAGATGACCCTCAAACTCCTTTTTCGTCTTTTGCAACTGCACTGCCGCAGCATCGGGAGCGATACCGTACAACGACTGCAAGGCATTCCTGACAGCCCCCGTGATTTTATTTTCTATTTTCATAAGATGATAGTGAGTCTTTTACTTCAATAATAACGAGTGCAAAGATAAAAATCTTTACCGAAATGCAACAGTCCGGCCGTCCGAAAACACTCCTGTCCGGTTAAAGTTTTTTATCCGGCAGCAGTCCGACATTCCGCATCAAACCCTCATATTTGGCCCGCTTCACCGCCGAATGACGGAAAATGCAGTCATACTCCTCCCTCGAAAGAGCTTTCAGCCGGTCATACGACAACGACAGCAACGCCTCCGACGGCACAAACTCCCGGACCCGAGAAGGGGCGGCCGTCCGGTTGCAGGGACACACCCGCTGGCACGTATCGCACCCGTACACCCGGTTTCCCAGATGCGCAGCGATTTCAGGAGCAATCCCGTCCCGGTTCTCTATCGTCTGGCACGACAGGCAGCGGCGGGCATCCAGACGAGGGCCGTCAGCCGACAGCGCCGATACCGGACAACACTCGATACAGGCCCGGCAGTCGCCGCACTGCGACGCCAGCGGAGCATCATAACAGAGCGGAACCGACGTCACCACCTCACCCAGAAAAAAATAAGAGCCCTGTCCCGGAACAATCAGCTGGGTATGCCTCCCGATAAAGCCAAGCCCCGCTTTCCAGGCCCAATACTTTTCCAGCACAGGCCCCGTATCGCAAAAACAGCGGCACACGGCATCCGGACAAAGCGACCGGATAAAGTCAGCCAGACGGGAAAGCCGCTCCATGACCACCAGATGATAATCCCGGCCATAAGCATAAAAGGCAAACTGAGGATGTTCCGCCGGCAAGAAAACAGAAGGGTAGTAATTCAGGGCCACCGACACGACCGAGCGGGCCCCCTCTACCAGCAGACGGGGGTCACAGCGCTTTTCAAAATGGTTCGACAGGTAACGCATACCGTCCTGGCAACCGTTCTCCAGCCACACACTCAGCCGCTCCCGGTCAGCCGGAGCAACCGGAGCCGCTTCAGCCACGCCGCACGCCGTAAAGCCCAGCGAAAGAGCCTTTTCCTTAACGGCGGCCGTCAGGTCAAAGCGTTTTGAACCGGTATCCATTTTCAAAAAGCCACTCTATCGAACGGGGCAAAGCCCAACGCAGATTTTTTTCAGCTTTCAGCGAATCATGAAACACGACGACCGAGCCGTTGCGGGTATACCGTTTGACCGCCTCCAGCACCTGTTCAGGCGAACGTTTCCGGCTGTAATCGCGCGTCACGACGTCCCACATGATAATCTGGTAGCGGTGTCTCAACGCCTTTACCTGTCTCAACCGCATATGGCCGTGCGGCGGGCGGAACAAGACACTGTCGATGAGCCGGTCGGCCCGGTCCACATTCTCGATATACCGTTTGACCGTATACGTTATCCCCTGCACATGATTCATGGTGTGGTTTCCGGTCTGGTGACCCCGCCGTCTCAGCTCCTCATACAATTCGGGGTAGCGGGCCACATTCTCACCCACACAAAAAAAGGTAGCCTTTATTTTATATCGGTCAAGAATCTCCAGCACCCAGGGGGTGACTTCGGGAATAGGCCCGTCGTCGAAAGTCAGATACACGGTTTTCTCCCGTTCCGGAATACGCCATACCGATTCAGGATAAAGCATCCGGTACACAAATGGAGGTTGTTCGATTAACATAATGCACAAATAAGCCGACGTGTCCCGAAACCGCTCTTTCAGGACACGTTCTGCGACACAAAATCATTTTTTATCCCTGACTGAATATCTCCTTCAACGCCGGGCCGGGATCCAGGCCCATCGTCTGGAGGCGTTGTATATACTGGCCGGCCAGTTCCTCTTCGTTCTGTTCCAGCAGCAGCGGCAGCACATTCTGTTCCATGACATACTTGTGCAGCTGGAAATCTCTGGACACCGACCGGAACTGGGTCGGCGTCAGCGTTCGGTACCAATCCAGATAAGAGAGCGAGTTTTCGGCAATTTCGGTCAGCAGATCCGTTGCCTTTTCCGGTTCGCCCAGCTGATAATAGAAATCGGCCATCTGTACCGAGATATAATCGTGGGGAATGGCAGTCGAAGGAATTTTCTCCATCGAGAAATCCAGAGCTTTCAGCGCCTTGTCCTTCTTGCCCTCCATCATCAGCTGCTCGATCAGGTCGGCAAACATGAGGCGCTGGGTATAGCACATCCGGCGGACATTCTCGTCGAGATACACATCCGGATTATCGATGCCGCCCCATACGAATTTGTTCATCATGTTGTCATACATCTTTTCGCTGTCGATGCGGCCGTTCGCACCATCGGCAAAAGGCGTGATGCGGTAAGCCAGGCCCACTCTGGAGAAATAGGGGCGCAGATTCATATACATATCCGAGCCCACCGTCACCGCATAATAAATCGGGCGTTTCCAGCCGTTTTTGGCATTCGTATTAATCATATCCAGAATAGCGAGTTCGTTCAGCATCAACACATTCTTGTTGCTGAAATCCAGCCACATCACATCCGGCAGATCCTCCGTCTGCACCGAGTCGGGAATCAGGCCGGCGGCAGCGACCGCCTCCAGATCGACAGGGATATAGAACGTTTCGCTCGGAAGATAATTGACCGAGTTCGAAAATCCCGGAATCCGTTTGGTCGCCTCGTCGTCCGACAGCAATACCCGGAAAGCATCCTCCACCGACAAAGGCCGGTTCAGCAGATCATACAGGTAAGCATAGTCCCGTTTTCCGTTTCCGTAATGCTGCTGCGTCATGGAAATCGGCAGCGGCTCCGACTCATAAGCCTGGCTCTTCATCTGGTTGATATACCAGTCCGTTTGCAGGTAACTCAGATTGCACACCCGCACATCGGTACGGAAACCCTCCGTCTCCTGCACATACCACAGCGGGAACGTATCGTTGTCTCCGTTCGTGAAGATAATGCCGTTCGGCTCTATGCAGGAAAGATAGTTCTTGCCGAAATCCCGGCACACATACCGGCCCGACCGGTCGTGGTCGTCCCACGTCTGGCTCACCATCTGCAACGGCACGCACAGGCACACGGCCGAAGCAATCAGGGCCGACGGTTTTTCCGGCAGCAGCAGAGAAAGGCCCCTGTACAGGGCGACGACCCCCAGACCTATCCATATGGCGAACGCATAGAACGACCCCGCATACGCATAATCCCGTTCACGAGGCTGGTAAGGCGTCTGATTCAGATAAATGACGATGGCGATTCCCGTCATGAAAAACAGGAAGAAGGTCACCCAGAAACTCTCGATACCCTTTTTGCCGGAGTAAGCCTGGAAAAACAGGCCGATAAGACCCAGCAGCAGCGGCAGGCAGTAGAACACGTTGCGGCCCTTGTTGTTTTTCAAATCCGGAGGCAGCAGCCGTTGGTCGCCGGCAATATGTTTGTCGATGAAATTAAATCCCGATATCCAGTTGCCCTTATGCACCTCTCCGTTACCCTGCAGGTCATTCTGGCGGCCGGCAAAGTTCCACATGAAATAGCGCCAGTACATATAATTCAGCTGGTAGTCGAGGAAAAATTTCAGGTTCTCTCCGAACGTAGGTTTCATCACCGTCCGGGTATTGCCGTTAGGCTCCGTAACC
>JAFLRV010000180.1 GCA_022511245.1 Coprobacter sp.
GGTGTGCCTTACGGTTCAGTCATCAATGCCAACTGGAAAACGGCGCTCGAAAATATCGGCAACCTCAGCGCCGAGAAGGTCGGCAAGTTCCTCTACTATCACGGACAGGACGGTCTCGGCTACAACTCGGAGTGGGGCAGTTACGCTCCCACCAAGCTGATTACCCTGCACAACGGCCTGAAAAATTATATGGCCGACAAAAACCCCATCTGGGAAGTGCTGTGGTATGGCGGTACCAACGATCTCGGAAATATTGCTTTCGACAGAGGATTGGATAACAACCAGAAGTTGTTCGAAGGCGCTTCGATTTTTATGAACTACAACTGGGAAAGTTATATGGAATCGGCCATTTCCAAAGCTAAATCGTGGAATCAAAATCCGTTCTTGTGCTATGCCGGTATGAACGTACAGGGCGGCGAGCCCAAATCGGGTGTCAACTATACTGTCCTGAAGAATTATCAGTACTCTATCGGTCTGTGGGGAGCCCATGCGGTGAACATGTACTGGCAGGACCGTTACAAAAACGGCTCCAGCCCCGAAACCAAAATCAGCACCTACCTGACCGAAATCGAAGAGTGGTTCACCAACGGCCAGCGCAACCCGGCCGTCAAGATGCCGATTAAAGACAGCCGCGTTCACCGTCCTTTCGACGACTGGGCCGGTATATCTTCGATGATGAGTGCCCGTTCGACCCTGAAATGGGACCTGACCAAAGAACCGTTCGTCACCTATTTCAACGTGGGTAACGGTACGTTCTTCAACTTCCGGGGCGAACGCATGCACAACAACCAGTGGTACAACATCGGTGTACAGGACTACCTGCCGACGTGGAGATACTGGTTCGCTCCCAAATTCCTCGGCGGACAGGAGTCGGCCGGTATCGATAAGAGTTCGGTTCATCTGAATGCTTCCGTTACATGGGAGGATGCCTATTTCGGCGGTTCCTGTCTGAAAATCAGCGGTACGACCGAAGACGAATGGCTGCACCTGTTCAAGACCGACTTCAATGTGCAGAACGGCTCCAGAATACGGGTGTGGTACAAACTGCTTGGCGGTGAAGCCGACATCAGTCTGGAACTCGGTAAAAAGACGACCGGTGCCGTTCCCACTGTGGGCAAGACCACTCCCATATTGACGGTGGACGGCAGCAGTGACGCAGAAGATAAATCGTTCATCGAAGGCTGGCAGGAAGCCCTTGTGACGCTTGCTCCCAAAGATGTCCTGTCGAGCGGTCTGAACGCCAATATCAGCGTGGTAGCCCTTCGCTTCCAGCATGCTAAAAACCTCGAACTGCTCATCGGCGGTCTGGAAATTCTGCCTCCCGCCGCTACTACCTTTGCCGCTCCGCTTGCTCCGGAAATCACCAATTTCAAGGTATTTACCTGGAACAACTCCGGTGTGGATGCCAAAATCATCTGGAACATGTCCAGTATGAAAACAACCGGCGAACCGGTCTACAACCTCGATGTGAACACCTCGCTGTTCCGCATGTGGGCACAGCAGGAGGGCGAAAAAGAGCAGATGCTGGGTATGACCACCTCTTGGGCCGGTCTTATCTATGCCGCCCAAGTCAATCCGCAGGGTATAAAGAATATGCGTTTCGGCGTGAGCGCCCTTTCGCTGGATATGCAACAGGAGAGTGCCATCACCTGGACAGCTTATCAGCAGTTGCCGGACTACACGACTATCGACGATATCCAGATTAATAAAAACATCATCAAACCCGACGAACCGTTCGAACTCTCGTATGTAGACCCGCTGCACGATGAGGCTACCTGGACCATTACCGGTACTACCGGTACGCAAGTATACTGGACGGGTGAAGGCAGAACGGCGGTTTGTGAAACGGGATTGCCCGACGTGGGCCCCTACAACCTGAAAGTGGAATGCAACGGCCAGACGAAAGAGTATCCCAGCTATGTAGCCATATCGTCCGAAGATGTGGGCGCCCTGCCCGAAATCCACACCCTCAAAGTGGAGGGAAGTGAGGTTCAACCGACCGACGAGGCGATAGAAATCGACATCAACCAGACGAAGAACTTCTCGTACACCGGCCGTTCGGCCGACGGTTCGTCCTCGCGCGGTATCGACCTGAACGAACGCTGGTTCGGGGTACAGTGCGGTGAACTCAACCTGAAACAGAACCAGTCGTTCTCGGTGGCTGCCTGGATTAAATACGACGAACTGCCCGCCGGACGTTCGAACTTCATTACCGTAGAAGACCGTATCAACGGCGGTTGGCCTATGGACAACTGGGGCTACTTCTGGTCGCGTATCAACGAAGAGGGCAAGTTCCTCGCCGACATCATCGATACCGCCTGGGGATTCCGTACGCAGAATACGGCTGACGGCGACCGTATCTTCTACCGTTTCGACGGCGCCAAAATCGATGTGGGTGCCTGGACGCACGTGGCTGTGGTATTCGAATACGAAAATGCAACCTCGAACAAAATGCGCTGCCACTTCTACATCAACGGCAAGAAACAGATAGTCAGCTGCTACCTCAACGTCAATAAAGGCGCACTGGAAGGTAAAGTCGGCAGTGAAAACGGTGAGTGGACCAACCTCGAGGCAGGTAAAGATATCGCTTTGAATGGCGTTTACGGCGAAAATACCACCGAGCCGCTGTATGCTCCTCACGGCTATCCCGTAACTTCGGGTATGTGGATTGCCTTCGGCGGTTCGACCCAGAACGTGTCGGCCGTGAAAGGCTGCGTGGACGACTTCCAGGTATGGGGCAAGGCCATGAGCGACGAAGATGTGCAGAACTCGATGCTCGGCCTCGATGCGAAAAATCTGCCGCCCGATGTGCTGGGTTACTGGTCGTTCGAAACGGACCCGACGGGTACCAACAACGGATTTGTGGGTGCTGTGGGTACGAACGCCACCAACAAGAATCCGAATGCCTATTGGTATAAATACGATACTGAACGCGTCAACAACCGAGACCAAACCGTAAGAACCTTTGATATTCCGCCGTTCATGGCCGGTAGCCCCTTCATTCAGGGTGAGGCTTATCGCATCGAAACCAAACCGACCTGGAACACCCGTCGGGCGACGGTAGACGGCGACGGTACAGGTGTAGAAGGTTCGGCCAATATCACCTGGAGCAAACCCGGTGACTACTCGGTGGAACTGAAACTGGAGAACGGTCACGGTGCCGCCGTGATGAACTACCCGGTAGTGAAAATCTCTGACCCCACCGGTGTGGAAACGGCTGAAGCCGACGGTTTCATCACCTATACGGTGGAAGATGCCTTGATCGTAGACTTCGGTGCCGACGGCAACTATACGGTGGATGTGTACAACACCGCCGGTATGCTGGCTGCCCAGAAAGCGGTCAGCGTGGTAGCCGGACAGACGGCTCTCATCCGTCTCGGCCAGCCCGGTGTGTATATCGTGAAGGTATGCCGCGACGGTCAGGTATTGCGTACCGTGAAAGTGTTACGGAAATAATCGTTTCCCGTTATGATAATGAAAAAGGGAGTCCCTCCGGGATTCCCTTTTTTGTTGCATTGTAGGGACACGGCACCCGTGTGCGGCTCCCGTGTAGGGACGTGTCGTGACACACAGCTGTCCCAAGAAAAAATTA
>JAFLRV010000181.1 GCA_022511245.1 Coprobacter sp.
ATACCCGGAAAACCGGTGGTCGTCCTGGTTGATTTCAGCCAGATGTTCGGTATTCGGAACGAACTGTTTACCGAAATGTGGAACCGCTACCAGGTGGATTCGTTGCATGCCTATGGAGATTATGATGAATCCTGCATATTTGCCTATGCGGCGGCCAGAGTCATTGAAAGCCTGTATAACCATATACAGGGCGAACAGTATAATGTGGTGGCCCATTTCGATGAATGGACTACCGGTATGGGGCTGCTGTATGTCAAATCCCGGCTGCCGAAAGTAGCCACCGTTTTTACGACCCATGCCACCTCGATAGGCCGTTCCATTGCCGGAAACAACAAACCTTTGTATGACTACCTGTCGGCCTATAACGGCGATCAGATGTCATGGGAGCTGAATATGGTAGCCAAGCACTCTTTGGAAAAAACAGCCGCTGTGCAGGCCGATTGCTTCACTACAGTAAGCGATATTACGGCAAAGGAATGTGCCCAGTTGCTGTGCCGGAAGCCCGATGTGGTGACACCCAATGGCTTTGAGGAAAATTTTGTTCCCAAAGGAGAAGCATATGTACAGGGCCGGGCCGCAGCCCGGACCCGCTTGTTGAAGATTGCGGCCTCGCTGATGGGGTATAAACCCTCGAAGAATGCTTTTCTGATAGCTACATCAGGACGTTACGAATACAAAAACAAAGGAATAAATCTTTTTGTGGATGCGTTGCGGCGGTTGAAAGAGCAGGGCACCGGCAAGAACGAAATAATAGCGTTTGTATTGGTCCCCGCTTGGGTCGACAAAGCCCGTCCCGATTTGGCAGAGCGTCTTCGTGCCGGAAAACCGGCTTCCACGCCGCTGCCGGAACCGGTGATTACCCATACGCTGAACAACCATTACGAAGATATGCTCATGAACCAGTTGCGCAGCGCAGGGTTTGGAAATAACGCCGGAGACAAGGTGAAGATTATCTTTGTTCCCTCCTATCTGAAAGGCGATGACGGAGTTGTGGACATGTCGTATTACGATTTGCTGATAGGATTCGATGCGACGGCATTCCCGTCTTACTACGAGCCGTGGGGATACACCCCGCTGGAGAGTGTTGCTTTTGGAATACCTACGATAACGACCGATTTGTCCGGATTCGGATTGTGGGTGAACTCTCTCGAAGCCTCCGGATTGAACGAAACCGGTGTCGCCGTGCTGCATCGGGGCGATTTCAATTTCGATGAGGTTGCCGACAACCTCGCATCGACCATAGCGTCGCTTGCCGCTGCCGGAGAAAAAGAAAGACAGCAAATTGCGCAAGCCGCCAAAAAAACGGCCGCCAAAGCGCAATGGAAATATTTTATCGACCATTACGTCGAGGCCTATCATCTGGCATTACAGAAGAAAAAATAAAAACTTATTCATAAATAATTAAACATATGAAAGTACAAGTAAGTAATACTAACGCACCTTGTTGGCGAGATATTACCGTCAATTCACAGGTACCTGCACAGTTGAAAAATCTGGAAGAGATAGCCCGTAATATCCGTTGGGTATGGGACAGTGCAACCAATGACCTGTTCCGCTCCATTTCACCCGAATTATGGAAATTGACGAATGGTAATCCGGTCGCTGTATTGCAGCGCATCAGCTACGAACGCCTGGAAGAAATTGCCGCCGATAAATCGATGATGCGTCGTATCAACGATGTATACGATGATTTCAGAAAATATATGGATGTAGAGAAACGGAAAGATGTTCCTTCCGTTGCCTATTTCAGTATGGAGTACGGTCTGTCGAACGTACTGAAAATCTATTCGGGCGGTCTCGGCGTATTGGCCGGAGACTATTTGAAAGAAGCCAGCGACCGCAATGTCGATATGACCGGTGTGGGATTCCTCTATCGCTATGGCTATTTTACCCAGACCCTCTCGATGGACGGACAGCAGCTGGCCAACTACGAACCGCAGAATTTCAATCAGCTGCCGGTAGAGCAGGTGCTCGATGAGACCGGACATCCGATGATACTGGAAGTTCCGTTTCCCGGACGCATCATATATGCCAATATCTGGCGGGTTAATGTAGGCCGCATTCACCTCTATCTGATGGATACCGATTTGGACCAGAACAGCGAATACGACCGCCCCATTTCCTATCAGCTTTACGGCGGAGACTGGGAGCACCGTATGAAACAGGAATACATGCTGGGTATCGGCGGTATCATGATGCTGAACAAACTGGGGATAAAGAAAGACATTTATCACTGCAATGAAGGTCATGCCGCACTCATTAACGTGCAGCGTCTGGTAGATTATATCGAAAATGAGAAACTCTCTTTCCAGGAAGCGCTGGAAGTAGTACGAGCCTCTTCCCTCTATACCGTACATACGCCGGTTCCTGCCGGACATGACAGCTTCGATGAGTCGCTGTTTGGCAAATACATGGGCGAATATGCACAGAAACTCGGAATCTCTTGGCAGGATTTGATGGATATGGGTCGGGAAAATCCCGGCACGCAGGAGAAGTTCTCGATGAGTGTGTTCGCCTGCAACACCTGTCAGGAAGTGAACGGTGTGAGCTGGCTGCACGGAAAAGTGTCGCAAAATATGTTCCAGCCCATTTGGAAAGGCTACGCGGCCGATGAACTCCATGTCGGTTATGTGACCAACGGCGTACACATGCCTACCTGGACAGCTACCGAATGGAAAGACTTCTATACGCAGAAATTAGGCAAAGAAGTCTTCGAACGTCAGTCCGACAAATCGATATGGTCCCGCATCTATGATGTTCCCGATGAAGAAATCTGGAACCTGCGTCAGACGATGAAAGAAAAACTGGTTAAATTCGTAAGAGAAGATTTCCGAGAAAACTGGTTGAAAAATCAGGGAGATCCCTCCCGCATCGTTTCCGTATTGGAAAAAATCAATCCCAATGCGCTTCTTATCGGTTTTGCCCGTCGTTTTGCCACCTATAAACGGGCGCATCTGCTGTTTACCGACCTCGACCGCCTTTCGAAGATTGTGAACAATCCCAATTATCCGGTACAGTTCATCTTCTCCGGAAAAGCACATCCTGCCGATGGAGCCGGACAAGGTCTGATTAAACACATTGTCGAAATATCCCGTCGTCCTGAATTCTTGGGAAAAATTATTTTCCTCGAAAATTACGATATGAAAGTGGCCAAACGGTTAATCTCCGGAGTGGATATCTGGTTGAACACCCCGACCCGCCCGTTGGAGGCTTCCGGTACGTCCGGCGAAAAAGCCGAAATGAACGGTGTCCTCAACTTCTCTGTGTTGGACGGCTGGTGGTACGAAGGCTACAAAGAAGGAGCCGGCTGGGCATTGACCGAAAAACGGACTTTCCAGGACCAGAGCCATCAGGACAAACTGGATGCCGCCA
>JAFLRV010000182.1 GCA_022511245.1 Coprobacter sp.
GTTCTGGGTCTGGGTGATGATGCACACCAGCACCGTGCGTTCCGTTTCCTGTTTGGTAAGAATAAATTCTTTCATCTGTAATCGCAAATCGTCTTGTCGTTTGCAAATATAATGGTTTTGCCCATTAAACGGATGGAATGGGGCAAATAACTGTGCGGAAAATGAAATCGGGTCATTCCATGATGAATGTATAGGTTCCGGCTTCTTCCCGGTGAAAGCGGAATCCTTCCCAGCTGAACGATTTCAGCTCTTCGGGGTCTTCGATGCGGTTAAAATTGTGCAACCACAGACAACGCCTGCCAAGATTCCGGCAGGCGTTGTCTGTGGTTTTATCGTTTTTGGGCCGTTTATTTTGTCGGCAGGCGGTAGAGGTAGCTGATGGGCTTGCTGGGTTTGTATTCCCGGCTGACCTCTCCGGTATAGAGCTCTCCGTTGGTGAGGTTGAGTTTCAGGGGTGTTTTCAGGGTGGCGAAATTGATTTTGTGCAGGTCGGTCCAGAAGGTATTGGGACTGAGGGTCGACTCGAAATAGTAGACTTTGTTTTTCTGGTCCGACACCGAGCGCCACAGGGTGGAGGATATTTCGGGCTGGTCGGGGGTGCTGATGCCGAGCGGCACCGAGACGTTGCGCATGACACCGAATACGCCGGCCAGTGCGTTGCGGTCGCTGGCTGCTTTGGGCAGGATGTCGATGTAGAACGAGGCCCGCACGAAACGGTCGGACGAACGGTTGGTTCCGGGCAGCATGGTCATGCCGCCAATCTGTTTCCAGTAGGCGTTGATGGCCAGCTGGTCGGCATAGCTGGGGGCGTTGGTGAGCACCTGGTACTGTTTGCCCTCGTGTATGGATATTTTCCCGTCGAGGTATTCGACTACGGCGCTGTTGCCGGTGGTGTCGGTAATGGCCATGTGCAGGGTCGAGGCCGAACCGTTGGGCATGGCCGGTGCGTCGATGCGGAACTTGTCCTGTTTCAATTCGGCTACTGCCTCGCTCACGGTGGCGAAATTGTCGAGCACGTATTGCGCCCAGATGCTGACTCCCATGACGGGCCGGGTATCGCCGGGCAGGGAGTAGACGGTCTGGGGAAGGTAGAGCAGGCTGACGACCAGTCCGCATTCGTTCATGCCTTCGCTTACGCCCATGTCGTAACCTACCGATACGAGACTGCCGTACTTGGAGGTCCAGTGTACGCCGTCGGAGTTGTCGTATCCGTTGTAGGATACGTTGCGGGGCAGGATGTAGAGGTCGGTGGGAATGTTTTCACGCCAGTCCATCGTGCGGCCGGTAATGACCAGTCCGTTGACCCCGATGTACACCGCCCGTGTACAGGCCCGGCCCGAAGGGGCTGCGGCGGCGCACAGCAGGGCCGTCAGCAGCAGGGGTAGAAATCTCTTGAAATTCATTGTCAATCGTTGTTAAATTAATAATTGTATATGTTGGAATATACCTCTATAACAACGGTTAACCGTGAAAAGTTTTGTCAGTCCGGTTCCGGCACCGGCGGACCGTCTTATTCCGGAACGATACCTTGTCGGGCGAGCAAATCGAGTCCCAAATCTTTCAGTTTGAATTTCTGTATCTTGCCGCTTCCGGTCAGGGGGAACTGTTCGATGAAGAAAATGTATCTGGGAATCTTGTGCCGGGAGATTTTGCCTTTGCAGAAGTCTTTTACATCGCTTTCCTGCAGGGTTTCTCCGGGTTTGAGTATAATGAAGGCTCCTACCTCTTCTCCGTATTTTTTGGAGGGTACGGCGGCTACCTGTACGTCTTTAATCTGGGGTATCTGATAGAGAAATTCTTCGATTTCACGAGGATAGATGTTTTCTCCGCCCCGAATAATCATGTCTTTGATGCGTCCGGTTATCTTGTAATTGCCTTCGGGGGTTTTTATGCCGAGATCTCCGGAATGGAGATAGCCGTTTTTGTCGATGATGGCGGCTGTGGCTTCGGGCATTTTGTAGTATCCTTTCATGATGTTGTATCCCTTGCAGCACATTTCGCCCTGTACGCCTACCGGGCACTCTTCCAGTGTGTCGGGGTCGATGACCCGCACATCGATTTCGGGCAGGTTGCTGCCTACGGTGGAGGCGCGCACCTCGACGGGGTCGTCGACTTTGCTTTGCGTCATGCCGGGCGATGTTTCGGTGAGACCGTATACGCTGGTGATTTCCCGCATATACATTTTATCCATCACTTCGCGCATGAGCCACTCGGGGCAGAGGGAGCCGGCCATGATGCCGGTGCGCAGGGAGGTGAGGTCGAACATGCTGAACATCGGGTGGTTGAGTTCGGCAATGAACATGGTGGGTACGCCGTAGAGGGCGGTACATCGCTCTTTGTGTATCGAGGCCAGCACCACCAGCGGGTCGAAGCGTTCGAGCAGCACGGCACAGCCTCCGTTGGTGATGATGGCCATCATGCCCAGTACGATGCCGAAGCAGTGAAACAGCGGTACGGGCAGGCAGACCCGCTCGTTTTCGGTGTATTTCATGCACTGCCCGATGCAGTAGCCGTTGTTGGTGATGTTGTGGTGGGTGAGCATGACGCCTTTGGGGAATCCGGTCGTGCCGGAGGTGTATTGCATGTTGACGACATCGAAGCAGTTGAATTTGGCTTTTTGTGCTTCCAGCGTCCGGTTGTCCATCGTACTGCCCAGCAACAGCAGTTCGGCGGTGTTGTACATGCCCCGATGCTTTTCCTGCCCGATGTACACGACGTTGCGCATGTAGGGGAGCCGCTCGTTTTTGAGACTGCCCCGCTGGGAGGTTTTCAGTTCGGGAAGCATGGTGTAGGTCATTTCGACATAGTCGGTGTCGAATGTCCCGTCGGAGATGCAGAGGGTGTGCAGGTCGGCATTGTCGACCAGATATTCCAGTTCGTGCTGTTTGTAGTTGGTGTTTACGGTTACCAGTACCGCTCCTATCTTGGCCGTAGCGAAGAGAAAGGTGTTCCAGTCGGGGACATTGGTCGCCCATATGCCTACGTGGCTGCCCTCTTTGACGCCGATGGCCATCAGTCCTTTGGCGAGGTTGTCGACCCGCCGGTTGAACTCGGCGTAGGTAAACCGGAGGTTCCGGTCGGAATAGACGATAAACTCTTTGTCGGGTGTTTTCTGTGCCCAGTATTCCAGAAAGTCTCCCAGTGTTTTTTCGAATAGCTGCATGACAGGGTCGTTTGGGGGTTGGTTATACGGGAATGTACACTACGGCCAGTATGCGGGCCGGTTGTCCGTCTCCGGCATGGACGTGATGGGGAACGACGGAGTCGTAGTAGATGCTGTCTCCGGCGGCCAGCCGGTAGGTGGTGTTGCCGTAGCTGATTTCGACCACTCCGTCCATGA
>JAFLRV010000183.1 GCA_022511245.1 Coprobacter sp.
AGGTCGGTGTATTTTTATATGAAAGCAGCAATGTCTCTTTACAGGATATACATATGCATTATATGCATGGATTGGGTATTGTCAGCCAATATTCCCGCAACATAACCATGCAATCGGTGAATTGTATGCCACGGGAAAACAGCGGCCGGTTGATTGCCTCGTCGGCCGACTTCATGCATTTTTCGGGATGCAGCGGTAAAATCGGCATCTACGATTGTACGTTTGCCGGAGCGCATGATGACCCGGTAAATGTGCATGGCACCAATCTGCGGGTGGTGGAGAAATTGGGAAAGAATCGTCTGAAAGTGAGATTTATGCACGGGCAAAGCTATGGGTTCCATGCTTTTTCTCCGGGCGATACCGTCGCTTTTGTCCGGGCGGAGACGATGGAGCGTTTTTCGACGGCCGTCATAAAAAAAGTACGTCGGATCGACGACCGGTTAATCGATATTACACTGGACAGAACGGTTCCCGGCGATTTACTCACCGACAGCGATTGTATCGAAAATATGACCTGTACTCCGGAATTGGAGATTCGCCGTTGCCGGTTCTCCCGCACCAATACACGCGGCACGCTGGTCACAACCCCCCGAAAAGTGGTCATTGCCGACAATCTCTATTGTAAAACCGGTATGAGCGGGATTCTCATTGAAGGCGATGCAGAAGGCTGGTTTGAATCGGGACCGGTATGCGACGTGTTGATAGAGAATAATACCTTTGTCGATTGCGCCTATGGAGGAGGCCCCTCCAATGCGGTGATTGCACTGAATCCGTCGAATCGTAAAATAGATGAAGATGTTCCGGTGCATCGCAATGTCCGGATATTGAACAACCGTTTTGTCACCTTCGGCAATCCCGTACTCTATGCAAAAAGTACCGCCGGTCTCCGTTTCGAAGACAATGAAGTGGCCGTTGTTCCGGCCCAAGAGAATATCGCATCCGGGAAAGAGGCGGTAGACAACTATTTTTCTCATACCGGACTGAAAACCATGAATTTCCCCGATTCGGCCATTATTCTGGTCGGATGCAAAGATGCCGTTGTCAAAAATAATAAGATAGCCGAATAAAAGATGTCCTCCGGAACGGACGGGAGAGTGCGGAGCAGAAATTTTTACGGTAACAGCGAGAATTTGTCGCCATCTTTCCAGAAAGGAAATTTTTGCCGGTAAGACTCTAAATCCGTCAGCGAGATTGTCGATGTGATAATCTCTTTGGCTCCGGAACGGGCCGATGAGAGCGGATGACCTTTCATATCGAGCAAAACAGAATCTCCCGAATGCGGCGTCTGGAATATGTCTTCGCCGATTCGGTTTACCCCGCAGACATAACAGCTGTTTTCTATCGCTCTGGCTGTCAGCAGTTGACTCCATGCGAAACTCCTTGACTGGGGCCAGTTGGCCACGACCAGCAGTAAATCGTATTCGTTGTCCCGGTTTCGCATCCATACCGGAAATCGCAAATCATAACACACGAAAAGAGCGATATTCCATCCTTTGTAATGTACGATGGTTCGTCTGTTTCCCGGCGTAAAAAGCGCACCCTCTTGCCCCAGCCGGAACAGGTGCTTTTTGTCATAAAATTGTATCGGCAGCTGCGGGACGGCAAAAAAGCCCCTGTTGAAATATTTTTCTTCCTCGCAGGCAATGAAACTGCCTGCAATGGCCACTTGGAAAGTGTCGCTCCAGCGTTGTATCGTTTCGACCGTGTATGATGTCGTTTGCTCATCGAATCGTTCCACATTCATGGAAAATCCGGTGGTAAACATCTCCGGCAATACAACCAGGTCTGTTTTTCCGGCCAGTTGCCCGATTTCCTGTTCCCGATGTTGCAGATTGGTTTCAATATCTTCCCAAACGATATCGGCTTGTATATATGAAATGCGCAGCGGGTAATCCATAATCTGTTATAATGCGAAATTTTGCGGATGACGGGCAGTGACATTCCGGTAGCTGTTTTTGATGATGACCATATCCTCTTCGTAATTGCCGGTAGGAATGACGGTACGGGATAACCCGACCTCTTTCTTTCCGTAATCCAGATAGGCCAAAACGATGGGAACATTCGCTTTTAATGCGATATAGTAGAACCCTTTTTTCCACTCTTGGTTTCTTTTTCGGGTCGCTTCCGGAGTAATGGCAATGGCAAACCGCTCCTTCGAGTTGAACCGTTCCACAATCTGATCCGTCAAATCAGTCCGGCGGTCCCGGTCGACCGGAACACCTCCCATGAGTTTGAATATCAGATTGAATGGAAAAAAGAACCAGCTCTTTTTTATCAGAAATCCGGCTTGTCGGCCAATAGATAAGTATGCCAGTTTACCGATAATGAAATCCCAGTTGCTGGTATGCGGAGCCACACAGATGACGCATTTGTCCATTGCTGGAACACGAACGACTACACGCCAACCGGCAAGGGAAAGCAAAAATCGGCAGAGGGCCTTTTTCATAGCTTATATAAACAAGGAATCCCGAATATTCCGGCAAAACAGGTTTTGCCGGAAACGGGCGTTTTTCAATTTATGCAGTTTATTATTTGTTGATTTGGGTAAAATCGTTCAGAACCTCTTCGATTTTTTTATCGAAATCCTCGATAAGTTTCCGATAATATTTCTTAACGATTTTCGGATTGTTTTTGCCGTCGGACAAGTTGACACGGCTTAAAAATTCCTGCTGCATGTCGATGACCTTCTGTAAGATTTCATCGTTTTTTGCCGCATCCATATCTTTTACGAAACAACTGTTATATAAACATTCCGAAATCAATTCTCCGGTAACGAAGTGAATCTCTTTTTTCAATTGTCTTTTGTTTGCCATAATATTCTCGTTTTATCATTGATAATGCACAAAGATAAACAAATCCTTTGGCTCTGGAAACATTTGTTTTGAAAAAATCGATTGCCTGCACGGAAATTGCACATCGGGTCCTGTTGAATAAAGAAACAAAACAAATTCTTTATTTTACAAAGTCTTATTTTGGGAAAGACGAAATTTAATTGTACCTTTGTACACTCTTTAATTAAAGAAGTATATGGAAAAAAAACAACTTGTACCGGACTATCTGTTTGAAGTTAGCTGGGAGGTTTGTAATTTGGTAGGTGGAATTTATACCGTATTGTCTACCAAAGCCAAGACTTTGCAGAAGATAAACAAAGATAAGACCATATTTATCGGGCCCGATTTGTGGAAGGGCAAAGAATCATCTTATTTTACGGAAGTATCTTCCTTGTTGAAAGACTGGAAGAAACAAGCCCGGAACGAGGGCCTGGATGTCAGAGTAGGG
>JAFLRV010000184.1 GCA_022511245.1 Coprobacter sp.
ATGTGTGCGGAACCCGTGTAGGGACGTGCCGCTGGCACGTCCGCATGGTTTTGTGTAACGGGTTCGGTCTTCCGGACATGTCACGACATGTCCCTACATTGTTACGGTATCTCCATTGTTCAGCTTTCCGGACATGACCCTACATTGTGGCGGTATCTCCGTCGTTCGGTCGACCAGACGGGTGCGACGGGGTTTTCGTATTTATTTGCCTAAAATGGGCGGGATTTCGATGTATTTGTCTTTCAAATAGTTAATGGGGCGAACTTTTACAACGAAGGGGGTGTTCCGTCTGGTGAGAGCCGTTTTTGCCGACGGGCGGGCGGCCTCACGATGGTTTAATCAAACAGTTGTAGAAATGAAAACATCGAACAGTGAAAAGATGGAGAAGACTGGCTCAGCCGGTCGCTCCCAGCGTATGGAGGCCGAACCGAAGTCCGGCAGTGTGAAAACGGCAGAAAAGAACTGCACCGAACCGAAAGGCCAGACCAAAGGCTCGAAAACAGAGGTGAAGACCGGCTCGAAAGGCCGCTCTGCGGAAGTGAGCGAACCGAAAAGCTCCCGTCGATAGGTTGAGCGAAGCGGGTTTGCCGAAACGTATTGTACTCCTGTCGTCTGCAACGGACGGCAGGGGTATTTTTTTTCCGTGCAAAGGGTGGACGGGGTTACGGGCGGGGGTCGTCGTCCCACGAGTAACGGCGGCGGGGATTGCGGGGGAACCAGCCTTTTCTGACTCGCTGCTCCTGCTCGAAGACTTCTTTAATCGTCCAGAAGGAGGAGAAGGCAAACACGCCGCACAGGGCCGACCACAGTACCGACTCGATATATATGGAGAGCAGTACGCCGGCGATGCCCCACACGAGGAATATCCACCAGCAGCGGGTGCCCCAGTAATATTCGGCCTTGATGACCATCGGGTGAAAGAGTCCGATAATGAGGAAGGTGGATATGCCGATAACGAGACCGAGCAGGTGATGGGTTGCTAAGAATGTCATTTGTCTTTTTCTTTTTTTGTTCTTCTACGTGTTTTCGGCCGGAAACGGAGGGTTCCCGACCGAAATAGAACACGTTATGCGGGCATCGGGTTCGCCCGGTGTATCAATAGTTGTTTTTCTTGCGTTCGAAATAGGCTTTGGGATGGGCGCAGGCGGGGCAGTTTTCGGGGGCTTTCTTGCCTTTGTGCACATATCCGCAGTTGCGGCACTGCCATTCGATTTCTTCGTCTTCTTCGAAGAACTTGCCGCTCTCGACCCGTTCGAGCAGTTTGCGGTAGCGGGCTTCGTGCTCGGCTTCTACTTTGGCCACCATGCGGAAGGTCGTGGCGATGGCGGGGAATCCTTCTTCATCGGCCACACGGGCAAATTCGGGATAGAGGTCGACCCACTCTTCGTTTTCGCCGTCGGCAGCGGCCCGGAGGTTTTCAACGGTGGTGCCGATTACGCCGGCGGGATAGGCAGCGGTGATTTCGACCATGCCGCCTTCGAGGTATTTGAAGAACTTCTTGGCGTGTTCTTTTTCCTGCTCGGCAGTTTCGAGGAATACGCCGGAGATTTGTTCGTAACCTTCTTTCTTGGCCACGCTGGCGAAGAAGGTGTAACGGCTGCGGGCCTGAGACTCTCCAGCAAACGATTTCAACAGATTCTGTTCGGTTTGTGTTCCTTTGATGCTTTTTTCCATTGTTCTTGTTTTTTAAAGTTATTATTCTATGGTTCCTATCAGTTGCAGGTTGATTTTTTCGAGCCGGAAACCGGGTATGCCCCGCTGCCGGACATAGTCGTGGATGAGCCGGGTGAGTTCGGGGTCGTGGTAGTCGGCTATCTCGTGCCGGGCGGGACTGCACAGGTGGTGATGCTCCCGGACATCGGTATCGAAATACATGCGGTTGTCGCCGGTGAACACCTTGACCAGCAACCCGTTTTTCCCGAAAAAGTCGAGGGTGTTGTAGACCGTAGCCACCGACACGGCGGGATGGTGCCGGTGCACCTCTGCAATGACCTCTTCGGCGCAGGGGTGGCGCAGCGACATCAGCGCACCGTAGACGGCTACCCGCTGGGGGGTGGCTTTGATACCTCGTTCGTGCAACAGGGTGATAATCTGGGTAGGGCTCATCGTTCTTTCTCGGTTTGACGGGTCAAATATAATTAGAATAATTCTAATTTAAAAATAATTCCAATCTTTTTTTCGCCCGGCAGCTATTTTTTTTGCTCCGGGCCTCTTGGGTGACAGAAACAGCGGGGATGCGAAACGGGGGTATACCACAAGCCCGCACAACCTGCAGTTGCACGGGCCCGGTTTATCCCGGAGAGGGGAACAGCCGGAACGGGAGTGAGACAAAAAAAATCCCGCAGCGGCAACTCTCCGGTGAAAAACAACCACACACACAGAATTTCGATTGACGGTAGCCGGATTGGCACGGCTACGAGGTTGGTTGTATTTTCAACTTCCCGACAAAGGTAGGCAGCAGGTATTTACAAAACAAATCTTTTGGCAATTTCAGTATATAAAACTATATTTGCCATGTAATAAAGAAATTTTTTCTGTTTACGGGCTGTCAAATGCCCTTAAAAAGATTTTTATTCTATGGAGAGTCTCGACCGAATTGATTTGCAGCTGCTCCGGATGCTGCAGGAGAATGCCCGACTGACGACGAAAGAGCTGGCTTCTCAGGTGAACCTCTCTCCTACTCCGGTCTTTGAACGGCTCAAACGGCTGGAACGGGAGGGGTATATCAAAAAGTATATGGCTGTGCTGGATGCCAACAAACTGAACCGGGGACTGGTCATCTTCTGCAGCGTGAAACTGACCCGGCTCAACCGGGAGATTGCAGGGGAGTTTACCCGCATCATCCGGGAGATTCCGGAGGTGACGGAGTGTTACAACATTTCGGGGAGTTATGATTACCTGCTCAAGATTCATGCGCCCGACATGAAATATTATCAGGAGTTTATTCTGAACGTGCTGGGCACCATCGAGTCGTTAGGCTCGCTCACGAGTACGTTCGTGATGGATGAGGTCAAGCACGATTACGGGATTCCGTTGTAGGGATTTTTTCCGGACAGGGCTCGACGGTTTTTGTGGTTTCACAGGTTCGGTTTCCCGGACATGTCACGACGGTTTTTTGTGGTTTCACGAGTCCGGTCTTCCGGACATGTCACGACATGTCCCTACATTGTGGCGGATGTGTGCGGAACCCGTGTAGGGACGTGCCGCCGGCACGTCCGCATGGTTTTGTGCAATGGGCTCGGTCTCCCGGACATGTCACGACA
>JAFLRV010000185.1 GCA_022511245.1 Coprobacter sp.
TGTCAGCAGCAGTTTGCGGTCCCGGCGGGTATTGTGGTTGTTGTATGTGCCGTAGAAATATTCGGCGATATACATGTTCTTTATCCACAGCTCCCCGTTTTCAAAGATGCAGAAGGTGTCGACAAGACTCGCTTTTCCCAGCCGTATCGATTTTATTTCCGTTCCGGTGAGCACGATTCCGGCCGTATAGGTGTCGATGAGTTCGTAATCGAATGTCGCCCGTTTGTTTTTAATGTTTATCTGAGGTAGTTTCATAAGACACAGTAGGTTTTAAATTTCGATGCCGGGCATTATCGCCGCCAGTACGTAGCGGATAATCACCGGTACCGTCCCGATAATGACCGCTGTGGCGGCCGTAAACAGAAACCGGCGGGATGCAGGTACCTGTAAAAACTGTCGGGCACCCGTCCACGCCACATATACGGCATAGAGCGAAACGCAGCCGAGAAAAGAGCAGCCGGCAGGCAGCAAATTCAGCAGTACGGCGACCGTCATCAGCAGGCTCAGCAGATAGCCGGTATATCGCCTGGCCGTCAGACTATCTTTTCGGTCGGCGCACAGCCGCTGCAGGAGTTCGCCGACGAGATAGGCCGAGACGAAAAAACCGGCGAAATACTGCACGAAATCGATGGTTACCCATTTCAACGCCTTTTCCAGCGAGAAATCTCCGGCACCGAACCGTCCGAATGCCGAAAGCGCCGTCACCCCCATGACCGGATACAGATAACGGTTCAAGAACCGCTCCTCCGGTTCGTGTTCTTCCGCTATCCGGGCCCATGTCCGGGCCGGGAACAGGGTCAGTGAAAATATATGCGCCGCAATGTTCCGTATCATTTCTGTTTCGTCTTTTCGCCGTACAAAAATAATATTTATCCCGTACAAGCACAAACGATTTCACATTACGGGTAAAAATACTTGTTTTATATGACAAAGAGTCATAAATTTGCAAAGAGAACTGTTTTCATAATCAAAAACCACAGAATAACTAACATAAATGCCGACTATATCGAATCGCGGAGAGATAATGCCTGCTTCTCCTATCCGGAAACTTGTGCCTTTGGCCAACGAGGCAAAAAAAAGAGGCGTTAAAGTCTATCATCTGAATATCGGGCAGCCCGATTTGCCGACCCCTGAAATCGGATTGGAGGCGGCACGCCGAATCGACCGGGACATATTGGAGTATAGCCCCAGCGAGGGAATCCGCAGTTTCCGGGAAAAACTGGTCGGATATTATGCGAAATTCAATATCCATGTCGATGCCGACGACATTATCATCACCACCGGCGGTTCTGAGGCGGTTCTCTTCTCTTTCATGGCCTGTCTCGATCCCGGCGACGAAATCATCGTTCCCGAACCCGCCTACGCCAACTATATGGCGTTCGCCATCTCGGCGGGAGCCAAAATCAAGACCATCCCCTCCTCTATCGAGGAAGGATTTGCGCTGCCTTCGGTCGAAAAGTTCGAAGAGCTGATTACGGAGCGCACACGGGGCATCCTCATTTGCAATCCCAACAACCCGACCGGTTATCTTTACACGCAGAAAGAGATGAACCAGATTCGGGATTTGGTCAAAAAATACGATTTGTTCCTCTTCTCCGACGAGGTGTACCGGGAGTTCTGCTACACCGGTGCCCCCTACATTTCGGCGTTTCATCTCGATGGCATCGAAAACAACGTGGTGCTCATCGACTCGGTTTCGAAGCGGTACAGCGAGTGCGGTATCCGCATCGGGGCACTTATTACCAAGAACAAAGAGCTGAAAAACAATGTGATGAAGTTCTGTCAGGCCCGGTTGAGTCCGCCCCTGATTGGTCAGTTGATTGCGGAAGCCTCTTTGGATGCCCCCGATGACTATCTGCTCTCTGTCTACAACGAATATGTGGAACGGCGCAAATTCTTAATCGACGGATTGAACCGTATTCCCGGATGCTACTCTCCCATCCCGATGGGTGCTTTCTATACGATGGCCAAGCTGCCGGTCGACGATGCCGACAAATTCTGTGCCTGGTGTCTGTCGGAGTTCGAATATGAAGGTCAGACCGTCTTTATGGCACCGGGTTCCGGATTCTATACGACACCGGGACTGGGTGTGAACGAGGTGCGTGTCGCCTATGTGTTGAAGAAGGAAGATCTGGCTCAGGCATTAGTGGTGCTGGCCAAAGCGTTGGAAGCCTATCCCGGACGGACGATATGAATCTGGAACTCTTTATAGCGAAGAGAATACATTTCGGTACGGACGGTACGGTTCAGAAAGTTTCTCCGCCCGCCATTCGCATTGCGACGGCCGGAGTGGCGCTCGGGCTGGCCGTTATGATTCTGGCCGTTGCGATTGTTGTCGGGTTCAAAAAAGAGATTCGGGCCAAGATTATCGGCTTCAGCTCCCACATTCAGATTGCTGCACGGGACAACAACTTTTCCTATGAAACCCATCCGGTCTCGTTTTCGGCCGGTCTGCTCGATTCGTTACGGAGCTGTCCGGACATAAAACAGCTGTCGGCGTATGCCACCAAACCGGGCATCCTCAAAACCGACGATTCGTTTCTGGGCGTGGCGCTGAAAGGCGTATCGCCCGATTACGACTGGGACTTTTTCGCCGCCCACCTGCAGGAAGGTGTTCTGCCGCAGCTTTCCGACACGACCCTTTCGACCGATATCCTCGTTTCCCGTTATATCGCCGATAAACTGCATCTGTCGGTCGATGACCCCATTATGTGCTATTTCGTGCAGGACAACATCCGGGCCCGCAAGTTCCGTGTCTCCGGCATATATCAGACCAATTTTACCGACTACGACAAACTTTTCATTATCGGTGACGCCGGACAGGTGCAGCGGCTCAACGGCTGGGCCGGCGACCAGTACAGCGGCTTGGAGATACAGCTGCACCGGTTCGATGATGTGGAGCGGATGAGAGACGAACTCTATTTCCGGTTTATGGGGCAGCCCGACCCTTACGGCGAGTATTATTACGTCAGCTCGGTCAAGGAGCAGCACCCGCAGATATTCAGCTGGCTGGAGTTGCTCGACCTCAATGTCTGGGTTATTTTAATCCTGATGTCGCTGGTGGCCGGGTTTACCATGATATCGGGGCTGTTGATTATCATTCTTGAACGTACCAATATGATTGGCGTCCTGAAAGCATTGGGAGCCTCCAATTTCTCCATTCGCCGGGTATTTCTGTATGTCTCGGTGTTTTTGGTGGGCAAAGGCATGTTGTGGGGAAACGTCATCGGTATCGGATTGTGT
>JAFLRV010000186.1 GCA_022511245.1 Coprobacter sp.
AGGCCGAGTGGGAATATGCCGCACGTGGCGGGCAGCAGGACGAATACACCCGTACACTGGGGCAGTCCGGCACATACTATAAGTACGCCGGAAGCAACAATTTGAATGAGGTGGCGTGGAATGTGTTCAATTCCGGTTACAAGTCGCATCCTGTAGGCACAAAGGCCCCCAATGCGCTGGGGCTGTACGATATGAGCAGCAATGTATGGGAGTGGTGCAGCGACCGCTACAATGCCGGATACTACGAAGCATCCCCCGAAGACAATCCCGCCGGTCCCGCAATCGGGATGTATCGTGTGATGCGAGGCGGTTACTGGGGCGGAGCCATCGACCTCTGCCGCGTGTCACGTCGCTACAACAACAGTGCCGACAGCCGCAACTACTATTACGGCCTGCGCCTCGCCCTGCCGCTTTAAAAAAGAAATTGTAGGGACATGTCGTGACATGTCCGAAAATAACATAAAACACGGCCGGCAAGTCTTTACTTGCCGGCCGTGTTTTGTATAAAAATGATATTTACTCTGCGGTAATGACCCCGCTGCCTAAGCAGAGATGCTGTGCCTCGTCGTAGATGACGGCGAACTGGCCCGGAGCGATGCCCTGTATCGGTGTTTCCGACTCCAGCAGATACGTGTCGCTGCCCGGTTGCCGTGACAGCGTGCCGTGCGAGAATTCGGGCGTGTGCCGGTTCTTGAACGCCACCTTGACCGGGTAGTCGCTTTCACTCCAGGGAGTGCCGGTAATGAAGTGCATCCCGTCGAGCAGCAGCCGACGGCCATATTGTTTTTCCGTATCGTACCCGTTCGAGACGAACAGGATGTTCTCTTCGGCGTTCTTGCCCACGACATACCACGGGCCGCCGCTCAGTCCCAATCCCTTGCGCTGGCCGATGGTGTGAAACCATAACCCCTTGTGTTCGCCTATTTTCCGGCCCGTTTCCAGCTCGATAATCGCACCGGTTTTCTCGCCTAAGTAACGTTTGATAAAATCGTTGTAGTTTATCTTGCCGAGAAAACAGATGCCCTGACTGTCTTTGCGCCGGGCGTTGAGCAGCCGGGCCTCTTCGGCGATGCGGCGCACCTCGCTCTTCTGCAGGTCGCCGATGGGAAAAAGCAGTTTCGATACCTGCAGCGAGTTCAGCTGCCCCAGGAAATAGGTCTGGTCCTTGTGGTGGTCGGCCGCTGTGGCGAGGTAAATCTGTCCATCGGCTCCCGTAGCGGTGCGGGCATAGTGGCCGGTCGCTATTTTGTCGAAGTCCTTGCCCCAGTACTGCTCGAAAAAGCCGAATTTGATGAGTTTGTTGCACATCATGTCGGGGTTAGGCGTCAGTCCCCGCTTGACCGAGTCGATGGTGTACTGTATCACATGTTCCCAGTACTCTTTGTGCAGGGAAACCTCCTCGAACCGGAAGCCGTATTTGCGGGCCAGCCACGAGACGATTTCAATATCCTCCTCGTAGGTGCAACCTCCGCCGTCGCCCTCCATGCTGATGCGTATGTAAAACAGGGTGGGGTCTTCGCCCAGTTCTTTCAGCCGATGCACAACCACTGCGCTGTCGACCCCGCCCGATACCAATGCCGCTATATTCATCTTATTTTACAATCGTCATTTCGTCTATCAGGTGACGGGCACCCGCATATTTGTCGATGATGAACAGGATATACCGGATGTCGACGCTGATGGTGCGCTGCAAATCCGGTTCGAATACGATATCGCCGCTCATAGCCTCCCAGTTGCCGTCGAAAGCAGTGCCGATCAGTTCGCCGTTGGCGTTGATGACCGGACTGCCGGAGTTGCCGCCGGTAATGTCGTTGTTGGTCAGGAAGCAGACGGGCAGTTCGCCGGTCGGCAGCACATATTCTCCGAAATCTTTGGCTTCAAGGAGCTTTTTCAGCCGTTCCGGAACGACAAACTCCCAGTTGTCGGGGTCTTCCTTTTCCAGAATGCCCTTGTAAGTGGTGTAGTAGTTGTATTCCACGCCGTCGGCCGGAGAGTAGGGCAGCACCTGTCCGTAAGTGAGCCGGATGGTAAAGTTGGCATCGGGATAAGAGTCCTGCCCGCTCATCCGGAGCAATCCCCCGATGTAGTCCCGGTTGGCCAGTGCATACGCTTTGCTGTACGGTGTACGCAGGTCTATCAACTCCCGGATTTTGTTTTTCACCGAGACGGCGAACTGTATCATCGGGTCGTTTTCGATGGCTTTCACCGTCGGTTTTTTGGCAAAAGCCTCGAAATTTTCCTCGCTGCCGAAAATCGATTTGGCGAAAGCCTCGTCGACAAATTTGTCGGTATTGCCTTTATATTTCTTTTCGATAACCGGGAAAATGTCGGGACGGTTTTCAGGAGCCACCTCCTGCATGTAGGCTTTCAGCATCGCTTTGGATACCCGTTTGTCGACCTGTGCGCTGTAATTGGCGTTGGCAAATTCTTTATATCTGTCCCGCAGAGCGGCGATTTCCGTCTCGATAGCTTTGGCATCTTTCTGCTGCAAGGCCTTTTTCAGACCGTCGAGGTTGGTCGGCACTTTCGAAAACTCGACGCCTTGCCACAATCCTTCACTCAGCAGATAATACTGGGCCAGTATGTCGTTTTCCCCCTCGATAGCCTCTTTCAGGCGGTCAAGAGCGTCCAGGAACGTTCCGCCGTTGCGGCTGGCCCATATTTTATACAGTCTCTCTTTCTGTTCTTTCTGGCCGATGACATTCAGTTTGTCGATGCCCCGATTCATGCCGATGGAGTTTTTCCAGTAATTGCTCGACTGGGCATATTTGCTCGCATACTGGATGCGCACTTTGGGGTCGGCCAGCATCTCGGCCAGCATCTCTTCCTGTTTGACGCCTCTCATTTGGATGCGGATGGCGTTCTCGACGTCACGGCGCTGTTTCACCTCCCAAGAGGTATAATAGCGGTTGGTCGTGCCGGGAAAACCCATAATCATGGCGAAATCGTCTTTTTCGATGCCTTGCAGCGAAATATTGAAATAACGTTTCGGTTTCAGGGGCACATTGTCCGGAGCATACGATGCCGGGTTGCCGTTCTTGTCGGTATATATCCGGAAAAGGGAAAAGTCCCCCGTGTGGCGGGGCCACATCCAGTTGTCGGTGTCGGCGCCGAATTTGCCGATGCTCGATGGCGGAGCACCCACCATGCGCACATCGTTGTACACGTTCATCGTAAACAGGAAATAGCGGTTGCCGCCGTAA
>JAFLRV010000187.1 GCA_022511245.1 Coprobacter sp.
TGATACTCCATATTGTATATGCGGGAGCGAAGTTCGATCATCGCTTTGGCTTTGTTTTTGAGCTGCGATTTCTCGTCCTGGCACTGCACCGTTATCCCGGTGGGGATGTGTACCAGCCGGATGGCCGAGTAGGTGGTGTTCACCGACTGCCCCCCGTGCCCCGATGCGCAGAAAATGTCGGTGCGGATATCTTTCTCGTTGATTTCGACATCGAACTCTTCGGCTTCGGGCAGTATGGCCACCGATGCCGCCGACGTGTGCACACGCCCCTGCGTTTCGGTGACGGGCACCCGTTGCACCCGATGCACGCCCGATTCATATTTCATCGTGCCGTACACATTTTCGCCGGTAATGGTAAAAATAATCTCTTTGTATCCCCCGATTGTTCCTTCGCTGAAACTGGTCACCTCGACCTTCCAGCCCTTCGTTTCGCAGTAGCGGTGATACATCCGGAACAGGTCTCCGGCAAAAATGGCCGCTTCGTCGCCGCCGGTTCCGCCCCGTATCTCGACAATGGCGTTCTTCCCGTCCTGCGGGTCGGCCGGTACCAGCAGCAGCTTGATTTCTTCCTCCAAAGCCGGCAACGCCGTCTGGCAGCTCTCCAGTTCCTCTTTGGCCATCTCTCTCAGTTCGGCGTCGTCCTCCGACTCCAGCAGCATGCGGGCCTCTTCGATACGGTTCAGCAACATCCGGTACCGTTTCTGCGCCTCGACGATTTTCTCCAGTTCCCGATACTCTTTAGTCAGTTTGACAAACCGTTTCATGTCGGCGATGACAGCCGGGTCGGTAATCAGTGTCCCCACCTCTTCGAACCGGAGGGAAAGCCCTTCCAATTTGTCGATTAACGTGTTTTCGCTCATTCTTTTTCTTTTTCACTTGCAAATATAAAAATTATCGAAGGAATACGGAACGGAGAGAGGTGAAAAGCGAGAAATAAAACAGCCCGATATCCGGACATGCGGAATTTACATTCCGATTAAGCCGGTATCGGGCCATTCGTTGAGTAGTAGCACTTGTAAAACAACGGCAGTTTGCCTTTGGTTCACCGTAATGATGTTAAAAAATGCAAAACTTTTAATCCAGCTTTACCGGATGTTTCACTTTTTCCTTCAGCAGGGCGAAATCGAGCACTTCCCGGATATCCCGCACATAGTGGAACGTCAGCCCTTTGATGTAGTCGTCCTTGATTTCGTCTATATCCTTTTTATTCTCCACCGAAAGGATGATATCTTTGATATTGGCCCGTTTGGCGGCCAGTATTTTTTCCTTGATGCCGCCTACCGGCAATACCCGTCCGCGCAGCGTGATTTCACCGGTCATCGCCAGATGGGCCCGTACTTTCCGCTGGGTGAAAGAGGAGGCGATGGAGGTCACCATCGTTATACCGGCCGAAGGGCCGTCTTTGGGTATGGCCCCTTCCGGAACGTGGATATGCAGACTCCATTTGTCGAACAGCTCCTCGTCGATGTTCAGCAGGTCGGCATGCGATTTGACATACTGCATGGCGATGACGGCCGACTCTTTCATCACGTCGCCGAGATTGCCGGTCAACGTCAGTTTCTCGCCCTTGCTTTTGCTCAGACTCGATTCTACAAAAAGAATCTCTCCGCCGACAGCCGTCCATGCCAGTCCTGTCACCACACCGGCGTAGTCGTTGCCCTCGTATTTGTCCCGATTGTATTCGGGAGCTCCCAGATAATCGGGCAGGTCAGCCACCGACAGCGTGCGGGAATATGCCGTCTCCGACGCTTTTTTGCGGGCCACCTTGCGCATGATTTTGGCGATTTTTTTATCCAGCTCACGCACGCCCGATTCCCGAGTATAGGATTCAACGATAACCCCCAGCGTCTTTTTGGGAATATCCATGTCGTCCTTATCCAGTCCGTGATTCTCCAGCTGTTTGGGAATCAGGTGCCGGCGGGCGATTTCCACCTTCTCTTCCTGTATATATCCGCTGACGTCGATTAACTCCATGCGGTCGAGCAGCGGCTGTGAGACGGTGTTCAGGTTGTTGGCCGTTGCGATAAACAGAATTTTGGACAGGTCGTAATCCACGTCCAGATAGTTGTCGTGGAACGCATTGTTCTGTTCCGGGTCGAGAACTTCGAGCAGGGCCGAAGCCGGGTCACCCTTGAAATCGTTCCCGATTTTGTCTATTTCATCCAGCACGAAAACCGGATTGGAGGAACCGGCTTTCTGCAGTCCTTGTATGATTCGTCCCGGCATGGCACCGATATACGTCCGGCGATGGCCCCGTATTTCGGCTTCATCGTGAAGTCCGCCCAGCGAAATCCGGACATATTTCCGGCCCAGCGCTTCGGCTATCGATTTGCCCAAAGAGGTTTTTCCCACACCCGGAGGGCCGTACAGGCAGATAATCGGCGATTTCAGGTCGCCCCGCAATTTGAGTACGGCCAGATGCTCAATGATGCGCTCTTTGACCTTTTCCAGCCCGTAATGGTCTTTGTCCAACTGGCGTTGGGCGTTCTTCAGGTTGAAATTGTCTTGGGTGAATTCGCCCCACGGCAAGTCGACAAACGTCTCCAGATAGTTGTATTGCACCGAGAAATCGGGCGACTGCGGGTGCAGCCGTTCCAGTTTGCGCACCTCTTTTTCGAAAGTGTCGGCCACCTTCTGGCTCCATTTTTTCTCTTCGGCCTTCTCCCTCAGTTCCATGATATCCTGCTCCTGCACGCTTCCGCCCAGCTCGTCCTGTATGGTCTTTATCTGCTGTTGCAGGAAATGTTCCCGCTGCTGCTGGTTGAGGTCTTCCCGTGTTTTCGACTGGATGTCGGCTTTGATTTGAATCAGCTGCGCCTCTTTGTTCAGTAACGTGAACAGGGCGAACGCTCTCGGTTTCAGTGCATCTATCGTCAGCAGCTCCTGTTTCTGCGGCGCATTGATGGGAATATGGGAACAGAGGAAATTAATCAGATAGTAGGGGTTGTCGATGTTTCGCAGCGCAAAGCTGAGTTCACGGGTAGGTTCTCCCAGCGTTTTCAGTATTTTGAACGTCAGTTCTTTGATAGCCAATATGAGCGCTTCGAACTCCTTGTCGTTTTCCGCCGGCATTTCATCCTCTAATAAGACGATGTTTCCCTGCAGATAAGGTTCGGTAGCGGTCAGGTTTTCCAGATAAAACCGTTTCTTTCCCTGCAATATCACCGTAGAGCTGG
>JAFLRV010000188.1:0-1487 GCA_022511245.1 Coprobacter sp.
GAAATTCATCTTGTAGATATAATAATCGGTTCCGCGCGGATTGGAAACGTTGAAACCCGATATATTCACCGCTTTTATCTTCAGCACCACCGGCGTGTTTTCCGTATATTCCGGCAGTCTGAACGATTTCCAGGGATATTTTACCTCACTCTTTTTGACATCCCCCTGTTGGAACACCAGCAGCAGCGTGTCGCACGACAGAGCGCCTTCCCCGTTCAGTTCCGGCGTTCCCTGCATGAGTTCCAGCACCGGTTCGCTGCCTTCTGTGGCATACATGGCCGTCTGGAAAGTGACGATATTCGTCGCCCCGTTATAGTAAAGGTAGGTGATGAACGGTTGCGACAGGTTCACCAACGAATCGCTTCCGGCAAAAGCCGCATTGTTTGCTTCCGAGAACGCCGTGCATTCCTCTACCGGGAAATAGGAGGTACTCTCCAGCGAAGCCTCGTATATGCCCTCCTGGTTCGCCGCATCGGTTTGGGCGTCCCAGTCGATGGTAAATGCCGTGAACACCCGTTCTCCCGGCCGGACACTCTCCCCGATTTGGTTGCTCTTGATGCACAGATAAGTATTGTCGAACTGGATATACTTGGTGCCGGCATCGGTCTGTTTCACAGTTCCCGTACCGTAGGACGACAGCATGTTGCCGTTGTTTTTCAAACATCCCGATAACAACATCGAAGTCATCACGACAAATATTGCACAAAGTTTTTTTCTGGTTTTCATATTCTCTCTTTTTTATGAATAAAGCATGATTTGATTGCGGTTAAAAAAGTGTTCTCCAGCCCAGCTGTACCGTGAAGTTGACCGGATGGTCTTTCCACAGATTGGGCAGGTTGCTGTTGTCGATGTAGTACGATACACCCGGTTCGGCATACAGCTCCGTCGTTTTAAACAACGTACAGGCCGCCCCCGCTTTGACGTGTACCGACCATTGCACATGCCGGTCCCGGATGTCTTCGGTCTGTTTCACCACTTTGTTGCCGCTGTGCACATCTTCGATGCGCCGGCCGCTGATGTTGAAATCCGCTTCGCCGCCGGCCGCCGCATAAAACGAAACCCGGCTCACGGAGGCAAACCGGTATATCGCATTCAGCGGAATACCGATGTAATGGAACTCCTGCTTTCCCTGTCGGCTGCGGCTGGGTGTCCGGTAATCCGAGCGCAGCAGCGTATACACCACACCGCTCTCTATCCCCCAGTGGCGGGGCAGCCGCTTCTCTACCGTCAGCCCGAAAGAAAGAGGCGTTTTGTGCATGAATTTCAGCGGCTCTTCAGCTTGGTAGAGCTGCAGGTTGTTGTTCAGAATCATACTGCTCCGGGTGAGCGGCTCGTTCAAAGCGTTTTTGTTTTCGGGCAGCGCATTCGAAGCCATAAGCCCGATGGTAATCCCCCTCCGTTTCGTTGTTTTACGGACAGGAGAAATGTATTGCGTCTCGTGAGCCGTCCAGTCGCCTGCCCCTTGTAGGGACATGTCGTGACATGTC
>JAFLRV010000188.1:1587-3173 GCA_022511245.1 Coprobacter sp.
GTAGGGACATGTCGTGACATGTCCTCTCATCAGAACCCGTGCATACGGCCGTCTCATGAGCCGTCCGGGTGTCCGTCATCCAAAAATATACGCCGCTGCCCGCCAAGAACAGCAAGGCAGCACAAGCTGCGGCATACCGGTAAACCGTTCTCATCCGGACGGTTTTCGGTTGTCGGGGCAACGCCTCCGCTATCCCGTCCCAGAGGTGGGCCGGAACATCGGCTTCGTGCTCTCTCAACGTTGAGCGGACAATATCTTCAAATCGGTTTTGCTCCATTTGCCGGCAACTATAAATTATTCAGTTTCTTTTGCAATAACTTTTTGGCCCTTGTGTATTGTGAGCGGGACGTGCTTTCGTTTATGCCCAGCGCCTCGCCGATTTCCCTGTGGCTGTATCCTTCAATGGCAAACATGTTGAATACGGCCCTGAAACCCGGAGGCAATTCCCGCACCAGTTCCATCAGTTCATCAGCCGATATCTTTTCTATGGCCGAATAATCGGCCTCTTTCAGCGTATCCGGGTGGTCCATGCCGACGGTTTCCCGCAGAATATCGTTTTTCCGGAGCGATTCCAGAGCCGTATTCACAAAAATCCGTCGCATCCATCCTTCAAAAGAGCCGCTGCCGCTGTACGACCCTATGGCGGTGAACACTTTGATAAACCCGTCTTGCAACAGGTCCTGAGCGCTCTCCCTGTCGTTGGCATAACGCAGACACACCGCCATCATCTTCCGGGCATACGCATCGTAAAGACGTTTCTGGGCGTGGGGATTATTTTCTTTACAACCTTTTATAAGTTGTATTTCATCCATTCGGTAGTGACTCTTTTTCCCGTGCGCCGTTAGTAAGATGCAGATGATATACTGAATAGTTGCACGGCTTTAGTTTTTTTAACTAAGCTTGTGTATCACGAGACCCGACCGCAGTTTCGGTTCGAACCAGGTCGTTTTGGGCGGCATGATGTTGCCCGTGTCGGCGATGTCCATCAACTGTTTCATCGAAACTGGATAAAGCGCCAGCGCCACCTTCATCTCGCCGCTGTCGACCCGTTTCTGCAACTCTCCCAGACCCCGTATTCCGCCGACGAAGTCGATGCGTTTGTCCGAGCGGAGGTCGGTAATCCCCAGAATGTCGCGCAGGATGAGGTCCGACGAAATGGTGACGTCCAGCACCCCGATGGGGTCGTTCTCCTTGTACGTTCCCGGTTTGGCCGTGAGCGAGTACCAGCAGCCGCCGAGATACAGCGCAAAGTTGTGCAGTGCCGCCGGTTTGTATATCTCCGTCCCTTTCTTCTCGACGGTGAAATGTTCCGATACTTTGGCCAGGAACTCTTCGTCCGAGAGGCCGTTCAGGTCTTTCACCACCCGGTTGTAGTCGATGATGTTCAGTTGCGAAGCCGGGAAGCAGACCGCCAGAAAGAAGTTGTACTCCTCGTCGCCCCGATGGTTGGGGTTGGCTTTGGCCTTTTCGGCCCCCACCAGAGCGGCGGCAGCCGTCCGGTGATGCCCGTCGGCGATATACAGATAAGGAATTTCGGCAAACAGTCCGGTAATGCGCTCGATGGTCTTTTCGTCCTCGATAACCCA
>JAFLRV010000189.1 GCA_022511245.1 Coprobacter sp.
GCATACTGGGCTACGACAAACGAATCGTTACCTTACCCAATTACAAGGTTGCCGACAACTCCATTGTCAACGTCTCTTCGGAACCTATGCGCCGGGTGGTTCTGAAACTCGGCCTCACCTATGACACAACCTTCGACAGCATGCAAGAAGCTCTGGAAATATTACGGGCCGTTCCCCAAAGGGTAAAGAATGTGTCTGACGACCCGGCCGACATTATCGCCTATTTCTCGGAATATGCCGATTCAGCGTTGGAAATTACCTATATCTACCACATCTTGAAATCGGGGAACATACAGCAGGTTACCTCTGACATGAATCTGGCCATACTGAATCTGTTCAACAAAGCCGGACTCAATTTTGCCTTCCCCACACAAACGCTGTATATCGCACAACAAAATATCCCTCAAATGCCTTGATACAAACCGGAATAAAAATATTTTTGACAAAAGAATTTTAAACCGGGCACCACCGCCGATTCGTTTTGAGGATACTTCTTTCATAAAACAAAAATAGTTGTTAATTATATTTTTCAATGACGAACCATTTCCAAAACCGCAATGTTTCTAATTATGAATCAGGGAGGTAAATCGACAAGCTGGCATTCCAGCTGTCGACAAGCCTTCGGAAATTTATTACATAACTTAATATTTTATACTTATGAATTTTCTCTGGTTTATCATTATCGGAATCATTGCCGGATTCATTGCCGGCAAGATCATGAGAGGCGGAGGTTTCGGACTTCTGGTAAATTTAATCGTAGGTGTCATCGGCGGATTGCTCGGCGGCTGGGTTTTCGGGCTATTCGGACTGACGGCATCCGGGATATGGGGAAGCCTCATTACATCGGTAATAGGCGCAGTTTTACTGCTTTGGATTCTTTCCTTGTTTAAAAGACCGGGAAAAACAATATCATAACATTATTAACCCTAAAAACAAATTGTATTATGGAACGAAGCTCGCATTTATGGCTCGGCATGGGAATCGGCTCAATCGTCGGAGCATTTGCCTATCACTATTCACGCACACCGAACGGTGAAAGAATGAAAAAGAAAATAAGCAATACCTTGCACAAAATCGGCAATCAGGCCGGAGACCTTCTCGACACTGCCAAACAAAAGGCAATGGATGCCGGAATGAAAGGGACCGACAAAATCGCTGACAAAACGCAGGACATGGCGTACAAGGCTGACCAGTTCAGAGACAAAGTACACGCTATGGCGACTGAAAACAAATAACCCGTATGTCAATTTGCATCGGGAGGGTTCATTCATACGCTCCCGATGCTACAATTTTTTTTCAATCAATCAGGAATACATATGAAAAAATATATATTCTCCGCGTTCCTTTTCTCCGGTTTACTGGCTATGACGTCCTGTACCCAACGGGCTCAAGAAAAGGCCAATCGCAATATCGACCAAGCACAACGGTCGATAAATCAGGTCAATGAAAAGACCAGAGACAAAATGGAAGAAGGAGCCGAAAACGTAAAGGATGCCTTTCATGATGCCAAAGAAAACATCAAAGAGGGCTATCGGGAGACTCGAGATGAGATTAAAGAGGGGTACCGGGATACACGGGACGATATCAAAGAGGGTGCCCAGAAAACAAAAGAACAAATAAAGGACGGTTACAACGAAACCAAAAGGAACGTAAAAGAGAAACTGGATTGAACCGTCTTTTGAACGCTATGCTATATTATATATAAGAAAACCTGTCCGGACTTATGTCTGAACAGGTTTTCGTCTATCTGCAATTTATCGTATCAATAGGCTCTGGCAAACAGCACCCGGCGGGCCGAAGGCTTGCCGGTAACCATACAAACGCCCGGCGTAAGGCTCTCCTCATCGGCATCGAAAGGTATGCACCGTATGGTTGCTTTCGTCTCCTCTTTGATGCGTTCTTCGGTCTCAGGGGTTCCGTCCCAGTGGGCCAAAATAAATCCGCCCTCCTCTATCCTGGATTTAAACTCTTCGTATGTATCGACTTTGGTCGTATGGGCCAACCGGTAATCAAGCGCTTTTTGATAGATATTGGCCTGTATATCGTCCAACAGGTTCTTGACATAACATTCAATATTCTCGCAAGTGACGGTTTCCTTTTCCAGAGTATCCCGGCGCATAACCTCCATCGTATTATTTTCCAAATCACGGCCTCCCATGACCAGACGAACGGGCACTCCTTTCAACTCATAATCGGCGAATTTGAAGCCCGGTCGCTTGTTGTCGGCATTATCGTATTTTACCGATATTCCCAACGCTTTCAGTTTAGCGACAATTCCGGCCACTTTTTCATCGATTTGGGCCAGCTGTTCCATGTTTTTATAAATAGGAACAATAACGACCTGAACAGGTGCCAACTTGGGAGGCAGCACCAAACCGTTATCATCGGAGTGCGACATGATAAGCGCACCCATTAAACGGGTGGAAACGCCCCAAGAGGTTGCCCAGACATAATCCAGTTTATTGTTTTTGTCAACAAACTGCACATCGAACGCTTTGGCAAAATTCTGGCCCAGAAAATGGGAAGTTCCCGACTGCAAGGCTTTACCGTCCTGCATCAAGGCTTCTATCGTATAGGTATCCAATGCTCCGGCAAACCGTTCGTTGGCCGATTTCACGCCTTTCACTACCGGCACGGCCATATATTTCTCGGCAAACTCGCCATACACATCCAGCATACGGCGGGCTTCTTCTTCGGCCTCTTCTCTGGTGGCATGCGCCGTGTGTCCCTCCTGCCACAAAAATTCAGCGGTACGGAGGAAAAGGCGGGTACGCATTTCCCATCTCATCACATTGGCCCACTGGTTGCAAAGAATGGGCAAATCGCGGTAAGACTGTATCCAGTTTTTATAGGTGCTCCATATAATGGTTTCGGATGTAGGCCGAATAATCAGTTCTTCTTCCAGACGGGCTGCCGGGTCGACTACCACGCCGGAGCCGTCTTCCGCATTTTTCAGCCGATAATGGGTCACTACCGCACACTCTTTCGCAAAACCTTCGACATGTTCGGCCTCCCGGCTCAGATAAGATTTGGGAATGAGCAACGGGAAATAGGCATTGACATGCCCTGTTTCCTTAAACATGTCGTCAAGCTGTCTCTGCATCTTTTCCCAAATAGCGTATCCGTAAGGTTTTATGACCATGCATCCGCG
>JAFLRV010000019.1 GCA_022511245.1 Coprobacter sp.
AGTCGATAGCCTTGTCGGGCAGGAAACGGTCGGTGATATAACGTTCCGACAACTGCACGGCAGCAATAATGGCATCGTCTTTGATACGTACTTTGTGGTGGTTTTCATACCGTTCTTTCAAGCCCCGAAGTATCGAAATCGTACTCATTTCGTCCGGCTCGTCGACCATAACAATCTGGAAACGACGTTCCAATGCCTTGTCTTTTTCAAAATACTTCTGGTATTCGTCCAGCGTGGTCGCACCTATCGAGCGCAACTCTCCTCTTGCCAATGCCGGTTTCAGAATATTTGCCGCATCCATAGCACCGTCACCTTTACCGGCTCCGACCAGCGTATGTATTTCATCGATAAAGAGAATGATTTCGCCTTCGGCCTGTGTCACTTCGTTGACAACCGCTTTCAGCCGTTCTTCAAATTCGCCTTTGTATTTTGCTCCAGCCACCAACGCTCCCATATCGAGAGAATATATCTGTTTGCTTTTGAGGTTTTCAGGAACATCTCCCCGAATGATGCGGTGCGCCAGCCCTTCGGCAATAGCCGTTTTTCCGGTACCCGGTTCGCCTATCAGTACCGGATTGTTTTTGGTGCGGCGGCTAAGTATCTGCAATACCCGTCTTATTTCATCGTCCCGACCGATTACCGGGTCGAGTTTGCCCGACCGGGCCCGTTCGTTCAAATTGACGGCATATTTGTTCAACGCATTATAAGTGTCTTCGGCCGACGCATCGTTTACCTTCTTGCCTTTGCGCAACTCATCGACAGCCGCACCCAATTCCCGTTCGGAGATACCGGCGTCTTTCATAAAGGCAGAAGCCGGACTTTTTACCTGCAACAACGCCATCAACAGCGACTCCAACGCCACAAAACGGTCGCCCGTTTTCGACGAATAGTCGACCGCCTGCTGCAAAACGCTGTTGGCCTCCCGGCTAAGATAGGGTTCGCCTCCGCTCACTTTGGGCAACATTTCGAGTTCCCGGTTTATCGCGTTATTCAATACTCCGGTATTTACGCCCAATTTCTGAAAAATATAGTCGACCACCGATTCGCCGGCTTCGAGCACTCCTTTTAACAAATGTACCGGCTCCACCGATTGCTGGCTGTGAGCACCGGCAATCTGCACGGCTTTCTGAATGGCTTCCTGCGATTTAATCGTGAAATTGTTGAAATTCATATCTGATTCCTCCTTTGTATTAATCATTCCCTTCAAAGGGAATTTCGTTTCTTTTTATTGCACCGTATCAAATAAAATGCCATCCGCAAAAACAGGACAAATTTTCTGTAAATGAGACACTTAAACGACATTTTGGCATTTCGGGAAAATATCGGAAATAGATTCCGGCCGACAAGAAACTCATACAGAACAACTTCTGCCGTCTGCCATTTTGTCTGTTTCCGATACCAAACCGCCGGAAAGTATCGGCCGGGAAATAAAACAATACATTTATTTGATTTGTTCAACCCTCAAAGTTTTCAGATATAGGGAGAAAGAAGTATATTTGCAATTAAATTACATGCAGGGATGGATTTTACACTGGAACATACCGATATCAACAGCCGGGCCAGAGCCGGAATCATCACCACCGACCACGGCACAATCACAACGCCCATATTTATGCCCGTAGGAACGGTGGCATCGGTAAAAGCCGTGCATCAGCATGAACTTAAAGAGGATATACAGGCTCAAATCATACTGGGCAACACCTATCATCTGTATCTCCGGCCGGGACTGGAGATTCTGCGACAAGCCGGCGGACTGCACAAGTTCAACGGCTGGAACCGGCCCATACTGACCGACAGCGGCGGCTTTCAGGTATTTTCCCTTTCCGAAAACCGCAAACTTACCGAAGAAGGTGCACATTTCCGGTCGCATATCGACGGGTCCAAACACCTGTTTACACCTGAAAACGTGGTAGATACACAACGCATCATCGGTTCGGACATTATGATGGCGCTCGATGAATGCCCTCCGGGAAATTCGGACTATGCCTATGCCAAAAAATCGCTGGCACTGACACAGCGATGGCTGGAGCGGGGATGGAAACATTTTCAGGAGACAGAGGGCCTTTATGGCTACCGGCAGACATTCTTCCCCATCGTACAAGGATGCGTATATCCCGACCTGCGGCGCCAAGCGGCGCTTCATGTCGCCGAACTGGGTGCCGACGGCAACGCTATCGGAGGGCTGGCCGTAGGCGAACCTACCGAGAAGATGTATGAAATGATAGAGGTCGTCAACGAAATTCTGCCGCAGGACAAACCCCGCTATCTGATGGGGGTCGGCACGCCGGCCAACATTCTGGAGGGCATCGAACGGGGCATCGACATGTTCGACTGCGTCATGCCTACCCGCAACGGCCGCAACGGCATGCTGTTTACCCGCAACGGCATCATGAACATGAGAAACAAGAAATGGACCGACGACTTCTCTCCCATCGATGAGGGAGGACCCTCGTATGTCGACCGGCAATACTCCAAAGCCTATTTGCGTCATCTGTTCATAAGCGACGAGATACTGGCCATGCAAATTGCCTCCATCCACAACCTCGCCTTTTACGTATGGCTCACTCAAGAGGCCCGACGCCAGATTCTGGCCGGTACATTCAAGTCATGGAAAGACGAGATGATACAAAGAGTTACCCATCGTTTATAATTGTCGGGAAAAGATGCTGAAGAAAATCGATTATTATATTATCAAGAAATTTCTGGGGACGTATTTCTTCGCCATTGCGCTGATTATTTCCATTGCCGTCGTATTCGACATCAACGAAAAACTCGATAAATTTCTGAACGCTCCGATGAAAGAGATTATCGTGGATTATTACCTGAACTTCATCCCCTATTTCGCCAACTTGTTCAGCCCGCTGTTCACGTTCATCGCCGTTATCTTTTTCACCTCCAAACTGGCCGACAATTCCGAAATTATTGCCATGCTTTCCAGCGGTATCAGTTTCCGGCGACTGATGGTTCCGTACATGATTTCGGCAGCCATCATCGCCTGCGTCACCTTTTATCTGAACAGCTTCATCATACCGCCGGCCAACAATACCCGTATCGAGTTTCAGAACAAATATGTCAAAAACAAAAAGGTCGATTATGCCAGCAACATCCAATTGCAGGTGGAACCGGGTGTAATCGCCTACCTGAACCGTTTCGACAACAACACCAAAACCGGATACCGCTTTTCTTTGGACAAGTTCGAGGACAAAACGCTGAAATCACGGCTCACCGCCCGCTCGATTACCTACGACGAGGATTTTCACTGGATTGTCAAAGACTACATGATACGGGATTTCGACGGACTGAAAGAGTCGTTGCGGTTGGGAACCCATCTCGATACGATTATCAGCATCGACCCGTCCGATTTTCTGATTTCCCAGTACGACAGCGAAATCATGACAACCCCCGAACTGCGGGCTTATATCGACAAACAGAAAAAACGGGGTGTGGCCAACATCAAAGATTTCGAAATCGAGTACGAACGACGCTTTGCCATGACTGCGGCGGCATTCATTCTGACCACCATCGGCATGTCCCTCGCCTCCCGCAAAGTCAAAGGCGGCATGGGCATCAATATCGGCATCGGACTGCTGCTCAGTTTTTCGTATATCCTGTTCAGCACCGTGACCTCCACGTTTGCCGTCAGCGGCGCCGTTTCGCCCCGCATCGCCATGTGGCTGCCCAACATCCTTTATACGGGCATCGCCATATTTTTATATCACAAAGCTCCCAAATAACCCCTAAGAAAAGAGACTATGCTGCAACCATTAGCTGAAAGACTGCGCCCGAAAACACTGGACGAATACATCGGACAAGAGCATTTAGTGGGAAAAGGGGCAGTTCTGCGCCGCATGATAGATGCGGGACAGATTTCATCGTTCATCCTCTGGGGGCCTCCCGGTGTGGGAAAAACCACACTGGCCAAAATCATTTCGAACCAGCTCGAAGCACCGTTTTATACGTTAAGCGCCATACATTCAGGGGTAAAAGAGGTGCGTGAGGTACTGGAAAAATGCGGCGGCAACCGGCTTTTTCACAAAGGACGGCCCATTCTGTTCATCGATGAAATACACCGGTTCAACAAATCGCAGCAGGACTCGCTGCTGGGCGCAGTGGAAAACGGTACGGTGACCCTTATCGGTGCGACCACCGAAAATCCGTCGTTCGAGGTTATCCGGCCGCTGTTGTCACGCTGCCAGGTATATGTACTCAAACCGCTTTCCGTCAAAAACCTGGAAGAGCTGCTGGAGAGGGCTCTCCGGGAGGATTCGGTACTGAAAGAGAGAGAGATTGCCGTTGAAGAAACCGATGCGCTGTTCCGTTTTTCAGGGGGAGATGCCCGCAAACTGCTCAACATCCTCGACCTGATTATCAATTCAGACGACAATGCCCGAATCGTCATCAACAACGCCATTGTAACCGAACGGTTGCAGGAAAATCCGGCGGCCTACGACAAAGGCGGCGAAATGCACTACGATATTATTTCGGCTTTTATCAAATCGGTTCGGGGAAGCGACCCCGACGGAGCAATCTATTGGCTGGCCCGTATGGTAGCCGGCGGGGAAGACCCCAAATTCATCGCCCGGCGACTGGTCATATCGGCGGCCGAAGACATCGGACTGGCCAACCCCAACGCTCTGTTGCTGGCTAATGCCTGTTTCGATGCCGTGCAGAACATCGGCTGGCCGGAGAGCCGCATCATTCTGGCCGAGACGACCATTTATCTGGCCAGCAGCCCCAAAAGCAACTCGGCTTATCTGGCTATCGACGATGCGCTGGCTTTGGTGGAACAGACCGGAAACCTGCCGGTGCCACTACATTTAAGAAATGCGCCGACCTCGCTGATGAAAGAGCTCGATTACGGGAAAAACTACAAATACGCCCACGATTTCCAAAATCATTTCGTGTCGCAGCAATACCTGCCCGACGCCCTCCAAAAGCAGTCGATATGGCACATTCAGTCCAATGCCGCCGAAAGCAAGCTGAAAGAACATTTGAAACAGCTTTGGGGAGACCGCTACAACGAATAAATTAAAGATTACAATATTTTTTCTTCAATTACAAATATCGGTAAAATGGATGTTATCGCAGAATCAGGAAAGATTATTGTACATTTGGGCGCAGTTGTTGCACTATTGGGATTGCTATATCTCATACGTATACACATAGCATATCGAATGGCAAAGAATAGACACCGTGCCCCCGCAGGGTGGGTTCTTTTATCTCTCTTTTTCGATCCATTACTTACTTGGATAATCCTACTTATTATTGGAGATAGTAATAAAACATATCCCGCAAGCCCAGACTAAGTTACGTTGTGTCTATCAACTGTTGCGGTACTCTTTAGGACTCATCCCCACGTAGCGTTTGAAATATTTGCCGAAAAAGGAGACATTGGGAAAATTCAGCGAATAGGAAATGGCCTGTATCGTCTGGTTGGTCGATTTCAACTGCGCTTTGGCATCCATGACAACGATTTCAGAGATAATTTCAGAGACGGTTTTGCCGGTCATCTTCTTGACCGTCGAACTCAAATGTTGGGGAGAAATACTCAACTGGGCGGCATAGAAGGAAATCTGCCGTTCCGAAGCGTAGTGTTCCATCACTAACTGAACCAAGCGTTTGCAAATCTCTTCGCTGCGGTTTTCGGAATGAATATCGGCATTTTGTCCCCGATAAAAAAGCCCTACTCCGTTAAGTATTCCGGTCAATATACTTTTGATAATCTCCGAGTTCAAATTTTCGTCTGCCTCAGCCGAAGCCCGTTCCAGCAAAGAAAAATAATCGCTCATGATAGTGGCCACCGATTCTTTCATGGTAAAAACAGGTCGGGCCGCCACCGCAGGATAAAGGTTCATGGTTTCCTTCACCCAATTGATATCGCTCACAAATTTACTGGAGAACATGACAAAAGAGAGGCGTGCCTTGCTCTTCTGCTGCCGGTACTGGATAATGCTGCCCGGCAACAGGCACACAAAATCATTCTTTTTGACCGTATATCGGGTGAGATTGATGGTTACATCGAGACTTCCCTCCAGACAGAGCGCAAACACGCCGCCCCGCAACCGGCAAGACTGCCGATAAAAATTAAGTACATCTTCGGTCACATCGGTTCCGGCAATAAAATCCTGAGGTATATCGACCTGAGGGAAATCTATTTTTATCATCTTCCTCGTTTTTGTTATAGCACAAATATAGTAAAATATGTATAATCTGAAACTGAATCTTTCAAATAGACTACCGATTCCGCTATATCGACTATAAATCAACCGGAAAACAGAGATTCCCCCGATGGCGGGTCAGACCAGTTCGTCGGAAAAACAGCATCCGGGCAAATTCCGGCAGTTGTACTGCGAGGCCATAATCTCGCCGTAAGCCCCTGCCGAACGCAAGGCTATCCAATCGCCCCGCCGGGTTCCGTTGAGCGCCACCATTTTTCCGAAACAATCGGACGACTCACAGATGGGCCCTACCACATCGTATTCCTGCACCGGCTCATCGGAGGTAATATTCTCTATTTTATGATAGGCTTGATAAAGAGCCGGACGTATCAAATCGGTCATACCGGCATCGACAATAACAAATTTTTTGTTTACGCCCTCCTTGACATAGAGGACTTTGGTCAGCAGCGAACCGCACTGGCATACGACAGCCCGCCCCAGTTCGAAATGAAGTTCCTGTTTGGGGCGCAGTTTCAGATGCTTGTGGAACGTTTCGAAATAGTGCCGAAAGTCGGGTATCGCATTACGGTCGGGATTTTCGTAATCGACACCCAAACCGCCGCCGACATTAATGACATCGACAATCAACATACGCTGGTACATCTGTTCCTGTATTTCGTTGATGCGTATGCAGAGGCTTTTGAACGCATCCATATCGGTAATCTGCGAACCGATGTGAAAATGCAGGCCGACCAGCCGGACATTTTTCAACGAGGCGAAGCGGTCGAGTACCGCATCGAGATGTGCCAGACTGATACCGAACTTGTTTTCGTTCAGTCCGGTAGTGATATAATGGTGGGTATGGGCATCGACATTGGGGTTAATCCGCAGTGCTACCCGTGCCACCTTGCCTTTGGCGGCAGCCCGTTCATTCAGCACCTCCAGTTCGGGAACCGATTCCACGTTGAAACAGAAGATATCGGCATCGAGCCCCAAGTCCATTTCCCAGTCGGCTTTGCCCACTCCGGCAAACACGATTTTTTCAGCCGGGAATCCGGCTTTGAGCGATGCCGGTATCTCTCCACCGCTCACACAGTCGGCGCCGAGCCCGTGTTCCCGGATAATCGACAATAACCGGCCATTGGCGTTGGCCTTGACGGCATAATGTACCTGATAACCGTATTTGCCGGCTTCCCGGTTAATTTCGGAGAGGGTATTCCGCAACAACTGCGTATCGTAATAATAAAGCGGGGTTTTTGCAGAGGTCAGTTTACCGACCGGAAATGTACCTTTCATCGAGTCTTCGTTTTTTATGTTATAATACGGAAAAAAAACACGAACCATCAAAAACGGTTCGTGTTTCTCTTGTTTGTTATTTTGTTTTAAACAGCGAATCGCTTAATGCCTGCAATGCTCTCTTTTTGTCTTCGGCTTTGACAAGGAAAGAGATATTGTAATTGCTTCCGCCATAGGAAACCATCCGCACCGGGATGTCTTTCAGTGCCTCCATAGCATTGGCCTCAAAACCGACATTGTTCCATTCGAGGTCGCCGACTACACAGATAATCACCATATTCTCATCGACCGTCACGGTACCGAATTTCTTGAGGTCGTCCAGTATCTCGGTCAGGTGCTTGGTATTGTCGATGGTGACCGATACGCCTACTTCCGAAGTGGTCACCATATCGATGGCCGTCTGGTAGCTTTCGAATATTTCGAACACCTTGCGCAGGAAACCGTAAGCCAGCAACATGCGGCCCGATTTTATCTTAATGGCCGTAATTCCGTCTTTGGCGGCTACGGCTTTTATCTTCTGCTGTTCGGTCTGGTTATAGATAAGCGTACCCGGCGCATCCGGCTCCATCGTATTGAGCAACCGCACCGGAATATTGTTCAGTTTGGCCGGCAATATGCAGGTGGGATGCAATATTTTGGCACCGAAATAGGCCAGTTCGGCCGCTTCTTCGAAATGGAGCTGACGAACGGGCGAGGTGTTGTCGACATAGCGGGGGTCGTTATTGTGCATCCCGTCGATATCGGTCCATATCTGTATCTCTTCGGCATGGATAGCGGCACCTACGAGAGAAGCCGAATAGTCACTGCCGCCCCGTTGCAGGTTGTCTACCTCGCCGTAGGCATTGCGACAGATATAGCCTTGCGTGATATAGATGTCGGCCTCCGGATGGGCATCCAGCAAATCGGTCAGTTTGGCCTTGATATAGCCGGCATCGGGCTCTGCATTCTTGTCGGTGCGCATATAGTCGAGCGCCGGAATAAGGGCCGATTTCACGCCCTGCTCACGCAGGTAGAGATCCATCATGGCCGTCGAAATGAGTTCTCCCTGAGAAAGTACCACCTTTTCTTCAAACATGGTGAAAAGGTCTTTCGTGAAAGAGCGGATACAGTCGAAACAGGCCTTTACCGCTTCTCCGGCTTTCTGCCGGTACTCTTCCGTTGCATAGAGTTCGGCAATGACACCAGCATATTTCCGCTCCAGTGCATTAATCGTCTCGTTGGCCCCGTCCGAATTTTTCTTGTAGAGATAATCCGATATTTCGACCAGCGTATTGGTCGTCCCCGACATCGCCGAGAGAACGACAATTTTACGTTCGCCGTCGCAAATGAGACCGGCTACATCCTTGATTCGCTGAGCCGAACCGACAGAGGTTCCACCAAACTTTAAAACTTTCATTTTCGTGCTTCGTTGTTATATATATTGTTTTTACATCTTTTGTACAAAGATACTGTTTTTATACCAAATACGGCGAATCCGCTCGCAGAAACTATTCCCGGACACTTTCCACCGGCAACAGTTTTTTTCCGGTACATTTGAAAATGCGACCGGGAAACGACTCAACCCAATGGTGATTGTGCGTGGTCATGATAACAGCCGTTCCGGAGCGACAGATATCGTGCAGAAGCGATACAATCTGCTCGCCGGTCTGCGGGTCGAGATTTCCCGTAGGCTCGTCGGCCAGAATAATCTGGGGACGGTTGAGCAAGGCCCGTGCGATAACGATACGCTGCTGCTCGCCGCCCGACAGTTCATGGGGCATCTTGTAGGCTTTCTTTTCCATACCCACCTGTATCAGCACCTCCCGAACCCGTTCTTCGATTTCGATTTTGTCTTTCCAGCCGGTGGCTTTGAGAACGAACTGGAGATTTTCATTGGCCGAGCGATCGGTCAGCAACTGGAAATCCTGAAAAACGATACCAATCTGACGGCGCAACAGGGGAATATCCCGCCGGCGCAACGCCCTCATATCGTATCCCAGCACGGAGGCATCGCCCTGCGTTACCGGGATATCGGCATACATCGTCTTCAACAGGCTGCTCTTTCCGGAGCCGACCCGGCCGATAAAATAGACAAATTCACCGGCATACAGCTTGAAATCGACCTCTTTAAGCACGACCAACTCTTTGCGGCAAACCTCCACATTGTCGTACCGTATCAACAGTTTGTTTTCTTCCATTTCGAAATTATTTATGTCGTGACTTCAATTCGCGGGCGAGATCTTCGATGCGCAACCCTTTGGAGGTCAGCAGCACAATCAGATGATAAATCAAGTCCGACGCCTCGTACACCAAACCTTCGTTGGTTCCGTTCGTCGCCTCGATGACCGATTCCACAGCCTCCTCGCCCACCTTCTGAGCCATCCGGTTGACCCCCTTGTTGAAAAGAGATGTCGTGTATGACCCTTCGGGCATCTCAAATTTACGACGTTCGATAAAATCCTGCAAATATTTGAGGAACATAATGTCTTCCTCGTTCTTTTCATCGAAACAGGTATCGCTTCCCGTATGGCATACCGGACCGACAGGGCGCACCTTAATCAGCAGCGTGTCCCGGTCACAGTCCTCTTTCACCGTATCGACCAGCAGGAAATTCCCGCTCTGCTCGCCTTTGGTCCAAAGGCGGTTTTTCGTGCGGCTGAAAAAGGTTACTTTTCCCGTTTCAAGGGTCTTTTGCAACGCTTCAGCGTTCATAAAGCCCAACATAAGCACTTTGGAGGTAAAACTGTCCTGTATAATGGCCGGTACCAGACCTCCCATTTTGTCAAAATCGATATTCATTTTCTCATTCATTTATTTCGTTTCCCGTTCCGGAACAGCCATACGGCCTACCTCCGGACACAAATATTTTCTTTTTCCAAATAGGCTTTCAGTCCGTCTATCGGAATTTCTCCGAAATGAAATACGCTGGCAGCCAGTGCCGCATCGGCCTTTCCGATGCGGAACGCATCCCGGAAATGCTCCATCCGGCCTGCGCCGCCCGATGCGATTACCGGAACAGACAACCGTTCGTTGAGCCGGGCCAGCGCCTCGTTGGCATATCCCTCTTTCACGCCGTCGTGGGTCATACTGGTAAAGAGGATTTCGCCTGCGCCCCGATTCTGTGCCTCTTCCGCCCACGAAAAGAGTTCCCGGTCGGCCGGCACCCGTCCGCCGTTAAGGTAACAGCGCCATTCTCCGTTCTCCCAACCGGCATCTATGGCCACGACACAGACCTGCGACCCGAAGTTCCGGGCAATCTCGGTAATCAGTTCCGGCCGCCGCAATGCCGCAGAGTTGACGGACACTTTGTCGGCTCCGGCACCGAGCAAGCGGTCGACATCGCCCATCTCATTGATTCCGCCGCCCACCGTGAACGGAATATTCACGTTGGCCGCCACCCGCCGCACCAAATCGGTGAAGGTCTTGCGCCCCTCGTGCGAGGCGGTAATGTCGAGATAGACCAGTTCGTCGGCCCCCTGTGCGCTGTAAGCCTTGCCCAGCTCCACCGGGTCTCCGGCATCCCGGAAATTGACGAAATTGATGCCTTTTACGGTTTTACCGTCCTTGATATCGAGACAGGGTATGATTCGTTTCGCTAACATCGGTTCTCTCCTTTCACATAAAACGGTGCAACACTCCGAGCGGGATGCGCCCTTCATAAATCGCCTTGCCGAAAATAACCGCCGGGACACCGGCCTGCTCCAGCGTTTCTATATCCTGCAGGGAACTCACACCGCCGCTGGCTATCAGGTACATGCCGGGCAACTGTGCCAGCATGTCGGCATACAATGCCGTCGCAGGGCCTTGCAGCATGCCGTCCCGCCCCACATCGGTGGCAATCACTTTCCGGATGCCGGCCGTCATGTAATCCCGGACAAAAGAGAGGGGTTCGTCGTCGGCCGACTCGAGCCAACCCGATACGGCGATGTGTCCGTCCTTGACATCGGCGCCGAGAATGATACGTTCCGGCCCGTACTGCTCCAACCACGAAAGGAACAAGTCCCGGTTGCGCACGGCAATACTGCCGCCGGTCACCATCGAGGCTCCCGAAGCGAATGCGATGTCCAGATCCTTGTCCGATTTGAGACCGCCGCCGAAATCTATCTCCAGCGAGGTATGGCCGGCAATGCGTTCAAGGGTGCGCCAGTTGACGATATGCTGTGCCTTCGCTCCGTCGAGGTCGACCAGATGAAGTCGGCGTATCCCGTTGTCTTCAAAAGCTCTGGCCACTTCGAGCGGGTCTTCGTTATAGACGGTCTTCTGCGCATAGTCTCCCTGTACAAGCCGTACGCATTTGCCTTCGATAATATCTATGGCGGGGATTATCTCTATCATGGCTCGTTCGTTACAGATTCAGAAAATGGTTCAATATCCGTTCACCCGCCGCACCGCTCTTCTCCACATGAAACTGCATGGCATAAAAATTGTCTTTGTGCAGGGCCGCACTGAAAGGGTGAATATAATCGGTCACCGCCGTCGTGTCCGGACAGGGGGGTACATAATAACTGTGTACGAAATAGACATACTGCCCTTCGACACCGGCGGGGAACATCCTGTCATCGACCCGGTACAGACTGTTCCAGCCCATGTGCGGGATTTTCTCTCCGGCGGCAGGCGAGAAACGGTGCACGTCGGCATCGAAAATGCCGAGACAGTCGACATCGCCTTCTTCCGAGTGCCGGCACATCAGCTGCATGCCGATGCAGATACCCAACACGGGTTGTGTGAGCGAACGAATGACCCGATCCAGCCCCCGTTCCCGCAAATACCGCATGGTGGAGGCGGCCTCCCCTACGCCGGGAAATATGACCTTGTCGGCAGTCCGAAGCAGGGTTTCGTCATCGGTAATGACCGGTTCGATACCGAGCCGCCGCAGGGCACAGTCGACCGAACAGATATTGCCGGCATTGTATTTTACGACAGCGACATTCATCTTTTCCTAATTGAAAACAACGGTTTTATTGCGGTATACCAGTATTTTGCGCTCGATATGTTTCTCGACGGCCCTCGAGAGCACGATTTTTTCCAAATCCTGCCCCTTGTGTACCAGATTGGCCACCGTATCCTTGTGGGAAATGCGCACAATATCCTGCTCGATAATGGGCCCGGCATCGAGGTCGGTAGTCACATAATGGCTGGTGGCCCCTATCAGTTTCACACCCCGTTCAAAAGCGGCATGGTAGGGCTTGGCTCCCACAAACGCCGGCAGGAAAGAGTGGTGAATGTTGATAATGCGGTTGGGATAATGGTGTATAAAGTCGGCCGAAACGACCTGCATATAGCGGGCCAGCACGATAAAGTCGATGTCGTACTGTTCGAGCAGCGCCAGTTCGGCGGCTTCCTGTTCGGCCTTGTTTTCCTTGTTTATGGGGAAAATACGGTAGTCGATGCCGAAACGCTCGCCCACCGTAGCCAAATCGGGATGATTGCTTATGATAAGGGGAATCTCCACGTTCCATTCACCGGCGGTGTAGCGGGCCAGCATATCGTAGAGACAGTGCGACATCTTGGAGACAAATATGGCCATGCGGGGCCGGCGGTCGCTGAAATAGAGGTTGAAACTCATGTTGTACCGCTGTCCGTAGAGGGTATCGAAATAGTCCTCTATCTTGTCTTTGGGAATGTTGAAATGCGTCAAATCCCACTCTACCCGCATAAAGAAAATATGCTCTTCCCGGTCGACATGCTGGTCGAGGTAGAGAATGTTACCGCCGTTCACATTGATAAAGTCGGTCACTACAGCGATAATGCCCGGCTGGTCGGGGCAGTGCATCAGAAGAACTGCCGTTGTTGCGTTATTTTTCGTTTCCAAACTGTCCGATTTTATGTTTCCGGCACAAAGATAACAAAACAAAAGCAAATATCCGCCTTTCGGGAGAAAGTTGTTGAGAAAATCATAGGGTTTCTTTCGGTTTGACAAGCGGCAAGGGTGAATCGTCCGGTTTTATTCCCGCTCCGGTTCGGTCTCCGGAGGATATGTCACGACATGGACGTCATTTATATAAAAACATTACACGTCCCGCTTAATCAGCCAAACGATATAGGCGACATAAAGGAGAATAAAGAGAAGGCCCTCGATGCGGTCGACCTCTTTCTTTTTAAAGGTAAATGCCGCAACGAACAGCAATGCCGACGAGATAACCAGCATCAGTATGTCGAACGGCAGGATATCGCCCAGCTGCAACGGGGTAATCGTGGCACTGACCCCGAGAATGAGAAAAATATTCGATATGTTGGAGCCTATCACATTGCCCATCGCCATTTGCGCCTTGCCTTTGACCGCCGCCACTCCGCAGGCGGCCAGCTCGGGCAGCGAGGTTCCGCCGGCCATAAGGGTGATGGCGATTACCGAATCGCTCACCCCCAACTTGCGGGCAATGGAGACGGCACTATCGAGAAAGAGATTGCCTCCCCAAATGAGTCCGGCCAGCCCGCCGACAACCGACAGCAGAATCCAGATAATCTTTTTGCGGGGCTGCACCCTGCCGTCCGTTTCGGGAACGGAGGCTTCGCTCCGGGAGGAATAAATCGTATAGAAGATGAAACCGACGAAACAGCCGAGCAAAACAAGGCCTTCGATGCGGCTGATGCGACCGTCCGTACCGAAAAAGAGGGCATCGGCGGTCATTATCCACAAAATCGCCGCCGCCAATATCCCGAACGGCACATCCCGCCACAGATTGCGACCGAAAAGGGGCAGCGGAGAAATCAATGCGGTTATGCCGATAATCAACAGGGTATTGAAAAGATTGGAACCGACCACATTGCCCACCGCCATATCGGCGCTGCCCCGAAGGGCCGACACGACACTGACAACCAGTTCGGGCATCGAGGTGCCGATGGCCACCACCGTCAGTCCAATCACAAATTCAGAAACACCGAACCGCTGCGCCAGTGCGGCAGAACCGTCGGTAAGCAGATTGGCTCCGTACAAAATCAAAGCCAACCCCACTATCAAAACGAGAACATCCATCTTCTTTTTCTTTCGGTTGCACAAAAGTAGTAAAATTTTCGAGTGGATCTCCTGACGGGTCTCTCTTTCTCCTAAAATAAACAAAAAAGAGCGGACAGCTGCCAATAAAACCTTACCGGGCCAAACTTTCGCCCAAGAGCGGATGTTAACAGCCAAGAAAAGACAACTCAAAACGATTTTATATGAATAACAAACAACTGACATCGGAAAACGGGAGACCGATTGCCGACAACCAAAACATCCAGACGGCCGGAGTCCGGGGCCCCGCCCTGATGCAAGACCCCTGGTATATGGAAAAGATAGCCCATTTCGACCGGGAGGTTATCCCTGAACGCCGCATGCACGCCAAAGGGTCGGGCGCTTTCGGGACGTTTACCGTCACCCACGACATTACCCGTTATACCCGAGCTTCGATTTTTGCCGAAGTAGGGAAAAAGACGGAATGTTTCGCCCGCTTCTCCACCGTAGCCGGCGAACGGGGCGCTGCCGATGCCGAACGGGACATTCGGGGCTTTGCGCTGAAATTCTACACCGACGAGGGCAACTGGGATCTGGTGGGTAACAACACACCGGTATTTTTTATCCGTGACCCGCTGAAATTTCCTGACCTGAACCATGCCATCAAACGTGACCCGCATACCAACATGCGCAGTCCCAACAACAACTGGGATTTCTGGACACTGCTGCCCGAAGCGCTGCATCAGGTCACCATTTCGATGAGTCCGAGAGGTATTCCCTACTCTTTCCGTCACATGCACGGATTCGGCAGCCACACCTACAGCTTTTATGACCGGGACAACCGGCGGACGTGGGTTAAATTCCACTTTGTCACGCTGCAGGGCATTAAAAACCTGACCGACGCCGAAGCGGAGGCCATCATCGCCAAAGACCGGGAATCGAACCAGCGGGACCTGTTCGAAGCTATCGAAAGAGGCGACTTTCCCCGCTGGAAAATGCAGGTGCAGCTGATGAGCGAAGAGCAGGCCAAAACATATGAAGTAAACCCATTCGACCTGACCAAAGTGTGGTATCACAAGGATTTCCCGCTGCACGACGTGGGCATATTAGAGTTGAACCGCAATCCCGAAAACTATTTTGCCGATGTGGAACAGGCCGCATTCAACCCCATGAATATCGTGGAAGGTATCGGTTTCTCGCCCGACAAGATGCTGCAAGGGAGACTTTTCTCTTACGGTGACGCCCAGCGCTACCGGTTAGGGGTGAACGTAAACGAAATTCCCGTCAACCGGCCCCGCTGCCCGGTACACTCGTTCCACCGAGACGGCAAGATGCGCACCGACGGCAACTTCGGAGCGGCCAAATCGTATGAACCCAACAGCTACGGGGAATGGAAAGACAACCCGTCCAAAAAAGAGCCGCCATTAGAACTGCACGGGCCGGCCTACAACTACGACGAACGGGAGTATGACAACGACTATTACACCCAGCCGGGCAAGTTGTGGCGACTGCTGTCGAAGGAAGACCAGCAGGCGACTTGCGAAAATACAGCCCGTTTCATGGAGGGATGCGAACTGTTTATCAAACAGCGTCATGTCCGTAATTGCTCCTACGCCGATATCGAGTACGGAAAAGGGGTTGCCCGAGCGTTGAAGATAAGCTATGACGAGGCGATGAAAGCCGATGACCCGGCCCACCCTTCGTGGGACCCGCGTTATCTGGCCGACTAACTATAATCCATCGGCAGATACCGGGTATCTGCCGATTTTTTTTACCAACCGAAAACTTCACGGGCAATCCGGCGGGCGGTCTCGACGCCATCGCCGGGAACAGCGGGAGAAAGCGTCGTTTCACGACACCACTGCGACTCAACGGCATACCAGTCGACCGCAACCGGAGCACCGCCCCGCAACTGAGAAGCCATATTGTCGCACCACAACTGCCAGCGGGTATAATAGAGGGTGCGCAACAGGCCGCTCCATTCCCGGTGGGCGTAATCGTGCAAGCCTCCGGCATCGGCGGCCGAACGGTTTCCCCACGTCGTAATCTGGGTGCGGGCATTCCATTCGCAACGGTTTTTCTCTTCTACGGTGTCTCCCCAACGGCGGGAGCGGGCTATCCATTCCTCCAACCGAAATTCGGAACGGGTATTCAACAACTCGTCCTGTAACAGAATCAATCGGAGAAACTGCCGGGAAAGGGTCTCGAAAAGGGCGGCGTCAGCGGACTGTATGGCAGACTGCATCGAGGCGTACAGCTGTCGTCCTTTTTCGGCTACGGCCTGCCGGAGTATATCGACCAAATCGTAATTGTAATTGTCGTTATCCCGAAACTTATCGGCGGCGGAAAGAAAAGATGCGGCGGCCCGAATCACTTCGTCAGGGTCGTAATAGTCGCTTGCCGCCGCCCACGACGACACCTGCCGGACATCGGCCGAAGGACGGGCACAGAATATCGACTCGTGTGTTCCCTGCTGCCGGGAAAGCGGCGGACAATCGTATATGGAACGGGCCAACATCTCCCAAGCCTGCTGAACCGCCGTATCGGCCTGACCGTAACGGGCAACGGTATAGTCTCTGAGCCAATCGGCCCGGTCAATCGGCCGGTCGTGCCAAACCAACTCACAAACCAGTTCGTACATAACGGGATTGTTTTCGATACCCTCCATCGTGAGCCCCATGCCGCACAATGATTGGCCGAAAGGGCTGTCCTTCGCCTGAAAAAAGGCATCGGCAACATGCTGCATCTTCCCGTGCAATCCGACATTGCCTCCATAATTCAGCAGCATGCACCACAGCCAGTCGTGCCCGCCGAAGCCATCGGGCCGGGTGCCTCCCGATGCGGTATCGCCCCATTGCGGCTGGCTCTCGGAGGATAAATCGAGTACCAGCAAACTCCCCGCAGGCAAGGCGTCTATCATCTCCGGACGGGGATTTCCGCCCCACGCCTGTATCACCCATGTCGCACCGGGACGGTGACGCTTCATGGCCGCCATAATGGCCTGTCCGGCGGCGGCCAGGTCGACGCCCTCCGTATTGCCTCCTTCGTGGAAAGGGTCCATGCTGTAATAGTCGGCAGCACCGAACAGCCGGGTCTGTTCCCGATAATAGAGGTCGGCGATTTCCTGAAAAGCGGCATCGGAAGGCTGCAGGAAAGCGGGCCGACGGAATCCGCACCACTGTCCGGGATTCTGCACATCGAGCCCCAAACGCTCTTTGGCATCGGAGGGCACCATGCCGGAATATCCGGGAAATACGGGATTCATACCGTACTCCCGCATGCGGCGGAGAATCTTTTTCTGCAGGGCTTCACGCCGGCGGTACCAGCTGTCGGGATTGGGGCCGCCCCACCCTTCGAGGTTATTCATCAGCCACCAAGCCTGAAAGGCCGGCCCGGCAATGAAAGCGTCGATTTCGGGTTTATCGTAGCCCAATTTCTGCAATACGTTGTACCAAACCACGTCGGTACCCACCAAAGCCAGCGGCATATCGATACCGTGCAGGGCCATCCAGTCGATTTCACACTCCCAGCGCTCCCAATCCCAAAAGGCCATGCTGTACGAATAGGTGCAGTAATTGAGATAGTAGCGATGCCTGAAACCGGTCTCGTGCCGCTCCGGGACAGGAACCGGCGGCAACATGTCGGGCAGCCGGGCCTGCATGTTGTTCCAAGAGAGGTGTATGTGCGCATAGTATTTCAGATACCAATGGATACCGGCAGCAACGGAGATATAATTATTGCCCCGAACCACCACTTTGCGGCCCGAACGGTCGAGTTCAAAATAATCGGAGTCTGTATCTCCGGTCAGTTCGATAACGAATTTTTTTGATGCACCTTTGTCTATCCGCTCCAGCAGACGGGTCACCGGCGAGGCGGCGGCAGAGACGCACCAGAGCCACAACAAAAGGATATAACCGCAGTTTTTCATTTTCAGTCGCACTTTTCCGATAACAGGAAACAAATGTAAGGAAAAAGGGGAAACACAGCGGTTCTTTCCCGAAAAAAATGTACCTTTGCACCGTTATGCGATTCAACTTTTTTATGCCCCGACCGAGACGTCTGCTTCTGCCTACCACCGTGCTGGCAGCAGGTCTCCTGCTTTTTTCGTGCCACCGGGAACAGACCGGGACGGATACGTCTTCGGATTTCTCCGGCGTTGCGTCCGACAGCAGCCGTATACAACTGCATCCGCAGTATGCCCGGGGATTTGAAATCACCTATCGCAACGGATATGCCCTGCTCTCGCTCCATGACCCCCAGCAGGAAAAGGGCACGGTAACGCAATTTGCCCTTGTTCCCAGAGGAACCCGGCCGAAGATAACTGAAAAATGTGAACTTATCGAGGTGCCGCTGCGGAGTGTCATCTGCATGACATCGCTGCAACTCTCCAATTTTATCGCACTGGAACAGACCGAACGGGTAAAGGGCATCACCTCGACCCGGCATCTGCGCAATGCCCGCATGCGGGAACAACTGCGCAACGGGACAACGCATAAAATCGGCATCGAGGGAAATTTTGACAACGAGGTTATCATGAGCATCGCTCCCGATGCCATTTTCATATCGCCGTACAAACGGGGCGGATACGATGCGCTGCGGGATGTGGGGACTCCGCTTATCCCCCATTTCGGGTATAAGGAAACGACTCCGCTGGGACAGGCGGAATGGATTAAATGTATCGGTGTTCTGACCGGATGCGAGCAGCAGGCCGACAGCCTCTTCAACGCCATCGCCGAACATTACCGGCAACTCTGCGAACTGGCTTCGGCGGTAACGGAACGCCCGGTCGTGTTTTCGGGCGAGATGCAGGGGGGACACTGGTACGCCGTCGGCGGCCGCAGTTTTCTGGCCGAACTGTTCCGGGATGCCGGAGCCGACTATTTTCTCAAAGACGACACCCGCTCCGGCGGGGTAACGCTCGATTTCGAGGAGGTTTACTCGATAGCGGCCACCGCCGACTACTGGCGTATACTGAACAGCTACGACGGGGTGTTCGACTACGAAGCACTGAAAGCAGAGGATGCCCGATACGCTGACTTCCATGCTTGGAAATCGCACGGGGTGCTTTACTGCAACCAACGGGAAGTTCCGTTCTATGAATCGACTCCGGTACAACCCGACATCGTGCTGGCCGACCTGATCAAGGCTTTTCATCCCGAATTGCTGCCCGACCATGAACCTCAATTTTATAAATTGCTGAAATAAAAACGTTATGCGCCGCACAGGACTGTTTATCGCACTTGTTACCTCCATTGCCGTACTGATTGCCGCCAACCTGATTCTCGGGTCGGTCGACATTCCGTTGCGGGTGGTGCTGGATATTCTCACCGGA
>JAFLRV010000190.1 GCA_022511245.1 Coprobacter sp.
ATGATGAAAACTATGTCTCATTTAAAAAGGAAATAGAAGAAGATATTAATAAATATATAGACGCCAAATACCGCATTACCCGCAACCAGACAGAAGAAGACGTATTCATCTACTGGAACGATGACCCCGTCATCTCCAAAGAACTCGAAGCACATCCGCTCAAATCCCGGCTGTACCCTTTCGCCGAAAAACAGACCGACGGCGTAAAAGCCTACAAAAAAGACCACGACATCATCATCGAGGCACCGGATACCACGTTCTCCATTACCGACGACGAACTGGCACTGCAAGGCCGCCACAACCTGTTCAACTCTATGGCCGCAAGCATATCGGCCAACATGCTGGACATAAAAAAAGAAGACATCCGGGCGGCGCTGAGCGATTTTCAGGGCGTCGAACACCGGCTCGAAAAAGTGGCCCGTGTACGCGGAGTCGAATTTATCAACGATTCGAAAGCGACCAACGTAAACTCCTGCTGGTATGCCCTCGAAAGCATGAAAACGCCGGTCGTCCTCATTCTGGGAGGGAAAGACAAAGGCAACGACTACACCGAAATCGAATCTCTCGTGCACGACAAAGTAAAAGCCCTCATCTGTCTGGGGGTCGACAACAGCAAGCTGCACGCCTTTTTCGACGGCAAGGTCAGAGTCATCGAAGATGCAGGCTCCATGCAGGAGGCGGTAGAAAAGGCCTTTGCCGCAGCACAACCCGGCGACACGGTACTCCTCTCGCCCTGCTGCGCCAGCTTCGACCTGTTCAAAAGCTACGAAGATCGGGGAACCCAGTTTAAAGCATGTGTCAAAAATCTGTAACCGACATTCACTATGGGATTGCAAAAATTACTGAAAGGAGACAAATACATCTGGGGAATCTATATGGTGCTCTGCATCATCTCCATACTGGAGATATACAGCGCAACCAGCATGCTCACCTATAAGACGTCCGACTATTTCGCACCGATGATTAAACACGCCTTGATGCTGTTCACCGGAACCCTGCTTATGCTCGGCATACAAAACGTCCATTACAAATGGTTCAAGATAATAGGACTGCCGCTGCTGGTCATATCCTTTTTCCTCCTTATCTATACCCTGCTGGCCGGTATAGCCGCCAACGACGCCAAGCGATGGACCACCATTCTCGGCATTACCTTCCAGCCCTCCGAACTGGCCAAACTGGGAATGATTATCTTCACGGCATTTGTGCTGGCCAACAAACAGCGGCCCGACGGAGTTGAAAAAAACACCTTTAAAATCATCGCTTCGGTAACCGGCATATTCTGCGCCCTCATTTTTTCAGAAAACCTCTCGACCACCTTACTGCTGGGAGCCGTCATTGTCGGTATGATGATGGTCGGACGGGTCGAACTGAAAAAAATATTCGGCACGATAGGCATCCTCATTCTGTTGGGCGGACTCGGAATCTTTGTCGCACCGAAAATACCGGGACTGGAACGTGTGTCCGTCTGGGAAAAACGCATCGTCAATTTTATCCAGAAAGAAGACATTCCGGCCTACCAGATAAAAATAGACGATGACAACTTTCAGGAACAGCACGCCCGGCTGGCCATTGCCAACGGAGGAGCCTTCGGAAAATTCTGGGGAAACAGCCGGGAACGGGAAGTACTGCCCCAAGCCTATTCCGACTTCATTTATGCCATCATTATCGAAGAAATGGGATTTGTCGGAGGAATTTTCGTCATGTTCCTCTACATATCGCTGCTCATCCGGGCAGGCATGATAGCCCGGAAATGCACACGGGCATTCCCGGCCTTTCTCATTCTGGGAACGGCCATGATGATTGTGTTTCAGGCCCTGATAAACATGGCGGTCGCCGTAGGACTGATACCGGTCACCGGACAGCCCCTGCCGCTGATCAGTCGGGGCGGAACATCGATAATCATTACCTGTGTCTATTTCGGCATCATACTGAGCATCAGCCGGAGTGCGACAGCCAAAGGAATCGAAGAAGAGAAACAACAGACCGGGAGCGAGACCGAAATTCCTCAGGACCTTTCGGCGCCCAATCCCAATATGAACCTGTAAAACACGGTAACCAATATGAAAGAGCCGATTAAAGTCCTTGTCAGCGGAGGCGGAACAGGAGGCCACATTTTTCCGGCCATAGCCATAGCCAATGCCATTAAAGCCAAAGTTCCCGAAGCCGGGATTCTTTTTGTCGGAGCCGAAAACCGCATGGAAATGGAAAAAGTACCGGCAGCAGGATACGAGATTGTCGGACTGCCCGTAAGCGGATTCGACCGGAAAAATCCGTTCAAAAACATCAAAGTCATCTTCCGGCTGCTGCAAAGCATCGCCAAAGCAAAAAAAACGGTCAGACAGTTCCGTCCCGACATCGCTGTCGGCGTAGGAGGATACGCCAGCGGGCCCACCCTGTGGGCGGCCGGAAAAATGGGAGTACCCACTGTCATACAAGAACAGAACTCCTATGCCGGTGTTACCAACAAACTGCTGGCAGCCAAAGCACAAAAAATATGTGTCGCATACGAAAACATGGAGCGGTTCTTCCCCAAAGATAAAATCGTCATTACCGGGAATCCCGTGCGGCAAGACCTGACCGGAAACTCTAACCGGGACGAGGCCGTCCGGTTTTTCGGACTCGACCCCGAGAAAAAAACGATACTGGTTATCGGCGGCAGTCTGGGTGCCCGCACCATAAATGAAAGCGTTGCCAGCTGGATACCCGGTTCAACCGGAGAGATACAGCTCATCTGGCAAACCGGAAAAACATTCGACTCTCAGGCACAAAAAATACTGGGCGCACACGCTGCCCCCCACATCCGGCAGATGCCGTTTATCTCCCGCATGGATATGGCATACAAAGCCGCCGATTTGGTAATTTCCCGTGCCGGAGCCAGCTCCATCTCCGAACTAAGCCTGCTGGGCAAACCGGTTATTCTGGTTCCTTCGCCCAATGTAGCCGAAGACCACCAGACCAAAAACGCACAAGCACTCGAATCCCGGAAAGCGGCCATCCTCATCCGGGATGCCGAAGCCGGAGAGAAGCTGATGCCGGCAGCCACCGACCTCATTCAAGACAACGAAAAGCTGGCCGCTATGCAAAAGAATATCGGACAAATGGCCCAAATC
>JAFLRV010000191.1 GCA_022511245.1 Coprobacter sp.
CGAAATTTCCCCTGCCGCAGCGGGACAGCTCCCGGCTGCTGCTCTGGTCGGACGGCGACTTGTCGCAGACGGTGTTCCGCCGCCTGCCGGAGGTGCTCCCGGCCGATTCGCTGCTGGTATTCAACAACACCCGTGTGATACAGGCCCGGCTTCATTTTCGCAAGGAGACCGGTGCGGCGGTCGAGATTTTCTGTCTCGAACCGCTGGCTCCCCGTGACTATGTCCTCTCTTTTCAGGCGAAAGGCCGCTGTACGTGGCTCTGTATGGTGGGCAACGCCAAAAAGTGGAAAGAGGGGGCGCTCTCCCGTGATTTCGGGCCGGCCGGACGTCAGGTGCGGCTCTCGGCGGTGCGCAAGGGGGTGCATGGCAATGCTTTCGAGGTGGAGTTTTCGTGGGACGATGCATCGCTCACTTTCGGCGACATCCTGGAGCAGAGCGGCGAACTGCCTATTCCGCCCTACCTGAACCGGGCGACGGAGGAGAGCGACAAAGAGACCTACCAGACGGTCTATTCCAAAATATCGGGTTCTGTGGCGGCCCCTACGGCGGGACTGCATTTTACGCCCGAAGTGCTGGCCGGGCTGGATGCGGCGGGTATTCCCCGTCTGGAGCTTACGCTGCACGTGGGTGCCGGTACGTTTAAACCGGTCAAGAGCGAGACCATCGAGGGGCACGAGATGCACACCGAGTTTATTTCGGTGGGGCTGGAACTGATAGAGCGGCTGGCGGCGACCGACCGCCGGGTGATTGCCGTAGGCACCACTTCGGTGCGCACGCTGGAGAGTCTCTATTATATCGGCCGCACGCTGGAACTCTGCCCTGACCCTGACCCAGCCGAATTGCAGGTGCAGCAGTGGCAGCCTTACGGCGGGGAGCCTGAAATCGCCCCCCGTCGGGCGCTGGAGAACATCGCCGCTTATCTGCGCCGTCACGGGTTGGCCCGGTTGGTGACTTCGACCCGGATTCTTATCGCTCCCGGTTACCGGTTTAAAATCGTGGGGGGCATCGTGACCAATTTTCATCAGCCGCAGAGTACGCTGCTGCTGCTGGTCTCGGCCTTTGTCGACGGCCGGTGGCGGGAGATATACGACTATGCGCTGGCGCACGGTTTCCGGTTTTTGAGTTACGGCGACAGTTCGCTGCTGCTGCCGGGAAAGCGTTAAAAAACGGCGGTCGGGGCAATAAACGGGGCTGACTCCCGTATATATAAGGAGTAAGTACTATATTTTCCTGCATGAAAACAGGTCGTGTTTTTTTGGTTTTTGTGTTGTTTGCCGGGCTGCTGGTCTCCTGTGCGGGAGGCAAGCTGGGTACGGCCGATGCACAGTTTGCCCGGGGCGAATATTTCGATGCGGCGGCGACTTACCGGAAAATCTATGCCAAGACCTCGCCCCGCAAGGAGCGGGCGCTGCGGGGAAAAATCGCCTTTAAGATGGCGACCTGCTACCGCCGCATGAATGCGGCTTCCCGTGCGGCGGGGGCATACCAGAACGCCATACGCTACCGCTATCCCGACAGCACGGCCTATTTTTATCTGGCCCGCAGTCTGCAGATGCAGGGCAAATACAAGGATGCCATTAAGAATTACCAGCAGTTTCTGGAATACAAACCGAACGACGTCCTCTCCCGGAACGGAATCAAGGGGTGCGAACTGGCTCCGGAATGGAAAAAGAATCCCACCCGCTATGTCGTGCGGCGGGCCGACCTGTTCAACTCCCGGCGCAGCGACTGCTGCCCCATGTATCTGGGCAGCGACTACGACCAGCTCTATTTCACCTCCAGCACCGAGAAGGCGACCGGTACCCGCAAGAGCGAGATAACCGGTACCAAAAACAACGATGTTTTCTTTTCGAAAAAGGACGAGCGGGGGGCATGGACCCGTCCCGAACCGGTCGAGGGCGACCTCAACAGCGACCTGGACGAGGGCATCGTGAGTTTCGACCCGGAGGGTACGCTGATGTATCTGACCAAAGCGCCGAGAGAACCGAATACCGATACGTCGGTAGGTATCTATACCTCGTCCCGCACCGGCGCCAAATGGACGACCCCGCAGAAATTCGAGATTACCGGCGACACCATATCGGTGTTTGCCCACCCGGCTGTTTCGCCGGACGGCGCATGGCTCTATTTTGTGTCGGACATGCCCGGAGGTTATGGCGGAAAGGACATCTGGCGCATCGCACTGGACGGTTCGGAGGGTACGCTGGAGAATCTGGGGCCGCAAATCAATACGGCCGGCGACGAGATGTTTCCCTATATCCGGGACAACGGCGAGCTGTATTTTTCCTCTGACGGACATCCCGGTATGGGCGGGCTCGACATTTTCCGGGCCACGAAAAATGAAATGGGCGTGTGGAAGATAGAGAACATGCAGGCTCCGGTGAATTCTATGGCCGACGACTTCGGCATTACGTTCGGTCGGGGCGAGAACGGCTTTTTCTCCTCGAACCGGAACGATGCACGGGGGTATGACCACATTTACAGTTTCGAACTGCCGCAAATCGAGGTGTGGATCGAGGGCGGCGTGTACGACAACGACGAGGAGCCGGTGGCGGGAGCCGTTATCCGGGCGGTGGGCAAGGACGGGAGCAACCAGAAGGTCATCTCCCGCAAGGACGGCAGCTACAAATTCAAACTCGATCTCGGTACTGACTATGTGATGATGGCCGGCTGTCGGGGATTCCTCAACAGCAATTACGAACTGACGACCGACAGCGAGGAGAAGAACCGGGTGTACCGGGCCGATTTCATTCTGGCCTCGCTTACCAAGCCGGTGCTGATTGAGAATATTTTTTACGATTTCGACCGGGCGACGCTCCGTCCTGAATCGAAAGAGGCGCTCGACGAGCTGATAAAATTGCTGAACGACAATCCCAACGTGACTATAGAACTGGCGGCGCATACCGACATGATGGGCTCGGAGCTGTATAACCAGCGGCTTTCGGAACGTCGGGCGCAGTCGGTGGTCGATTATCTGATTAAAGGGGGTATCCATCCCGACCGCCTTACGCCTAAAGGCTACGGCGAGAGCGTGCCCAAGACCATTACCAAAAAAATGGCCAAGCAGTATCCTTTTTTCCAGGAGGGGGATGTG
>JAFLRV010000192.1 GCA_022511245.1 Coprobacter sp.
ACCACCCCGTGACTGCATCCCGGACAGTAGTGCATGGGGTTGTCGTTCATCAGTCTGGGTTTGCCGTAGACTAAATTTTCGGGTTTTATGATTTCGTTTGCTTCCATAACGTTCGGCATTACATCAGTTTTTCTTTCAAGGCATCCAATACTTCATCGGGCGTGGGGACGATGCCGCCTAACCGGCCGAAATGTTCGACCTTCACGTGGCCGTTAATGGCCAGTCTGACATCCTCGACCATCTGTCCGGCATTCAGTTCCACCGAAATGATGCCCTTGACCTTGTCGGCGTATCGGGCGATTGCCTCCGTCGGGAACGGCCACAGCGTAATGGGACGCAGCAAGCCTATTTTCACGCCTTGTTCTTCGGCAATCTCTATCGTTTTCTGGCAGATGCGGGCCATCGAGCCGAAAGCCACAATCAGGTAGTCGGCCCCCTCGCAGTTAATCTCCTCGTACCGGACCTCTTCCTGTTCGATAATCCGGTATTTCTGCTGGAAACGGATGTTGTTTTCTTCCATAATGGCCGGGTCGAGTTCCAGCGAGGTGATGACATTTCTGGAACGGTCGGCCGGTTTTCCTAACGCCGCCCACGGACAGTTCCGGCGTATCTCCTCCTCCGTTCGGCGTGGACGGAAGGGCGGAAGTACCACCTTTTCCATCATCTGTCCGATAACGCCGTCGGCCAGAATAATGGCCGGGTTGTTGTATTTGAACGCCAAATCGAATCCCAGCGCCACGAAATCGGCCATTTCCTGTACCGACGCCGGAGCCAGTGCAATCAGACGGTAATCGCCGTGTCCGCCGCCTTTGACCGTCTGGAAATAATCGGCCTGGCTGGGTTGTATCGTTCCCAGTCCGGGCCCCCCGCGCATGACATTGACAATCAGGCACGGAAGTTCCGCTCCGGCCAGATAGGAGACCCCTTCCTGCTTCAGACTTACGCCGGGACTGGAGGAGGAGGTCATCACGGCCTTTCCGCATCCGGCTCCGCCGTAAACCATATTGATGGCGGCCACCTCGCTTTCGGCCTGCAATACGACCATGCCGGTCGTTTCCCACGGTTTCAATTCCATTAATGTCTCCAGAATCTCCGATTGAGGAGTAATAGGGTAGCCGAAATACCCGTCGGCACCATACCGGATGGCGGCATGGGCGATGGCTTCGTTTCCCTTCATTAATTTAATTTCTTCTGCCATATTGTTGTCCTTGTTTTTATAGCTTGACCTTGTATACGGTTATGCAGCCGTCGGGGCAAACCAGCCCGCAACTGGCACAGCCGATGCAGTTGTCCGGATTTTTCATGTATGCGTAATGATACCCTTTGTCGTTCACCTCTTTGGGTTGCAAGGCCAGTACGTCGGCCGGACAGGCGACCACACAAAGGTCACAACCTTTACAACGATTTTCGTTTACCACAACGGTGCCTTTTATCTTCGCCATAATCGAAATACGTTTTTATGTTTGCAAATGTAATGCATTTATCGGTAACCCGGTTATCAGTTTCTGTTTATTCCTGCATCAATTTAATCGATAAACCGTTTCAATATGTCTCCGTAAGCGTCGATGCGCCGGTCCCGCAGGAACGGCCACCAGCGGCGCACGTTTTCGGAACGGTTCAGGTCGATGTCGACCAGCAGGTTGATTTCTTCGTTATTGGGGGCCATTGCCAGAATTTCGCCTTGCGGACCGGCCACAAAACTGTTTCCCCAGAATTGTATGCCGCCCGTTTGTCCCGACGGGTCCGGTTCATGCCCCGTCCGGTTGACCGAGACTACCGGTATTCCGTTGGCAACGGCGTGTCCCCGTTGTGAAATAATCCAGGCGTTCAGCTGGCGCTGCTGCTCTTCCGGCGTATCGCTGCTTTCCCAGCCGATGGCGGTGGGATATATCAGTATCTCGGCTCCTTGCAGTGCCATCAGGCGGGCGGCTTCGGGATACCATTGGTCCCAGCACACCAGCACCCCCAGTTTCCCCAAAGACGTTTCGATGGGGGAGAACCCTAAATCGCCCGGTGTGAAATAGAATTTTTCATAATAGGCCGGGTCGTCCGGAATGTGCATTTTCCGGTATTTTCCCGCCATGCGTCCGTCGCTGTCGAACACGACGGCCGTATTGTGATACAGTCCCGGTGCCCGTTTTTCGAACAGAGACGTTACCAGAACGGTTCCGGTTTCACGGGCTATTTCGCTGTAAAACCGGGTCGACTCACCGGGAACCGATTCTGCAAGGCTGAACAATTCGGTATTTTCGGTCTGGCAGAAATACAGGCTGTTGTGCAGTTCCTGCAAAACGACAAGCCGGGCCCCCTGCCGGGCGCATTGACGGATATTGTCGGCCAGTTTCTCTTTGTTGGCGGCGGTATCAGCGGTATTGCATTGCTGAACAAGTCCGGTTTTAATAATTCTTTCGTTCATCGGTGAGCTTTATTTGATTACAAGTTCGGGATATTGCATCGTTACGCAGTGGAGCGAACCGTGCTGTTTTATCAATGCCCGGCAGTCGATACCGGCGATGTCGTATCCGGGAAAAGCCTCCTGCAGAACAAGAGCCGCTTTCCGGTCATTTTCCGGTTGGTCATAGGTCGGGTACAAAACCGCATCGTTCAATATCAGAAAATTGGCATACGTGGCCGGCAGCCGTTCATCGTTTTCGTCCCGGAAGATGTCGGCCATAGGCAAGGGGAGGAGCCGGTAAGGTTTTCCCTCCGGCGTCCGGAAGGTTTTCAGTTGCTGTTCCATTTTCGCCAAAGCCTCGAAATGTTCGTCGGTCCGGTCGGTGCATTGCACATATACCAGTGTGTCATGAGGGCACATTCTGACTAATGTGTCGATATGGCTGTCGGTATCGTCTCCGGCCAGATAGCCGAAATCGACCCAAAGCACCTGCCGGAGGCCGAAGCACGTTTTCAGATAGTTCTCTATCTCTTCCCGGTCCCACTCTCCGTTGCGGTTGGGCGATAAAAGACACTCCGACGTCGTCAGCAGCGTACCTTGCCCGTCCGACTCTATCGAACCGCCCTCCAGCACAAAATTGAGTCGGTTTTCATATTCGCCGCAGAACAGGTTATGCCGG
>JAFLRV010000193.1 GCA_022511245.1 Coprobacter sp.
GTCATCGCCAGTGCATAAAACAGTTTTCGTTTCATAATATGGTGTTTTCCGGTTATTTTCGTTCCCACAGGACCGTTATCCGGCCCCGTCCCACCGTTTCGGCCAGCTTCTCCGGGTTGTCGATGCGTCCCAGCCGGGTGTAGCTGTATCCGCTGGCGAAGGTTTCGTAAAAGAGCACGACGCAGTTGTCGCCCCACAGCAGCAGGTCGCCTGTTTGGATGGTGCCCGGCCGGTAGGGTTTCTCCGGCAGGCTCTCCGGCAGATAAACGTATTTCTCGTTGCCGTTCAGCTCGTTCATGTCGAGTGTCAGGGGCAGCATCTCCAGCAGTGCGTCGGCCGCCGGGTTCTCTTCCAGCGTGGCGGCAAACACGGCCGTCCCGATGGTCAGGGTTATGTTTCGTGTCATAGCAGGGCCTGAAGTATTCATACAACAAAGATAGAAAATCCTCCGAAAAAATCGTATTTTTGTGTCGAAAATCCCGATAGAAGATGAAACCGCTTATCCAGCTTGACTGTCCTGTGCCCCGCCGTCCTGAACTGGCTTTCCGCACTCCTGTGCGCTGGTCGCTCCGGGAGGGGGAGCAGTGGGTGTTCATCGGGCCCAACGGTTCGGGAAAAACCTTGCTGGCCGACCTGCTGCAACGCAAAATCGCTCTGCGTGAGGGGGCGGTCGGCTATCCGGCCGACGAGGGGCTTGCCGCCCGGATAAAAGCGATGGCTTTCAAAGACATTCACTCCCTGACCGACGCCCGCACGACTTATTACCAGCAGCGCTGGCACGCCACCGAGACCGACGGTGTCCCCTTTGTGCGCGACCTGCTTCCGGCCGGTGCTCCGGATGACGACCTGCGGCCGCTGGCGCTCCGTTTCGGCATCGACGAGCTGCTCTCCCGGCGCATCCTGCACCTCTCCAGCGGCGAGTTGCGCAAATTTCTCATCTTCCGGGTGCTGCTCAGCCGTCCCCGTGTGCTCATTCTCGACAATCCGTTTATCGGGCTCGACGCTGCCTCGCGTGACCAGCTCCGGCAGATGTTCGACCGGCTGTGCCGCTGGAGCGGACTGCAACTCATCCTGCTGCTGGCCGACCCCCGCGACATCCCCGACGGCATGACCCACGTGCAGCCGCTGGCCGACCGCTGTCTGCTGCCTGCCTGCTCCTGTGCGGATTTTCTGGCCGATACGGCCCTGCAACAGCGGCTGTTTCCGGAGGACGACTCCCTCCCGGCCGGACTTCCTGCCCCGACAGCCGCCCCTTCGGCCCACGAGGTCACGTTGCGGCTCGACGACGTGTGCATCCGTTACGGGGGCCGTCTCGTCCTCGACCACATCGACTGGGAGGTGCGCAACGGCGAGAAATGGGCGCTGCTCGGTCCCAACGGCTCCGGCAAATCGACCCTGCTCAGCCTGGTCTATGCCGACAATCCCCAGTCTTATGCCACCCGGCTCACGCTCTTTGACCGGCGGCGGGGTTCGGGCGAGAGCATCTGGGACATCAAGAAGCACATCGGATATGTTTCGCCCGAAATACATCTCTATTATACGGAAGATGTGCCTGCCTTGCAGGTGGCTGCTTCCGGCTTTTTCGACACGGTGGGGCTTTTCCGCCGCTGCACTCCCTGCCAGGAGGCTGCCGCACTGGACTGGATGCGCCTTTTCGGGGTCGACCGCCTGAGCGGCCGTTCGTTTCTCTCCCTCTCGTCGGGCGAACAGCGTCTGGTGCTGCTGGCCCGTGCCTTTGTCAAAGACCCGGCGCTGCTCATCCTCGACGAACCGCTGCACGGGCTGGATGCCGCCGCCAAAAGACGGGTGCGCCGCATTATCGAGGCGTTTTCCCGCCGTCCGGGCAAGACGCTGATATATGTCACCCATTACCCCGAAGAACTGCCGCCGACCGTCGACCGCCGTTTTTATTTGACCAAATCCCGTTGAATATCCCGACTTTTTTATACCTTTGTACAACAATACAGAACAACCGACCGATGAATACCGACCAGCTTCAGAACGATATCCCCGTAGGGCTTGCCTGCGACCACGCCGGCTACGAATGCAAAGAGTATGTGAAACAGCTGCTGACCGCCGCCGGCGTCTCCGTGCGTGACTTCGGCACCTACGGCACCGAGAGCGTCGATTACCCCGATTTTGCCCATCCCCTCGCTGCGGCTGTCGAGCAGGGCGAGTGCTGGCCCGGCATTGCCGTGTGCGGCACCGGAAACGGCATCAATATGACCCTGAACAAGCATCAGGGCATCCGTTCGGCCCTCTGCTGGAATGCCGAGATTGCGGCGTTGGCCCGTTCGCACAACAACGCCAACGTGTGTGTCATGCCCGGCCGGTTCATCGGTGAGGAGACGGTCGAGGCCATCGTCGGGGCTTTTCTCTCTACTCCGTTCGAGGGGGGACGCCACCAGCGGCGCATCGACAAGATTCCCCTTTGATGCCGTTTCTCCTGAGAGAGCGGCTCCGGCTCCTTTTTCCCTGAAATAGAATGATTGCTTACAGTGCCACCCGTTGCGTGATGGTGCCCACTTTGACGATGTAGATGCCGCGCGGCTGCATCTGAATTTCGGTCAGTCCCGGCCCGGCATATCCGGCGAACACCATCTGTCCCAGAATGGTAAACACTTTGGTTTCCTGACGTTTGGGGGTGCGTATGTAGATGTATCCGTCGGCGCTGTATATTTCGGTCTCCTCGCCGGTGGGGTCGAGGCTGGCGGTGCGGGTATGCAGCCGCTGTTCCGCACTGTTACCGGTCGCAGCCGTCTGCACCGCCGCGCCCGGCTGTTTTTCTCCGCCGGCAGGGGATGCAGCCTGTGCTCCGGCGGCAGCGGTCAGTAGCCAGCCGAGCAGAACGAGTACCGATGTCAGGCGCATTTTCATATACGTTTGTTTTCAGAAACAGACTAAATTGGGGGTAAAAATAGGTCTTTTTTGCAATAAAAAAAAGCTTTTCCCGTTAATTATCGAATAAATATTGAAAAATAGCCCTTGAAAACGGCTTTTTTTCTCTCCGCCGCTCCTTTTGGCGGGGTGCTTGTCCGGCTTTTTGGGGGAGTGCGGCTGTTTG
>JAFLRV010000194.1 GCA_022511245.1 Coprobacter sp.
CGCTCTTTCAGCGAGATTTTGTGTATCTCGTTTTTGGTCACGATGTTTCCCATCGACTGGCGCCCCTTGATGGCGATTTCGCTGAAATCTTTCTCTATATAGAGCATCTTCATGCGGGGTTTCGGCTTGAAGGTCACCTTCAATATCTCGGCCTCTCCGTTGGGGTTGGCCGTGAACCAGACGATGCGGCTGCCGGGCTTGCCCTGCGTAATGTCATACTCCTTGTCTCTCGTTATGCCCGTTACGGCAAAACGTTTCATATAGTGCAGTCCCTCTTTTCCGTCCCGGTATATGACGTTGTAGATGGTGCGCACGTCGTTTTTCTTGAACACGTTCAGGTAGAGGATGTTTTTGCCCACAAACATCTTGTCGCTTACCCGCACCACCTTGTATTTTCCGTCCCGGTAGAAGATGATGATATCGTCGATGTCGGAGCAGTTGCAGACAAACTCGTCTTTCTTCAGTCCGGTACCGATGAATCCTTCCTCCCGGTTGATGTAGAGTTTCTCGTTGGCTTCCGCCACCTTCGTGGCTTCAATCGTATCGAATCCGCGCACTTCGGTCAGGCGGGGATAGTTCTTGCCGTATTTTTCCTTGAGCCGGGTGTACCAGTGGATGGTATAGTCGACAATGTGGTCGAGGTGATTCTCGATTTCGGCGATATGCGATTTCAGGGCCACAATCTGTTCATCGGCCTTGTCGGAATTGAATTTCAGAATCCGCCCCATCTTGATTTCCATGAGCCGGAGGATATCGTCGCGCGTCACCTCCCGGATAAAGAGCTGTCTGAACGGTTCCAGCCGTCTGGCGATATGGTCGACGGCCATATCCATCGAGGTGCTGTCCTCGAATTTCTTGTCTTTGTAAATGCGTTCCTCGATAAATATTTTTTCGAGCGTACAGAAATGGAGCGCCTCTTCCTGTTCGCCTTTTTCTATCTGCAACTCCTGCCGGAGCAGCTCCAGCGTATGGTCGACACTCTGTTTCAGCACCGCACTCACCGTCAGGAAGTGGGGTTTATTGTCGCATATCACGCAGCAGTTGGGCGAGATGCTCACCTCGCAGTCGGTAAAGGCATAGAGGGCGTCGATAGCTTTGTCCGAAGAGGTGCCGGGAATGAGATGCACCAGTATCTCGGCCTGTTGGGCGGTATTGTCATCGACCTTGCGTATTTTGATTTTACCTTTTTCCTGTGCTTTCAGTATCGACTCAATCAGCGTCGAGGTGGTTTTTCCGTAGGGAATTTCGGTAATGGCCAGCGTGCGGTTGTCCCGTTTCTCTATCTTGGCCCGCACCTTAACCGAACCGCCCCGCTCCCCGTCATTGTAACGGGAGACATCGACAAATCCGCCGGTCTGGAAATCGGGATAGAGCACAAATTCCTCCCCTTTCAGATAGGAAACGGCGGCGTCCAGCAGTTCGTTGAAGTTGTGGGGCAATATTTTCGAAGAGAGACCGACCGCAATACCTTCCACGCCCTGCGCCAGCAGGAGCGGAAATTTGATGGGGAGCGTTATCGGCTCCTTGTTGCGGCCGTCATACGAGGGTTTCCACTGCGTTATCTTGGGGTTGAACACTACGTCCAGCGCAAATTTCGACAGCCGGGCCTCGATATAACGGGGTGCTGCCGCCGAGTCACCGGTAAGGATGTTGCCCCAGTTTCCCTGACAGTCGATGAGCAGGTCTTTCTGTCCCAACTGCACCAGTGCATCGCCGATAGAGGCATCGCCGTGCGGGTGGAACTGCATCGTGTGCCCCACGATGTTGGCCACTTTGTTGTAACGGCCGTCATCCAGCCGTTTCATCGAATGGAGGATGCGCCGCTGCACCGGCTTCAGCCCGTCATTAAGGTGCGGCACCGCCCGCTCCAGAATTACATAAGAGGCGTAGTCCAGAAACCAGTTCTGGTACATACCGGTCAGGTGATATTTGACATCGGTGCTGCCCGAATCGGGCACTTTGTACGAAGAATGCGCCTCCTGCCCGGAAACGGAATCCTGTCCGTTTCCTGCCTGCAGCTCCTCTTCCGGTGTCAACTCTTTCTTATCGTCACTCATATCTTGCATTTTCGTTTTTTTCCGTTCAAAGACACGTCGCCGGCCGATGCTGTATTGGAAAATTTTAACATTTTTATCGGCTTAAAAGCGATATGCTCATGCAAAAATACAAATTTAATCGAAAAAAATCATTTACTTTGCACTTTATTAGATGTTTGACAATTTATATCAAAAGATATGGCACAGCAAGAAGACGTTTTCAAGAAATTAGTATCGCATTGCAAGGAATACGGTTTTGTTTTCCCGTCGAGTGAAATCTACGACGGACTGGCCGCTGTCTACGATTACGGACAGATGGGCGTAGAGATGAAAAACAATATCAAAAAATACTGGTGGGACAGCATGGTGCTGCTGCACGAAAACATCGTGGGTATCGACTCTGCGATTTTCATGCACCCCACTATCTGGAAGGCTTCGGGTCACGTCGACGCCTTCAACGACCCCCTTATCGACAACCGGGATTCCAAGAAACGCTACCGTGCCGATGTGCTCATCGAAGACCAGCTGGCCAAGATGGATGACAAAATCGACAAAGAGGTGGAAAAAGCCGCCAAACGGTTCGGGGAGAGCTTCGATGAGGCGATGTTCCGCCAGACCAATCCGAGAGTGCTCGAATACACGGCCAAACGGGACGAACTGCACGCCCGTTTCGCCAAAGCGATGAACGACATGAACCTCGACGAACTGCGCCAGATTATCCTCGACTACGAAATCGTATGTCCTGTCAGCGGCACCAAAAACTGGACCGACGTGCGGCAGTTCAACCTGATGTTCTCCACTGAAATGGGGTCCACAGCCGACGGTGCGATGAAAGTATATCTGCGGCCCGAAACGGCACAGGGCATCTTCGTCAACTTCCTCAACGTGCAGAAGACCGGCCGCATGCGCATCCCCTTCGGCATCGCCCAGATCGGAAAGGCTTTCCGCAACGAAATCGTCGCCCGGCAGTTTATCTTCCGCATGCGTGAAT
>JAFLRV010000195.1 GCA_022511245.1 Coprobacter sp.
AACAACTTTTCTATATAGGCAGCATAGGCTTCTCTTATCCGGAGATTCACGCTATCGTTCAGCAGGTAATAGTCCCGGTCGCCCATCGACATACCCGACTGATACAGCCCCACCAGATTCTGCGAACTGTTCATATCGTCGGCTCCGACATAGAACGAAAAGAAAGGCGATGCGCCAATCTTCTGCAAACGGGCCATCATCCGGGAATAACCGTCCTTGTCATTCACTTCATTTATGGCTTTCAGTTCTTCTGTCAGGGGTGCGTATCCCTCCTGATTTAGCCGCACACTGTCAAGTCCCAGCAAATAGAGGTCTCCGACTTTCTGGGCCACCGTACCGGATTCGTGCCCGGTGCTTCCCAGTTCTTCTATTAACTCTTTCAGCTGACTCTGATTATTTTCCACCAACTGGTCGAACGAGCCAAAACGGGAATATTCCGGTTTCAGCGGATTTTTTTCCATCCAGCCGCCACAGGCATACTGGTAAAAATCGTCTTTGCAGGATACGGTCGTATCCAGATTGGAAATATCCAAACCATTTGTTTTCATCGTTCCTTTTTTTGAACATCCGGCTGTCGCCATCAAGCCGACAGTCAAAGATAACAGCAAAAATCGTTTCATTTTTTCGTATTGTATTTATTTATAATTATTTGTTTTTTTCTTCCCATTCCATAGACAACGCCGCCCATTCATCCATCGTCCGGGCCAACTCTTTTTTCAGCCGGTCATGTGTTTCATACAATGCGGCGTCGGACGCTCCTTCTACCGTTGCCAGCCGTTCTTCCAGCTGTTTCATTTCGGTTTCGAGCCGTTCCACTTTTTTCTCGCTTTCGGCTACTGCCCGTTCGAGCCGTCTCAACTGCCGCTGCCGCTCTTTCTGTTCCTCATAGGAGAGTCTGTTTTCAGAGGGTGCGTTTCCCTCTACGGTTTTCACCGGTTCTTTTGCCCGTTCCAACTCCTGCAGGGTATCCATCTTTTTCCGTTGCAGGAAATCATATATACCGCCTAAATGTTCGCGTACCCGACCGCCGCCGAACTCGTATACTTTGGTAACCAGTCCGTCGAGAAATTCCCGGTCATGGGAGACCACTATAACCGTACCGTCGAAATCTTTGATGGCCTGTTTGAGGACATCTTTGGTTCGCATATCGAGATGATTGGTAGGCTCATCGAGAATAAGCAGATTCACCGGTTCCAACAACAGCCGAATCATGGCCAACCGGGTCTTTTCTCCGCCGGAAAGCACTTTTACTTTCTTATCGGAGGCTTCGCCGCCGAACATAAAAGCGCCGAGAATGTCCCGTATTTTTGTGCGGATATCTCCGACAGCTACCCGGTCTATGGTATCGAAAACCGTCACTTCTCCGTCGAGCAACTGGGCCTGGTTCTGTGCGAAATAGCCTATTTTGACCAAATGACCCGTTTTCAGGGTTCCGGTATAGGGTATTTCATTCATAATACATTTGACCAGTGTCGATTTTCCTTCTCCGTTTTTCCCGACAAAAGCGACTTTATCGCCCCGCTTGATGGAAAAATCGACGCCGTCAAAGACCAAATGGTCGCCATACCTTTTCCCGACATTGTCGAATATGAGGGGGTAATCTCCGGAACGGGGTGCGGGAGGAAATTTAAGATTGAGACGGCTGTTGTCGACTTCATCGATTTCGACCCGTTCCAGTTTGTCCAGCTGCTTGATGCGGGACTGCACCTGTACCGATTTGGTTGCCTTGTAACGGAACCGTTCGATAAATGCTTCGGTATCCTGTATCTGTTTCTGCTGGTTTTCGTATGCCCGTTTCTGCTGTTCGAGCCGCTCGGCTCTCAATTGTACATATCGGGAATAGTTGACTTTATAGTCGTAAATGCGACCCAGCGATATCTCGATAGTACGGGTGGTGACGGCATCGATAAAAGCCCGGTCATGCGACACCAGCATCACGGCATTGGCACGGGTGGAGAGAAAAGACTCCAGCCACTGTATCGACTCGATATCGAGATGGTTGGTGGGTTCATCGAGCAGCAGGACATCGGGTTGCTGCAACAACAGTTTGGCCAGTTCGATACGCATGCGCCAGCCGCCGCTGAACTCTGACGTCGGCCGGTCAAAATCGCTGCGAAGAAAGCCCAGCCCCATCAACGTTTTTTCTATCTCGGCCCGATAATTGGCCGAACCCATCATGTGCAACTGTTCGGTGGCCGACGAAACCCGCTCTATCAATTCCTGATAGGACTCCGATTCATAATCGGTGCGTTCAAGCAGTTCGGCATTCATCCTGTCGATGCGGGCCTCCAGTTCAAACAGGTGGGAAAAAGCCTGTTCGGCTTCTTCTATCACGGTACGTTCATCCCGAAGCTGCATCTGCTGCGGAAGGTATCCGACCGTCAAATCCTTAGGCAGGTTGACCGTTCCGGATGAGGGTTGCTGCAGGCCGGCTATAATCTTGAGCATCGTCGTCTTTCCGGCTCCGTTCTTACCGACCAGCGCAATACGGTCCTTCTTGTTGATTACATAAGTTATATCATTGAAAAGGGGCGTACCTCCAAATTCTACCGTCAGTCCTTCTATCGAAATCATGCTCCTGTTTATTGCATCTTTATGAAATCACAAAGGTAATAAATTTTACCATGAAGAGGTGCGCAACGTCCGAATATAAAAAGAAAAAAGGTATAACAAACAAGCGTTTGTCATACCTTATACTGATGTTCGTGTCCGAGATGAGATTCGAACTCACACGATCCAACGATCACTACCCCCTCAAAGTAGCGTGTCTACCAATTTCACCACCCGGACATTTTTGTTTTTGAAGCGTGCCCAAAACAGGACTCGAACCTGCACGTTCTAATGAACACTAGTCCCTGAAACTAGCGCGTCTACCAATTCCGCCATTTGGGCAAACTGCATCTGAGGGGATCGAGCGAAAAACGGGACTCGAACCCGCGACCCTAACCTTGGCAAGGTTATGCTC
>JAFLRV010000196.1 GCA_022511245.1 Coprobacter sp.
ATTTGCCGATGATTCAGGCCGAAGCCGAAAAACAGGGGCTGCGGTTCGACAATTGTCTCGAAAAGAAAAGATGGGTCGCCGCTAAATTCATCAAACCGTAATGAAACGCATACGGAAGTTTATAAAGTATGCGGTACTCTTTTTCTTCGCCTCTACGGTGTTGTCGGTGGTGCTGTTGCGTTTCGTTCCGGTATATGTGACGCCGTTGATGGTTATCCGCAGCGTCCGGCATATCTGTCGGGGCGAGTCTCCAGTATATCATCATACGTGGGTCCCGCTGGAACAGATATCGCCGGATCTGCCGCAAGCCGTTGTGGCGTCAGAAGACAATCTGTTTTTACGGCATCACGGGTTCGATTTCGACCAGATTAAGAAAGCGATGGAGGAGAACAAGACCCGAAAAAGAGCGAGAGGGGCCAGTACCATTTCACAGCAGACCGCCAAAAACGTATTCCTGTGGCCGGGACACTCCTTTGTCCGGAAAGGGCTGGAGGCTTATTTTACGGTTCTTATCGAACTCATCTGGGGAAAAGAGCGCATTATGGAAATCTATCTCAATTCGATAGAAATGGGCGAAAACATATACGGCGCCGAAGCTGTCGCCCGGCACCATTTCGGAACGACGGCCCGGAAGCTGACCCCGTCCCAGTGTGCCCTTGTGGCGGCGACACTGCCGAATCCGATACGTTACAACTCGGCGCATCCCTCTGCTTATATGCAGAAGCGGCAGCAACAGATTCTTTCCCTGATGCGGAAAATCGCTCCGGTCAGATTCGATTAATTTAACACCTCTTTTTCAAAACAAAATCCGTCCCGAAATGTTACTAAAGAAGTCATAAAAGAATCTTTGACGATTTCGGACGATGGCAAGACCAACGGGTGCTGCCGTTTTTGAAAAAGAATGGAATTATGTATGAATTTTCTATCGCACACGATACGCCGGATTGGGTAACCGAATATTCCTCCGAAGAACAGGCCGATACAAATCTTAAAACTCGATTTTTCGATTCCGTAGCGGAGTCTTGGGACCGGATGTGCCATTACGACGAGCGGAAAATCCGCTTCCTGCTGCAAAAACTGGAGATGCAGCCCGGCGATTCGGTGCTGGATGTCGGCACCGGTACCGGCGTCCTTATTCCTTACTTCCGGGAACTCAACCCGCAGGGCAGGGTGGTGGCCGTAGACAACTCTGCCGGGATGATACGGGTGGCCCGGCAAAAATTCGGGGAGGATTCCCGAACCCGTTTTCTGATTCTGGATATTGAAAAAGAACCCGTACCGGAACGGTTTAAACATATTGTCCTTTATTCGGTATTCCCCCATCTGGAACACAAAATTCAGACGATATCCCGGCTGGTCAATGAAAATCTGGTACCGGGAGGCCGGTTGCTGATTGCCCATTCCGACAGCCGCTCCCGGCTGAACGAGATGCACCGGCGGAAAAATCAAAGCGTATGTCAGGATATGTTGGCCGATGTCCGGCGTCAGGCCGGAGACTTTTCCGGAAACGGCCTGAATGTCGAAGAGGCGTTCGAAAACGAAGAACTCTATTACCTCCTGTTGTCGGGAAAATAGTTACAGCGACTGCTGGATGGCCCGCATAATCTTCAGAAAATCTTCATTGGTCATTCCGAAATCGATATCGTCCTTGTAATGGACATAATCTTCGAAATAGTCGCTGGCAATGTCGGCCATCAGATTCTCCCCGTCCAAAGACAACCGGTTTAAAAATTGTTTCAGTTTGTCCTGGTAGTAATGGATGACCTCGACCCGTTCTTCCCAGTTCCCGGCCTTGTCAAGCGACGTGATGTGTTCGTTACGGGCAATCAGATACGCCGTTTTGTAAAACATTTCCGCACTGCCGAATACCGGCTCGAAAGCGGCTTGTACATCGGCCGGAAGCTGGCTGAAATAGGATGCTGTCGGTGTCATATTCATATATAAGCTATGCGGGCAAAAGTACGATAAAGTGCAGACAATCGGAAATAATTCGGAATAAATATTGTCGTGAATCGGTTCTGCGTTTATTTTTGCTTTTCTATACGGCCATTTTATATTATCTTTGTATCCAAAACGACATTATAGATGAAAAATATTCGCAATTTCTGTATTATAGCCCATATCGACCACGGAAAGAGTACTTTGGCCGACCGGTTGCTGGAGTATACGAATACGGTAGCGGGAAAGGATTTGCAGGAGCAGGTGCTGGACAATATGGATTTGGAACGCGAACGGGGGATTACCATTAAGAGCCACGCCATACAAATGGAGTATTCGTATAACGGGGAGAAATATATCCTGAATCTTATCGATACTCCGGGACATGTCGATTTCTCCTATGAAGTGTCCCGCTCGATTGCGGCATGCGAAGGTGCGCTTTTGATTGTCGATGCGTCTCAGGGCATACAGGCCCAGACCATATCGAATCTCTACATGGCGATTGAAAACGATTTGGAAATCATTCCGGTTGTCAACAAAGTAGATTTGCCCAGCGCCATGCCCGATGAAGTGGAAGACCAGATTATCGATTTGCTGGGCTGTAAACGGGAAGAGATTATCCGGGCCAGCGGCAAGACCGGTATCGGTGTGGAAGATATATTGAACGCCATAGTCGAACGGGTGCCGGCTCCCGAAGGAGACCCCGATGCCCCGTTGCAATGCCTGATATTCGACTCGGTATTCAACTCGTTTCGGGGTATCATCGCCTATTTCAAAATCGCCAACGGCGTTATTCGCAAAGGGGACAAGGTTAAGTTTGTTGCTACCGGCAAAGAGTACGAAGCCGACGAAGTGGGCGTGCTGAAACTCGACATGTCGCCCCGAAATGAAGTTCGT
>JAFLRV010000197.1 GCA_022511245.1 Coprobacter sp.
TGCGCTTGTCGCAACGGAGGATATCCGGTTCCGGGAACATTCGGGTATTGATGCCAAAGCGCTGTTCCGGGCCTTGATTAAACGGGGGCTCTTTTTCCAGAAAAGTGCGGGCGGCGGCAGTACGATTACGCAGCAGTTGGCCAAACTGCTTTTCTCTCCCAGCGCCGGCAGCGTGACCGAACGGCTGTTTCAGAAGCCGATAGAGTGGGTGATTGCCGTACAGCTGGAGCATTTCTATACCAAAGAGGAGATACTGAACATGTATCTCAACAAATTCGATTTTCTGAATAATGCCGTAGGAATACAGTCGGCGGCCCAGATTTATTTCAACACGACTCCCGACAAACTGAAGATAGAGGAGGCCGCCACGCTGGTGGGGATGTGCAAAAATCCGTCATATTTCAATCCGGTGCGTTACAACGAACGTACACGGGGGCGCCGCAATACCGTTCTCCAACAGATGTACAAGGCAGGTTTCCTGTCCAAAGCAGAACGGGATTCGTTGCAGGCGCTGCCGTTGGAGCTTACGTTCCGCCGGGTGGACCACAAGGACGGGCTGGCTCCTTATTTCAGAGAGCATCTGCGGTTGATGATGTCGGCCAGGAAACCGGTACGGAAAGAATATCGGGAGTGGCAGAAGCAGCAGTATGTGGACGATTCCATTGCGTGGGAGACCAACCCGCTGTACGGTTGGTGCGAAAAGAACCGGAAATCGGACGGGACGAAATATAACCTGTATACCGACGGTCTGAAAATTTATACGACCATAGACGCCCGTATGCAGCGGTATGCCGAAGAGGCAGTCACCCAGCATATCGGCGGTTATCTGCAGCCGCTGTTCGACAAAGAGAAACAGGGCCGCAGCTACGCTCCTTTTTCCCGTGCGGTGAGTAATTCGGATGTGGAATCGATTCTGAACCGGGCCATGAAACAGAGCGACCGTTACCGCGTCATGAAAGCGGGCGGGGCTTCGGATTCGGAGATACGGGCGGCTTTCGACCGGAAAACCGAGATGCAGGTGTTCTCGTGGAACGGAATGATTGATACGATAATGACTCCGATGGATTCCATCCGGTATCACAAATCGTTCCTGCGCACGGGCTTTATGGCGATGGATTCGCACACGGGGTATGTCAAGGCTTATGTAGGGGGTATCGACTTCAGGAGCTTCCAGTACGATATGGTGTCGGCCGGTCGTCGGCAAATCGGGTCGACCATCAAACCGTTCCTGTATACGCTGGCTATGGAAGACGGTTTCTCGCCCTGTGACCTCGCCCCCAACGTGCAGCCCCACCTGCTGGACGAGGTGGGCAACGTGTGGTCGCCCCGCAATGCGTCGAAAGCCCGTATCGGCGAGAATGTAACGCTGCGGTGGGGATTGGCCAACTCGAACAACTGGATATCGGCCTGGCTGATGGACAAGCTCTCTCCGGCCTCGCTGGTGCGGCTGATGCATTCGTTCGGCATTAAAAATTCGATAGACCCGGTTATCTCCTTGTGTCTGGGCCCGGCCGATGTTTCTGTCGAGGAGATGGTGACGGCTTATTCGGCTTTCTCGAACAAGGGAATCCGGGTGAATCCGCTGTATGTGACCCGTATCGAGGATAATTTCGGCAATGTCATCGCCGAATTTGCTCCCCAGATGAACGAGGTGTTCAGCGAGGCGGCTTATTACAAGATGTTGCCGATGCTGCGGGATGTCATCGACTACGGAACGGGCGGACGCATCCGCTCCCGGTACGGTATCCGTGCCCCGATGGGAGGAAAGACCGGTACGACCAACAACAATTCCGACGGTTGGTTCATGTGTTTTACGCCCAGTCTGGTCGGTGGTGTATGGGTCGGCGGCGAGGACCGTTCGATTCATTTCGACAGCATGGCTGAGGGACAGGGTGCCAGCATGGCGCTGCCGGTGTTCGGTCTGTTTATGCAGAAGGTGTATGCCGACCCGTCGCTGGGGTACTCTCCGACAGAAACGTTTGAGGTGCCGGCTGAATATGCCGACCCGTGTGCCGGTTTTTCAAATCCCGCATCGCCGCTGCCGGGAAACGATATGCCTACTGAAGCTATCGAAGGTATTTTCGACTGATAAATCCGGTTGGATTTCAGGACTGCTCTTCTCCGAACAGCCAGTCATTTTTCAGTTGCAGTTTTTCCATGATTTTCCGGTATTCCCGGCTGTTCAGGTAATCGGTAATGACCTGTGCATGGTGCATGTTGTGCAGGTCAGTTCCGGCCAGGTCGACCAGACCGCTGTTGACCAGCCAGTGGGCGACGGCCCGTGTCTCTTTGCCGTAGTATCCGGCCAAAGAGAGCCAGTTTATCTGAAAAAGACATCCGGTGTGGCGGATGTCGGCGTATATGTTTTTGTTCCGGTAATAATAGGGATATCTTTCGGGGTGGGCCAATATGGGCTTGAATCCTTTGACCTGCAATTCGAAAATGAGGTTTTTCAGATCCCAGAAAGGTTGTATGAATGAATTTTCGATGAGCAGGTAGTTGCCGGGCAGAGGGAGAAGGGTTTCGTCCCGGAGATTCTTAATGAAATTTTCGTCCAGCCGGTATTCGGCAGAACAGATGATGCGGGGTGCGTTTCCATCGAGCTGCTCCTGCAGTTTCGCTAAAGCATCCCCGATGCTTTCCTGCGTGTTCTCGAACCGGTCTTCCACAATGTGGGGAGTAGCCAGTATGCGGGTAATTCCCCATTGCTGCATCTGCTCCACCAGCTGCCGGGAGGTCTCGGCATCGGGCGAACCGTCATCGATACCGGGCAAAAGGTGGGAATGCAGGTCGGTATGATAGGGCAAGGAGGCCTGAACGTTTTTTTTTTCG
>JAFLRV010000198.1 GCA_022511245.1 Coprobacter sp.
TAACCGGTACGACAGTTTAGCAAACTGTTGGTTTAAGCCACTCACCCATCCTTCCAAAGATTCATTTCCGGCATCCGGAAAGGTTACGATATGTCCCTGCACCGTTGATTTCCCGGCTTCGGTTTTCCGGACATATCACGATATGTCCCTACTCCGTTCGGTTTCCCGGCGTCAGTTTCCCGGACCATTGCCGATGGATGTGCAAGGCAATGCAAAGATAAGCGGCAAAAATATAATATGCAAATATCGGACGCCCATTTATTTCGAAAATAAGTTGTATTTTTGTGTGTTTGAATTTCGGAAAACAAGACACAACCTATTGCGATATGGCCAAAAAAAGAAAGAAAAAAACGGGCAATAATCTTTTGAAAAAATGTATGCTTGTCTTTGCTGTCCTGTTCATTATCCTGCTGACAGCAGCCGGGTTCGTCTGGAAAAAATATATGCTCGACAGCGTAACGGATACTGCTTTCTGGCTCTATATCGACAGAAACAGCACGATAGAGAGTGTATTGCGGGATTTGGGGCAAAACATGGAATCGTCGAACGTTGCCCGAATAGGCCGGATTGCCCGGATAAACGAATACAGTCCGCAGTCTCATCCGGGTGCATACCGCATCGAACCGGGAACGGGGATTTTCGACTTGTACCGAAAATTGTCCCGTGGCGCGGAAACTCCGATTCGATTTACGTTCAACAATATACGGACTAAATCGGACCTGGCCCAACGGATAGGCCAATCGTTCATGATGACGGAAGAGGAAATGAATGACTTGCTGAACGACCGGGAAGTCGCCGCCGAATTCGGGTTCGGTCTGCCGACATTCACGGCTATGTTCATCCCCGACACGTATGAAATGTACTGGTCTGTTTCGCCCCGCCGCCTGCTGGAAAAGATGCACGGCGAGTATGAAAAGTTCTGGACGGAAGAGCGACGGGCCAAAGCCAAAGCGGCCGGACTTTCGCTACAGGAAGTCTCGACGCTGGCCTCGATTGTGGAGGAAGAGACCAAAGCACCGGATGAAATGAAAGTGGTGGCCGGCCTTTATCTGAACCGATTGAAAAAAAATATGCTGTTACAGGCCGACCCGACCGTAAAATTTGCGGTAAACGATTTCACCATCCGGCGTATTCTGAAAGAACATCTGGAGACTGAATCTCCGTACAATACCTATAAATATGCGGGTCTACCGCCTGGCCCCATACGCATGCCATCGAAGGCGGCTATCGATGCCGTACTGGATTATGCGCATCACCCTTTCATTTACATGTGTGCCAAAGAGGACTTTTCGGGCCGTCACAATTTTGCCGAATCGTATGCCGAGCACATGAAGAACGCACAGCGCTACCGCAATGCGCTCAACCGACGCAACATCCTGCGGTAACTGAAAAAAGAGGTATCTTCCGTACAACTCTATCCGGTATAATTTGTTATACATAGAAACAGAAACCGGATTTATTATGCCTTGTGTTACCGAAATCGAGCCTTCGATATTTTATGTCGGCGTAAACGACCGATGCAAGTCTCTTTTCGAGGGATTATGGCCCTTGCCGGACGGTGTTTCTTATAATTCCTATCTCATCCGGGACGAAAAGACAGCGTTAATCGACACGGTCGATGCTGCATTTACCGAACGGTTCCTTGCCCAAATAGAGGCTGTGCAGGGAGACTCCCCTATCGATTATCTGATTATCAACCACATGGAGCCGGATCATTCGGCGTCGATACGGGCGATACGAAGCCGCTACCCTCACATCGTCCTTGTCGGGAACGGTAAAACCCGGAGTATGCTGGAGGGGTTTTACGGGATTCGGGACGGGTTCTGCGAAATCAAAGAGAACGACGTGCTGTCTCTCGGACAGAAAACGCTGCGCTTTTACATGACGCCGATGGTTCACTGGCCGGAAACGCTGATGACGTATTGCCCCGATACACAAACGCTGTTTTCGGGCGATGCTTTCGGCTGTTTCGGCCCGGTCGACGGAGGTATTACCGATACGGAGATTGAGACCGACCGGTACTGGAGCGAGATGTTCCGTTATTATTCGAACATCGTCGGCAAATACGGCACACCTGTACAAAACGCCTTGCAAAAACTCCGCCAGGTGGAGATAAAAAGCATCTGCCCTACTCACGGACCGGTATGGAAACGGGAGATTGCCCGTGTCCTCTCGATATATGACCGGTTGAGCCGGTATGAGGGAGAAGAGGGGATAACCGTCGTGTACGGAAGCATGTACGGCCATACGGAACAAATGGCCGAAATTATCGCCCGCCGGCTTGTCGGGAAAGGGATAAAAACCATCCGTATGCACTACACCGGAAAATCGGATGTGTCTTATATGTTAAGCGACGTTTTCCGGTATCGGGGACTTATCATCGGCAGCCCTACTTATATGAACGGGGTGTTTCCGCACATCGAATGTCTGCTGTCAAAAATCGAAGCGAGGGAATTGTCCAACCGGATATTCGGCTGTTTCGGCTCTTTTACGTGGTGCGGCGGGGCTATTAAACAACTGACGGCTTTTGCCCAACGGATGCAATGGGAGATTGCAGCTCCTCCGGTAGAGATGAAACAGGGCATCACTCCCGATATAGAGAGAGCGTGTATCGCTTTGGCCGATGCGATGTATGAAAGGGTGAGCCATCATCCATAAATAAAAAAAGGAGTTGTAAAAACTCCTTTTTTCGTGATCCGCCTGGGGCTCGAACCCAGGACCCCAACATTAAAAGTGTTGTGCTCTA
>JAFLRV010000199.1 GCA_022511245.1 Coprobacter sp.
CGATGCGGTCGTCTTTCCAGAGGGCGGAGCGGCCGCCTTTCATGTAGCCGATGCGGGAGATGCCGTTGACGATGCTCATGTCGTGCCCGTGCGAGGGGTGCATGACGAGGAGTTCGGGGTTCTCTTTTCCGGTGGGTTCTCCGGGAAAGTTCTGCCGGTAATCGACGGCGATGGGGTCATCGGGGTCGAGGTTGACTACGGTGCCGTTCTCGACGAATACGCAGGGGACGCGGTCGGCGGTGGCGGCCATGATGAACGAGTAGTCGAACCCGATGTCTTCGGGGCCGGGCGAGAGCTTGCGGTTCCAGTTCTGGGTGCCGTTTTCATCGCCTAATCCCAAATGCCATTTCCCGATAGCGGCGGTGGCGTATCCGGCCTGCCGGAACATATCGGCCAGCGTATAGCGTTCGGGGCGTATCACCATGCCGGCGTCGCCGTCGGCGATACCGGTTCCGGCCCGTCGCCAGGCGTATTCGCCGGTGAGCATGGCGTAGCGTGCGGGGGTACTGGTGGCGGCGGCGCTGTGGGCGTTGGTGAAGCGAATGCCTTCGGTGGCGAGCTGCTCTACGTTGGGGGTACGCACTACCCTGCCCCCGTTGCAGCTCAGGTCTCCGTAACCGATGTCGTCGGCGTAGATAAAAATCACGTTGGGTGTTTTCGGGGCGTCGGTTTTTTCTTTGGCGGCTTGTGCGGCTACGGGCAGGGTCATCAAAGGCAATATAAGCGGCATTTGTTTCATATCGTACCGGTGTGTTTGTTTTTACTCTTCAATGGGATATTCTTCCAAGATGGGGTCTTCGTACCGGATTTGCAACCGCTTGAGTTCCTGCATGAGTTCTCGTGTCACGGTCTGGGTGCCTTCCTGTCCGAAAATGTTGTGCATTTCGGTGGGGTCGTCCTGCAGGTCGTAGAGTTCCCATACATCGATATCGTTGTAGAAATGGATGAGTTTGTAGCGGTCGGTACGCACACCGTAGTGCCGTTTGACGGCGTGTTCGGCGGGATATTCATAGAAATGGTAGTACATGGAGGTGCGCCAGTCGGCGGGTTGTTCTCCCTTGAGCAGCGGCAGCATCGACTCGCCTTGTATGTCGTCGGGGATGGGGGCTCCGGCCAGGTCGAGGAAGGTGGGTGCATAGTCGATGTTCTGTACCATCTGGGGTATGTCGCCCCGCTTGTCGAATCCTTTGGGCAGGCGCATCACCAGAGGGGTGCGCATGGATTCTTCGTACATGAAGCGTTTGTCGAACCAGCCGTGTTCGCCCATGTAGAATCCCTGATCGGAGGCGTAAACGACCAGAGTGTTGTCGAGCAGTCCTTCTTTTTCGAGGTAGTCGAGGACGCGGCCTACGTTCTCATCGAGGGATTTGACGGTCTTGGCGTAATCCCGCATGTAGCGCTGGAATTTCCAGCGGGCGAGTTCTTCGCCTTTCAGGTCGGCGGCATAGAACTGGTCGATGAGGGGGTTGTAGAAATTGTCCCAAGCGGCCCGCTGTGCCGAGTCCATGCGGCTGCAGATGGATTCGTACATCTCTTTGAGCCGGCTTTGTCTGCCGGGCTGCCACATCTTGAGGTCGTATATCAAGTCCATGTCTTTGATTACGCTCATCTCCTGTGCGGCGGCGGCGGGTCGTCCTTCGTAGGTGTCGAAATAGTTTTCGGGCAGGGGGAACTCTTTGTCTTCATACAGGGTCAGGTGGCAGGTGTCGGCCATCCAGTTGCGGTGTATGGCTTTGTGGTGGATAAAGAGGATGAAGGGTTTTTCGGGGTCCCGCTTGTTTTCGAGCCAGTCGATACTCTTGTCGGTGATGATATTGGTCAGGTAGCCGTGATGCCGGACGGTATCGTTGTTCTGGGTAATGAAATCGGGGTTGTAATAGTGTCCCTGACCGGGCACGATTTCCCAAAAGTCGAACCCGGTGGGGAGGGATTCGAGATGCCATTTGCCTACGATAGCGGTCTGGTATCCGGCCTGCTGCATGAGTTTGGGCATGGTTTGCTGGGTGCCGTCGAACACGCAGTTCCAGGTGTTGTCGGTAAAGCCGTTCTTGTGGCTGAACTTGCCGGTTATCATGCAGGCCCGGCTGGGACCGCTGAGCGAGTTGGTGACGAAACTGTTGGTAAAGCGCACGCCGTCACGGGCGATGCGGTCGAGGTTGGGGGTTTCGATATAACGGGTGTCGTAACAGCTCATCATCTGGGCGGTATGGTCGTCGGTCATGATGTAGACGATGTTGAGCGGTTTGGCCACTTCTTTTTTATTCTGACAGGAGGCGAGTGAACCTACTGCGGCCAACGAAGCGGCCGTGTAGAGAAAATTCGGATTTATTGACTTCATAAACAAGCACTTATTAGTTATAAACATTATCTTTTCTTTCTTTTCTGAAAATCTTTCCCAAATATATTGAAACGAATCGGAGATACAAAATAATTTTGTGTATCTTTGAATGGTTTTCGACTTAAATTTACAAAAAATATGGTATTGGAAGATTTGAAACTGCGCCGCACCATTCGGAAATATTCGGAGGAGGATGTTCCGGTGGAGGTGCTTAACGGACTGCTCGACATCGCCTGCCGGGCTTCGACGACCGGCAACATGCAGCTGTACAGCATCGTGGTGACGCGGGATGCGGAAAACAAACGCCGGCTGGCTCCGGCTCATTTCAACCAACCGACGGTGACGACGGCTCCGGTGGTGCTGACGTTCTGTGCGGATTTCAACCGTTTTGTCAAATGGTGCGA
>JAFLRV010000002.1 GCA_022511245.1 Coprobacter sp.
GATGGTGGAATGGTAGACACGAAGGACTTAAAATCCTTTGGCTATTGCAGCTGTGCGGGTTCAAGTCCCGCTCCGGGTACAGCATCGGAAATCTTCCCCGAAGGTTTCCGATTTCTGTTTTTTATCCCGCCCCTTTTTCCGGCACCCTTTGGCCGGGAAGCAGACCGCCGGACGAAACGCACTTTTCGGAAAACGCACCTTTCATACCCCCAAAATACAAGAAAAGCGGAACCATCGGCTCCGCTTTTCTCATTTCAGACAAGGTCCGGTTCAGTCCGGAATAAATGTTATCTCATAGATTCGCAGACTGGCTTCGGTATAGACATACAAATCCGTGAGGTCGTTAATTTCACCCTGCGTATGCAAATCATAGGTTACATTCCGCTCCGTATTCGGTGTAGTCACAGCTACTCTACTTACGATACCATATCCCGACTGATAGAGAACGAGGTTTCTCGGGTCGCTGTTGCCGGCCGCAGAGCAGGTTCTCACCCGCACGGTACCCGGCCGGTTCACCGTAAAACTGAAACTTCTCGTCGAGGTGTTTCCGGAGCCGTTGGTCTGGATATAGGGATTGTCCGTAGTGCCGGCTGTCACCCCCTTACTGTTGCCTCCACCCCTAACGGTAAGGCCGGCGAATGAGAAGGTTGAGTAAAATGTCGACCCACTTCCCATGCAGCTGAAGAAAAACGGCTGGGTACCGAAATTCCAGGAATCGAAAACCTCCAACGGATAAGAGAGCGTACGGGGGAAACTCGGTTTATAGACGTTGGGATCACCTACCGGAGTAATGTTTATCGTATGATAGCCGGTTTTCATATCGCCCGGTATCGGATAGTTGTAATGAATGCTTGGGTTTTCCGCTTCGACCCTTATGGGTTCCCGGTCGTCGATCTGGAGCATATAGTACTCAGCCGGACCTATGGGAGACCAGCAGATATAGGTAGCCGTTCCTTTGACACCCCAAAATGCAGTGGTGGGCGAACTGTGATATCCATAATTGTGGTCGGGAACAGGATTTATGCCGGTTATCGGGAACTCCTGCCGCCCGTCTTCCGGTTTCTGTTCAAAACCGCCCGTCTGGCCGCCGCATATACAGCCATCACTGTCGCCCACAGGTGTATTGAAAGAAAAATAAACGCCTCTGCGGTAGTTGTCGAGTTGCGACAAATCTGAAGTCGCTACCTTATAGTCCCCGATAGTAAACGTTATTTCCAGCATACCGTCTTCGTCTCCTGTGAACGTGCCATTGAGGAATTCTTCAACCGACATGTCTCCCGAAGACCCGACCGTAATAGTCACCTCATCCAGGAACGGACACTCTTCCATCGGTTTCATTTCCGTTCTGACCGGTTCCCATGCCGGATACCCCGCTGGGGCACCGGCAGGCGCCTTCCAGTCGCCGTAATTAGTCTCTCCCTCCGGAGTCTTCTCCCAGAAACGGAATGTTAACGATTCTATTCCTTCTATAGGGAGAGAAATGGTATTATACCATTCCTCATCGGGGCCATAGATTTTGGTTACCCACAAGTTGCCTGCCAATCCGTCGTTATGGGGTTCATTTTTGTCTCCCCATATCGTTGCGTTCACCTGCATGGAGATTTCATCTATACCGGCAATGTTGATATTGTAGGTATACGATGTGTTCCGGTTGCGCTGGTAGTCGAAGCCGTTATTGCCGGCCGTTCCGTTGATATTGCAGGCACAGCCCTCATGAATCGTGTAAGTCACCGTACCCTGGAAAGTCATATCCATGCCCATCGTATTATAATCTCTCGCCACGATATCAGCCTCGATAACCATATACGAAGCCTTGTTGTTGAAGGGGTTGGAGGCATCATTGCACAACGACTTGAAAACGTCGTTCTCCGAATCGCCCGTGTTGACATACTTCTCCTCTCTCACGAAATGAGATTTCTCGTCCATACCGTTGCCCGGATATGATCTCGAACGGCCCCAGTGCTTGTTCTCATACTCCTGATACGAGAACGAGAAACTGTTTTCGTCCGTTCGGGAGGCCGACCGGAAGCCGTATGACGTGTAACCGCCGTCTATCAGGTCGGCGCTGTTGGCCGTATGGGCATCGTAATCGCCCTTTTCCGTGCGTATGGAGCCGGCGTTATCGGTCGTGTGTTCAGCCAGATAGACCTCCGTCGGGTTATTCACCACCTTATACCGAATATCTTTGAGTTCAATATTTTCGGCGGCCGTCACATTCACGTTGATTTCAGCCAGCAGTCTCTTGAGCCGGATAGCGCCGTCGGTTAAGCCCAACGTCGAATTTCCGTTGTCTGCAAAGCGTATTTTCACGTTGTCCTGACTCATGCTCCCGTCGGCATTGACGGTCGCTTTCACTCCGCCGGTCTGGACGGTATAGAATCCCATCATCAGCGGACAACTTTCGTCTTTTCCCAAGTTCCGGTTGGCACTTGTCGCCGAAGTGGCATCTACCGAGATGCGGCAGAAATCCTCAAACGTTTTCGCCTCCCGCAACAGGACGCGCAGCGAGTCAGTCCCGGTCTCACCGACCTTTTTCGCCTGAATGTTTTCGTAGTTGATGACCCCCACGATATAGGCCTCAGGATGCTGTTCATAATACCAGATGGCAACCTCCTCAGGGATAAAAGGCACATCGTTTCTCATCGTATAGCGGTTACCGTCGCTCTTTCTGGGGTGCGTGTCGGATTCTGTTCCCAAAAGTTCGCCCGTATAGGTATCGTAAACACCAATCCAGTACGAATCCACTTTCACCTGTGCGTTATCGCTGAAATCTACGGAACGGGTGACCACCGCCGGATCCGACGGCCCGAAAGGCACCGACAGCTTGCCGTACACCTTTTCACCCAGTTCGATGCTGTCGTTTCCTATACCTAAATCATCGTTACAGCCTGTAGCCACCGCACCGGCCAGCAGACATAACCCTGCGCCGCCCAGCCATCGCCGTATTCTCTCTTTAATATTCATTGCCGTATTGTTCTTTTTTCTTTTCTCTTTATTTCCGGACGGCAACCGTCCGACTCTCTTTTTTATTTGAAATTTCGGGGATGGCGCTATCGTGCGCCGTCCCCGAAACCGGTTCTTAATATACCGGTATAAATTCTATCCGCTGAATATAAATATTCTCTTCAGAACAGATGAGGAAGTCCGTTATATCATCCACCTCACCGGTGTACAATTCGGTATAATTGGCGAAGTTAGTATAACTGCCGTCCACCGCTTGCGAGGCAACCTGAATATATTCCTTCGGATTCTGAGATACTTGGGTATTATAATAATAATAACTGAACTTCTCCTCATCGCCGTACATATATTTCGGTTTATACAGGAAAAGTCTCCGCGTGGAACCCGTTCCGCCGGTATGATAGGCATATACTCTGATATAGCCTTTCTTATTGACCGTCAGTTGGAAATATCCTCCTTTGTTAGCCTCTATCGTAGAGTACGGGAAGCCGGGCCGGCCCGTCTGGATATAGGAGTTGGAGCCGCTGAACTTACGGCCGCCCACCACCGTCAATCCGCCATAACCGAGCACCCGGTAAGCCCCGCTGTTTACCAACCCGTCACGGAAATAAGTGGCAATCGTTTCCGAAGAATTGGCCATGCCTTCCGTAAAATTCCACGAGGCGTTGTCAAGGATGTGCAGGGCATGAGGCAGCGTACTGCTCTCACCGGGAATATACAGGTCCGGATTGCCGTCGGGCGTAAACACTACCGTATGATAACCCGCACTCAGCCGAGCCAGATTTTCCCCTTCGACAGGAACCAGATAAATGGCATCGTGGCCGTTGTAGATGCAATGCTCTGCATTGGTGGCATACAATGTCAGCTCCACATAGCTGTCGCTCGGGTCATAAATCTCTATTTTGAAGCGGTCCCGATAACCGAACCCATCGTCATAAAATTTCAGATAAGCGCCCGTCGTTTTCGTGCCGCTCCAGAAGCACTGGTTTTCCGTATAACCGTACTGTTCGTAATAATTTTTCTGGAAATAAGGCGTGTAGTTATAGATATAATCGTTGTTGTATTTCGTATAGTAGCCGCTGATACTTGACAGATTGATATCATACTGCTGCTTATAGGAAGGCTTTATATCCAGATTGACCACATTTCTGAGGTCGGCGGCCTCCTGTTCAAAAGCGATTAACCGGTCTCCCTGCCGGGTGCATCCGTCATAATCGGCAGCCCCCTTCAGGAACATATAGAATCCGCGCCGGTTTTTCTCGGGCTGGCTTCTGTCTTCGGCCTCGTAGTTTTGGAAATAGATATAGAAGGTATAATAACCGGGATTCGTTCTGATTTTAGTGAGGAACTCCGAGAGTGTCATCGGGTTGCTGTCGTAATAGATTTCACTGAATCTGATTACATCGTCCAGCGCCGCATAAACCGACTCGTCGGTATCGAGTTTATCTCCGCCCTCGTAAATCCAGGGGAAACTATTCGGATTATCGCTGTTTCTTACCCATTCGCCGTAATTGATTTCGCTGCCGTCCAGTTTCTTTTCCCAATAGCGCCACATGAAGTTCCGGCACTCGTCATAAGTCAGCGTAAACGGAACGCTGGACGGATACTTGGCCTCTATGACTTGTACGCTGTTGTCCCAGAACTGGCCGGAAACGCCGTTGTTGTGCATAGAAGAGGTCGTCACATTGACCATCAGGTCATTCAGTCCGTTTATCGTTACATTATAAGTGTACCGTGTATTCCGGATACGCTGAAAGTCATACAGGTTCCCGCTGGCCGAGCCGTCGGGCCGGCAGGCATAGCCTTCGTGGATGATATATCTTACCGTTCCCTGATATGAATGCTCCTCGTCAGAGGTGCTGACTTCGGCGCTCAGGATAAAATAAGAGGCGTTATTGTTGTAAGCGTGTTCTGCCGTAGGACACAGTGCTCTGAAAACAGCCCCTTCCGGATTTTCCGGATTTTCCGGTTTGGAGAGCATTTCTTCCCGGTAGGCGTGCGGCCGGTTCGTATTTCCGTTGTAGCTCCGCCCCCAGTGCTTGTTCTCATAATACTGGTAAGAGAACGAATAGACATTGTTCTCGCTGTCGTAACCGGCACGGCTGAATCCCGTTGAAGTATAGCCGTCGTCCAAAAAATCGGCGCTGTTGGGTGTCTCCGCCAGATAATCGGACTTCGAAGTACGGGTTCCCAGCGTCATCAATGTAGTATGTTCTTCGAGAAAAACCTCCTTCGGGTTGTTTACCACCCGATAAGATACATTATTCAAAGTGACGCCCTCTCCCGGAAATATATTCACGTTGATTTCGGCCATCAACCGCTGCAGCCTGACGGCACCTTCAGGCAATGACATGGCAGCGTAGTTTCCGTCCGTCGATGTCAGCCGGATTTTTATGTCGTCCTGGCTGACGCTTCCATCCGGGCTTACCGTCGTGTGGAGAGCCGTCCGTGACAACGTATAATAACCCATCATCAAAGGCTTCGGACTTAACCCGTTGCTCTCTTTCGGATTAGCCTTATCGGCTGAGGCCGTATTGATTGAAATATCGTGCAAATCCGAAAAGTTTTCAGCTTCTTTCAGCAGGGTCTCCAGCAACTGCTCCTCTCCGCCCTGTTTTCGGGCCGTTATATCCTTGTAGTTTATCACACCTACGATATATACCTCCGGATGCGAATCATAGTAGTATATAGGTATTTCTTCGGCCACGAAAGGAGTCGTGCTCTTAACGGTATACCGTGTACCATCAGTCTTTCTCGGTACAGTATCACGGCAACCCACAAGCTCTCCGGTATAGGTGTCGTAAATACCTATCCAGTAGCTGTCGATTTTTATTTCGGCCTCGTCGCTGAAATCGACCGACCGCGAACGGGCTTCAGTCACCGGATTTCCCAGCGGCACAGACAAAGTGCCGTAAACCCGTTTGCCCAGTTTGACGCCGTCCGGTTCTATGTCCGGATCGTCCGAACAGCCGGTCAGCACTCCCGCCGGCAACAACAGCAGGAATAGGGCCGCCAATAGCCGGCTGAACTGCAATATGATATTATTTTTCATCTTCATAAAATCTCTTCCCCGCATTTTTTATCGGGTTTGTGCAGGGACGCTTCGTTAAAAACGTCCCTGCAAGTCTTGTCTGAATTAGTTAAATTCCCAGTTTACCGTACGCTGGTCAGGTGCATTCACCTGGAAATCGATATTTCCCCGATTGTTGAAGCTGCCGTTGACGGTAAAGATATACTCGTGGTTACGCATAATGGGCCAATGCTGCTTCACGATGTCGAGGTCATACTCATATTTGTCCCAGCTCTCGCGGCCCGTAAAGTCGAAACTGCCCAAGTTGGCCCGGCCTCCTTCGGTGAAATAGAGGCGGTAGGCGGCGTTGTCGTCGAAGTTGTCTACCATATTGTCTTCGGCATTGTCCTTTTCAGGCCGACCGCCGTTGAAACGGAGCTCGACGTGAATTATCTTCGGTCGGTCGGAAATGTCGCCGGGATTATCGGCATCGGTGATGTTCTTTTCGGGAATATACATGATGTAGTGCCAGTAATCCTGGTCCTCTACTTCGGTGAAGCGGGCATAGTCGGAGCGGGAGATTCTCGTGTGCAGGATGCGGGGATACTCCGGTACGGTCTGTCCCGTATGGGCGCGGGTCTGCCCTACCTGGTAGGTATCGAAATAGTCTACGTAAGCGGTACCCCGATTCCAGTCCCAGCCCCATTGCCGTTCCCAGATGCCGAAAGGCCATGCGGTGGTCTTGCGGTACTCGTTGAGTTTCTGCATATCGCTGTCGCCCTTGTTGCCGTCGGTGCCGATATAGACCGGACCGTACTGCATGATGTTGTCGATTTCGCCCTTGATACCCGGCGTGTTCTCGATGATGTGCTGTTCGTTCAGGTTACCTGCGGCGATGTAGTTCTGCAACCGTTTGACATCGGACATGCTCGACGGATTGAAGCCGTTCCAGATGATGTCGGTCGGGGTGAAGAAATCGACCGGAGTGATGCGGGCCGAACGGTTCATCGAACGCAGGAACACATGGGCCGGTTTCTTCGGGAAGGCCGATTTCAGCAGTTTCACCTCTACTCTCGACAGCGAGCGCAACAGCGAAACATTGCGGTAGCTGTACCCCTGTTTCTGGGCATTGTTGAACTGCGACAGGTTGAACAGCAGTCCCGGCTCCCAGTATTCGCCTATCGGGTCGAAGTCCTGGATACCGTACATCGGTATGGGATAGTCCTTCGTCGGCAGGATGCCCCGGCGGTCTACATCGTAGAGGTGACGCGACTCGATATACTCGATACTGTAAATATCGATACACGGGAGACCCAATTTATCGTTCTCATCCCTCTGGGCATCGGGGTCTTTTACCATATACAGATAAATGGGTTTCGGTTCGAAAGGTACATCGGCAATTTCTCCCGTAGAAAAAGTATTCGTGGTCGGGTCTATCTCAAATCGACATTTTTGGTTATCCTTCTGATAACCGGACGCATCATTTTCGGGCGTATTGTTTTGACCGACATGGGCATAAAGTTTCGCTCCGTGATGCGATTTGAATTTGATTCTTACATATCCGTCGGCATGGGCTGTAAAGCGGATAAAAGGATGATGTTCCAAATCATCGCTCTCACTCAAATTCAGTGGCATACCATTGTCATTATCTGCCATACTGATATTTTCAAACGAAAGCGATACAGCCGAAAACTTCATTTTTTCATCGGCATTGACATCGGGGTCGGGTTCGGCTGTCCGGGCCTCAGTATCCCAATAATTCAACCCTACGTACTGCGAAAGATACAAGTCATCATAACCCTTCATGCGATAAGTGTGGGAATGATTGTAACCGAAATCCTCACCATATTCATCTTTCATCATCTCCACTCTGGCCTCCTGATTCAGCCTGATCCATTCCTTCTTCTGATCATCACCTGCTTCCACTCCGAAATCCTGTTTTCCTGTGCCGTCATACGTCCCGTTAAAATACCACACCTGCCATAACTTTCTGTATTTTACATCGAAATGGTTTATTGCGTTACTTGGTCTTTTCGATTCCGGATTATTATAGGTGTTTTCTGTCACATTATAATTGTAACGGATGTCCTGCTCTGCTTCGGCGATGTTGCGGTGGTAGTTGCTTACCCATTCGGTGTAAGGACCCATGTGGGGGCCGGTCTCGGTACGGTACACCAGGTGGTCGTATCCCCGAACGGCCAGGTTCTCGTAAACGTTGTCGAGCTGGGCGTGCGAAAGCAGCGAGATGTGGTCGCCCAGCAGTTTGCCAGACTCGTCTACCGTCAGGTTTCCATCGGCATCGACAGGTTCATGGAATTCGAAAGCGTCCCAATTGCCTCCGGTATTGACGTCGGCATCGTATGTCCAGTTGGCCAGTACGGCAATCTTGAACGGATTCTCCTCGATATAGTGGATAAGGTTCTTGTTAATCGTTTTTACCGGAATCTTGATAAACCACTGGTTGTCGTTCCCATTGGCACTCTGACCGATAGGGATGGCCGTAGGTTTCGGAATCTGGAACAGGAAAGTCCCGTCGAGGTTAAAAAAGAGGATATACAGGTTCTCCGTGTTCACATATTCTTCGATGTCTTTCAGCCCGTTGACACCTATATCGCCCAATGCGGCACGGGTGGAGCCACCCGACAACTGGTTCAGGGAGAGGGTTATCCCCATAGCGTATTCATCTTCTGCTATCGCATAGATGCTGTCGTCTCCCATTCCCGGTTCGCCTATGTTGTCGTCGACGCAGCCGGCGAACGAGCTGCCCAGCAGCAGGCCGCCCAGCAGCATCGATATGTATTTCATTGATTTTTTCATCGGATAATTCCTTTCAGATTTTAAATTAGTAGTTCCACTCGTCTTCTACTACATGCCAGTCGAAAATATCGAAACCGGCACTGAACCAGCCGTCGTCTTCACGGCTGTCGAGCCAGAGCATCAGGTTGTAGTGGTCTTCCCGGTCAAGGTACTCCTGATTGTCCATATCCTTATAGTTCGAATTACGGAACTGGAGAGCCCACTTAACCAACGGGATGGAGAAAATCACCTTGTTGTTGTTCTCGGTGTCTCTCACCACAATCACGGGATTATGGTCGGCCATGAGACGGGCAGTCGAAAGCTCTACCTGCATATAGTTGCCTACAGTAGAACCGGCACCCACATCGGCACGGGTAGAAGCCGCACGGGAAATGGCAGCGTTGCCTATTACCGTACGATAGGGACGGTATTCCACCTCCTGAGCATCGTCCGAAATGCTGTTGTCGTGTTTCATCACGTCATTCCGGTCAACCATCGTAACGGCAAAACGGTTCTTCGCAAATTCCAGACCATCCCGGTGCTGGAGAGTAAGGCTCACGTTGTTGGTGTTCTTGGTCAGTTCGACATCTTGAATCTGTTTTTCCGAATGTTTTTCAACGTAAGTGGCATTCGCATTCCGTCCATGGAACAACGGGGACAGGTTCTGATTCTGGTAGGCAGCGTGCAAGGCATCGGCCGATGTGGACATGGTGCATACCGTCTGGTAGTTGCGGCTGATTTCCGTATCGCCGGGAACCGTAAAATGACCGTTGTTGTTCGTCAAGCCGCACCAGGCAACGAATTCGTATTCGCCGGCAGGCAGGTCGGTAAGCTCCATCAGGTAATCGGGCGCAGTCAAAGGCACACCGTCTTCGTGGTATTTAGTTACAAAGGCTCCCGACGGGTCGAACACGTAAAGGTCTACCGATTTCACTTGTCTGCTGAAACCGTCGACAAACTGCATGTTCTTGTCAAAAATAAATCTCACGTAGTAATTGCCCAGTTCGTCATCCGGTTCCGGCTCTTCCGGACCGATTTTCTTGAAGATGGCGGTGTACCGGGTCGTGGCTTCGGCCTTGATGTTCGTGATTTCGGTCAGTTTTTCGGTCAGGTCACCGTCGTTGGTGTCGTCGTGCCATTTCACGAAAGCGTATTCCGGATTGCTTTCCGTTGCGGTAAGGGTGTAGGCCTCGTTCTCTTTGATATCGATGCTTACGTAGATACCTTCCTGCGTTTCGGTGCTGTTCAGGGCATCGGCGTCGGCGCTCACGGCACTCGTACCTCCGCTGCCGGGATTGGTGCGCACGTAGATTCTGACGTAGCCGGGTTCCAGGTCGGGTTCCGGTTCGGGCTTGGGTTCTTCCACCGGATCGCAATCTTCTTCGAAATCGTAAATAATGTTGTCGCAAGCACTCATACCTGCCACGATGGCCAACGCCATGAATGATTTGCTCAGCGGACTCAGTATATTGGTCAAATTAAATTTTTTCATTGTTTGTTTGCTATATCGTTAATATAATTGGTCAACAGTTATCTCTACGGTACGCCACGGGATGATTTCCACTTCTACACCGAGGCTTTTGTCGTCCGGTTCCGGATTCGGCACAATCGGCTGGTCCGGGTCGTCCACCGGAGTTCCCGGATGCTGTATCGAAGTTACCGTCAGGCGGTACCAGGTGTTGCGCACCACACCGTAGTCGCCCGTAGCCACAGCCGTAACCGGACTCGTTTCGAAGCTGGCGCTTTCCACGTTGTGTTTAATCGGCAGGGCATAGTACATGCGGCCCTCCTTGTAGTGTTTGGCCAGATTCGTAAAGCGGTAGATGTACGATACCAGCTGCTCGTCGGAGATGGGCGACAAAGTGATTTTGCCCGTTGAGCTGTCCTTGTATCTTGCCTGCAAGGTAACGCCGTCTTTTTTCTTCAGCGATACCCAACCGTCGCCGCCTTTGATAAAGGCCGGACCGAATTCGAAATATTTGTCCGCATTTTCGGCAAGGTCTTCGTGGGTAAGCGGATTTCCGTCGCCGTCGGCTATGGGAACTACATCGTCCAATACATGCTCGTCGCTGTTGATGTAATCCACAAACTCGCCCGGCTTGAACACGTTGGCAATCCGGTCGTCCTTCTTGTTGTAGTAGATGTTGGTCATCAAGGTGGCAATGGCCTGTTCTTTCAGGGCTTTTTCGCTCCAGTACAAGCCGTTCGAGAAATATTTGTCAGACACGCCCTTGATGAACCCGGTCTTGTCTATGTTGGTCAAATCGAGGTCTTGGTCCACCTCGTCGATGATGAACTGGGCCGTCAGGATGATGTGCGTTCCGCAGCGCAGCCAGGGCTGGGTAGCCAAATCCTGTTTACTCAGTATCGAGGCATCGAAGGTGTTCTCGAGCGAATATTTGTTGTCGGTTCTGTCGGTATATGCGCTGTAGGGTTTGTAAATCAGCGTATAGTCATCTTTGACAAGGCCTTCCGACGCATCGTAACCGGCAGAATAGATGGTATTTGTCGTAGCGGCTTTCACATTTACCGAATCCAGAGCCATGCGGTACTGGTCGGGATAGGAGCCACCCGAATAGTTGGCGTCGAGCCCCCAGTAGGAGCGGAACAGACGGGGTGCGTTCCAGCCGATATAGAAATTGTCGGCAACCGGCCACGGGAACTGTCCCGGTTTTTCCACCAGTGTCTTCACCAGATAGGTATCTTTTTCCAGCCCGTTCAGTCCCCAGTTGACCAGATTGATTTTCCAGCCGGACATCACGTCTTTGTTGCTCCCTTCGGCCGGCGCATATTCCTGTCTTACCTTGAGCTTGTTGGGGCCCGTCAGGATAATGGCTCCGGCGTCAGCGAAACGGCGGTTGCCCTCCTTGATGATAAGCGTGAATTTAGCCAGCAGACGTTCCACATAGAACATGGTGAGGTTCTCCGGCCGGATGGCCTCCTCTATGGTCTCGTAGAAGACGGGGCCGGCGGGGTCCAAAGGCGTCAGCACGGAAATCGTGTCTGACTCCTCGCCCCGATAGGCGACCGACGACATGGTGAAATATTTCTTACCGTCTTCACCGTCACACATGGCCAACGATTCGGGGTTGTCGGTGTCGACCTCGTTAAGGTAATTCAAAACGGTATTCACGGCATCTGTTCCGGCTGCCGTCAGTCTGGCATCCAGCAGGCTCAGCCGGTCGGGGTCGGCGTTCAATATCACCAGAGCGTAGGCAGGCATACCTACAGAGCCGGCAGGTTTCCGGGCTATATAAATATTCGATGCCGTCTTCGAACCGGTATTCGATTTTTCCAGTTTAGCGCCCCCGAAGTAGGTGTAATCGCTGTTGAAGAACAGCACGCTATTGCATTCGGGATTGTCGATAATCGCACGCTCGTCGGCAGTACCTTTGTTGAACCACTCGAAACGTTCGTAATCGTCATCGTATTCCTTGTGGGTCGAACGGGTCTTTTCCTGCGCATCTTTCAATTCAAAGCCGAGATAACCTGCCCCACCTGAAATACCTGTGTCGGGATTCTTCGCCGCAGGGTCATCTATCAGCTCCTGTGTACAGCTCCACAGGCCCAACGATGCCGCCATAAACAGCGATACCCATAATTTCTGTTTCATTAATTGCATAACCTCCATCAAATTAGGGTGTATGTTTTTTTATTTTGAATATTGTTTAGCCAGTTTCAGTTTCTCCAGTTCGCCGGCTGCTGAGGCATGGCCTTTGGCGTCGGCCTGCTCCATGTACCAGATGGCTTTGCCGTAATCTTTCTGCAGACCGCAGAGGACGCCGCGAACGTAAAGGGCGTCGGCACTGCTGCCGGCACGGCTCAGATAACGTTCGGCCTGGTTGAGGTCTTCACGCTGCATGGCAGCCGTAGCGGCGTTGAGGATAGCTACCTCGTCGGTCGGGAACATCTTCACGGCCGTCTCCATCACCTCGTTGTATTCGGGAGTACCCGGTACGAGCGTGCCGGCCAGCAGGTACATCTCGTTCAACGACAGTTTCGAGGGATGCGTACGCATGAGTTCGGCAATTTCGCTGAGGTCACTGAATCCCCGTATGGTGTATTCGATGCGGTAATCCGAGTGACGCAGACCCGGATATACGGTTTCCAGCAGGAATTGGTACTGTTCGGGGTAGTCGGTCTGGAGTTTCCAGTTTTTCGCATCCGGCTCCATGTAAGAATCGATAAGAGCCAGAATACCTTCCCGGCCCGGCATGGTCGAATTCACCATATACTCACGGAGACCTTCCCAGTCTTCAGGCTCGTAAGAGGTCTGGATGAAACCGTAAGGGAACATATACAGCTGCTGCACATAGCTCCTCAGGGCTTCGGTACGGCCTTTGGCCAGACGGATGTTGTTGTCGTAGGGGCCTTCGGGCGATGCGAAACCTTTGATTGACAGCGATTTCACCGTAATATCCTTGTCGTTGCGAACCGAGTCGATGGTAGCGATGATTTTGGCCAGCTCCACCGAGTTGCGGCGGTAGTCGGGATAAATCGTGGTGAGGTTCACCGGGAAATCCACATAGGCACGGCCGGCCAGTTCGCGGGTCTTCACCTCTTCGGCAACGGCGGCCTGGAAAATAAATTCCGGCTCGTAAATCACCATTCTGTAGCTGGCCAGATCGGCCGGAACATACTCGGCCGGAGTGGTACAGCCGGCACAGCCGTAATCGGTGCGCTGCAATATCAGCGTCGAGCCGTTCATCCAGCTGTCATATTCCACCGTCTGCGCATATTTCACCACGTTCTGACGGTCACCGGCACGCATCGAAATCTCTTCGGAGCCGCTGATCGGTCTCAGACCGTTGCGTTCGAACTGATACCAGCGGGTGCGGCCATATACCCCCACACCCGGCAGACGGAGCGTGTCCTCGCCGTTTACAATCATCGGCGTAAAAATGGCGGCCCGATTGCTCTTCACCTTTACGTCCGTAAGGTCTATCTCCATTTTTGCGGTGATTTCATCCAAGTTTCTCACCAGCGAAGTTCTTTTGCAGGCTACGTTTATCGGTTCTCCGAGCTGCTTCACTTCCTGAGCGGCGGCACTCTGGAACGATATGAATACCGCTGCGGCCGCCAAAATCCCTTTGAAAATATTTTTGCTTCTCATTTTTCAGTCTTTTTTTAGAATACATAAACCAGATTAAGAGCTGCCTTCGTGGGGCCGTAGTAAGTATGCTTCTGGTCCGAAGCCACCTTCTTCGCACAGCCTTGACAGTTGTAGAGGTCATACCAGGTCTGGATGACACCGACGCCGATTTCGGCTTCGAAGTTCCAGTGCTTGTTGAGCACCCAGGTGTAACCGTAGGCAATGCCGCCTCCGACACCCCAGCCCTGAGCCCGGTAGTCGGTCAGCTGTGAAAAGTTCATGCCCAGAAAATCAGAAGCATGTTTGAAACGTCCCCAGTTGAACTGGCCGCCGATAGCGTGAATACCGAGAAAATGACCGGCGAATCGGTCGCAGAACCAATACCGGAGTTCAGGCTGAAGCATCCAGTGTTTCCACAACTGCTTGTCTATGTCCCAGTTGTTAAAATTTCCCGAAATGTCTAACGACCATTTCGGAGCCAACCCAAGCTCGAGGCCCAAGTTTACCGTTGCTGTTGCATCGTACAGGAGATTGGTTTTCAATCCTGCCTTTTGCGCTTTCGCATTCATACCGGCAAAAGCTATTAAAACTGCTGCCAGCGTTAATCTGATTGATTTTGACATGGGTATTATTTTATTTGTTCGATATTATTCTGTATCCGGTAAATTTCAGATGTTCCAGCGGTTCACACATTTTCGCAAATTTTGAGATTCCAGCGGTTCACACACAAAAAATGATAATTTTTTTTTCGTTCTGTCCGGTTTTTCCGGTACCCACACGGCTCCTTGAACACTTTAAAATCGCAAATTGGGCGCAAAGTTAATATTAATATTAGCAAAAAGTCAGATTTTTTTCATTTTTTTCTGTTAGGGGGGGGGGTTAAATAATGTTAACAAAATGAATTGCGGCAAGTTATAGCCTCCTGTCGCAACGGGAGGCAAAAGTTTTTCAAAAATAATAAGCCGGGTATCCGATTTATTTTATACCTTTGTTTGGAAATTCCCGGACAGGAACAAATAATGTATATATTAAATAAGAGAAGATTATGAAGAAAAACTGGTTATGGATGATTCCCGCAATGGCCCTCACACTGGGACTGGGTTCTTGCAAATCGAAAGAGAGTGCATACAAGGCCGCTTATGAAAAGGCACAGGAAAAACCGGTAGTGGAAACACCCGCTCCTGAACCTGTCGTTGTCAAACCGGTGACCGAAACGCCCACCTCGACGATAAAAACAAGCAACGAAAAAGTGACCACTGTCAATGCCAGTGACGCTTCAAAACTGAAACTCTTCAACGTAGTGGTAGGCAGCTTCTCGATGAAAACCAACGCTTCGGGTCTGCAGGAATCGCTCGTTGCCGACGGATACGATGCCTTTTTGGTTCAGAACCCGCAAGGGATGTACCGGGTAATCGCCGGCAGTTTCGATGAACGGACTTCGGCCACCAACCTGCGTGAAAGCATCAAATCCCGCTACCCCAACCGTTTCAACGACGCCTGGCTGCTGATTAAAGAGTAACCGCATACCGGATATTGTCCGGAGACCGGAAGAGGATTCTGCCCGAATCTCTTCCGGTTTTATTTTGTCAGAACAGCACAGGAAAATCTGTCTTATTTTCAGCAAAAAACACAAAATCGCTTCTTTTTTATTATTTTTTTGCCCGATTTATTGGATTATTCTTTTACAAATTCTATATTTGCCGCAGAAAGAACAAAAAAATGAACGCTGTTTTGACAACTCAATATTGGTGGTGGCGCAACTTGCAACTGAAAAAGTCGTGAGCAGCCGCCCTGTATACAGCAAACAATCCGAAACGAAATACAACCCAAAGGCCTGTCCGTCACGACAGGCCTTTTTTCATAACCCCGAAAACAAAACATTATACTGCAATGAAACCATACCCAATCGATTCTGACGGATTTTACGGAGAGTTCGGCGGTGCCTATATCCCCGAAATACTGTACGGCTGTGTCGAACAGCTGCGCAACAACTACCTTTCCATTATCGAAAGCGACGACTTCAGACAGGAGTTCGACAGCCTGCTGCGGGACTACGTAGGCCGCCCTTCGCCGCTCTATCTCGCCCGGCGGCTCTCGGAGCGGTACGGATGCCGCATCTACCTCAAACGGGAAGACCTCAACCACACGGGCGCCCACAAAATCAACAACACCATCGGCCAGATACTGCTGGCCCGGCGACTCGGCAAGAAACGCATCATTGCCGAAACCGGAGCGGGACAGCACGGGGTGGCCACAGCGACCGTCTGCGCGCTGATGAACATGGAATGCGTCGTGTACATGGGCAAAACCGACGTGGAGCGGCAGCACATCAACGTGCAGAAAATGCAGATGCTCGGAGCCACCGTACGCCCCGTCACCTCCGGCAACATGACGCTGAAAGACGCCACCAACGAAGCCATCCGGGACTGGTGCTGCCACCCGGCCGACACGCACTACATCATCGGCTCCACCGTAGGGCCGCACCCCTACCCCGACATGGTGGCCCGGCTGCAGTCGGTCATCGGGGAGGAGATTAAAAAACAGCTCGCCGAAAAAGAGGGACGGGAAAACCCCGATTACCTGATTGCCTGTGTGGGCGGCGGCAGCAATGCCGCCGGTACCATATACCCCTACCTCGACGACGACAGGATAAAAATCGTGCTGGCCGAAGCAGGCGGCAAAGGGGTGAACTCCGGCATGTCGGCCGCCACCATACAACTGGGAAAAACCGGCATCATACACGGCTCCCGCACGCTGGTCATGCAGAACGAAGACGGACAAATCGAAGAACCCTACTCCATTTCGGCCGGACTCGACTATCCCGGCATCGGCCCCATACACGCCCATCTGGCCTCCACCGGACGGGCCCGGATTCTCGCCGTCGATGACGACGAGGCGCTGCAGGCGGCTTTCGAACTGACCCGGCTCGAAGGCATTATCCCGGCTCTCGAATCGGCACATGCACTGGGGGCACTGCCCAAAATCGGCTTCCGTCCCGGAGAAGTGGCCGTACTCACCGTATCCGGACGGGGAGACAAAGACATGAATACCTATATTGATTATTATCATCAAAAATAAATACCTGAACATATGAAACGATATTCCTACCGAACCGTCAGCAAAAAGGTGCTGGGCGACCTGCATACTCCGGTAAGCATCTACCTGAAAGTACGGGATATGTATTCGCAGTCGGCCCTCATGGAAAGTTCCGACTACCACGCCGGAGAGAACAGCATGTCCTATATCGCCCTCTGCCCGCTGGCCAGTATCGGGGTCAACAGCCACCGCTGTACGGCCCTCTATCCCGACGGCAGCAAGGAGACCGGAACCGTCGGCGAAACCTTTACCGTAGAGACGGCGATAAACCGCTTTATGGAGAGATTCGACATCGACGGACCCGACAAAAACGTATGCGGACTGTACGGCTACACCACCTTCAATGCCGTCAAGTATTTCGAACCGATTCCGGTGAAGGAGAGCCACGACGAACAGAACGACGCCCCCGACCTGCTCTACATCCTGTTCAAATACATCATCGTATTCAACCATTTCAAAAACGAACTGACACTGGTCGAGATGCTCTCCGAAGGCGAAGAAAGCTCGCTCAACGAACTGGAAGCCGTTATCGGCAACCGCAATTTTTCGTCCTACGACTTTGCGCTGAACGGAGCCGAATACAGCACCCTCACCGACGAGGAGCACAAGGCCAACATCCGGAAAGGCATCGCCCACTGCCTGCGGGGCGATGTGTTCCAGATTGTGCTTTCCAGACGCTTCATCCAGCCCTTCTCCGGAGACGATTTCAAGGTGTACCGGGCACTGCGGTCGGTCAACCCCTCGCCTTACCTTTTCTATTTCGATTTCGGCGGATACCGCATCTTCGGCTCCTCGCCCGAAACCCACTGCAAAATAGAAAACGGCACGGCCTGTATCGACCCTATCGCCGGAACCACCCGGCGCACCGGCGACCTGTGCAAAGACAAGGAACTCACCGAAAAGCTGCTCCGTGACCCGAAAGAGAACGCCGAACACGTCATGCTCGTCGACCTGGCCCGCAACGACCTGAGCCGCAACTGCCACGACGTCAAGGTGCTCTTTTACAAGGAGCCCCAGTATTACAGCCACGTCATCCACCTGGTATCGAGGGTGTGCGGCGTGCTGGACGAAACCGCCGCCCCCGTCAGGACCTTCATCGACACGTTCCCGGCCGGGACGCTGTCGGGTGCACCCAAAGTGCGGGCCATGCAGCTCATCTCCGAGATAGAGCCGCACAATCGGGGAGCCTACGGCGGCTGTATCGGATTTATCGGGTTCGACGGCAACCTCAATCAGGCCATTACCATCCGCACGTTTGTCAGCCGCAACAACGAACTCTGGTACCAGGCCGGAGGAGGCATCGTGGCCCACAGCAACGAAGAAAACGAACTCCAGGAGGTAAACAACAAACTGGGCGCACTGAAAAAAGCCATCGACATCGCCGTCACATTAAAAAACTAACCAGCCAACAGACATGGAAAAGATTCTGATATTCGACAATTACGACTCGTTCACCTACAATCTGGTGCATCTGGTCAAAGAACTCTCCCCGTCCCGTATCGAAGTACACCGCAACGACCGCATCCGGCTCGAAGAGGTGGAAAAATTCGACAAAATCATCCTCTCTCCGGGACCCGGCATTCCCGAAGAGGCCGGACTGCTGCTGCCGCTCATCCGGACCTATGCCCCCGTCAAAAAGATACTGGGCGTATGTCTGGGTCATCAGGCCATCGCCGAAGCCTTCGGCGGAACGCTGACCAATCTCTCCGAAGTGTTTCACGGCGTACAGACGCCGATACGCATTACCGCCGGCGACCGGCTGTTTCAGGGGATGAACCGGGAAATACCCGTAGGCCGGTACCACTCCTGGATTGTCAGCCGGGAAAACCTGCCGGAGGAGCTGGAAGTCACCGCAGAAGACGCAGAGGGACGCATCATGGCGCTCCGGCACCGGACATACGACGTGCGGGGCATCCAGTTTCACCCCGAATCGGTACTCACGCCCGACGGCCGCACGATGATTCAAAATTTCCTGACCGATTAAAAGACTCATTATGAAAGATATACTGTACAAACTGTTCGAACACCGCTATCTCGACCGGGCCGAAGCCCGCCGCATCCTGCAAAACATAGCCGCCGGCCGGTACAACGACACCCAGATAGCCTCGCTGATTACCGTATTCCTCATGCGCAACATTTCGGTTGAAGAACTGACGGGGTTCCGGGAAGCACTGCTCGAAATGCGGGTTCCCGTCGACCTCTCCGAATACTGCCCCATCGACATCGTCGGTACCGGCGGCGACGGGAAAAATACCTTCAACATCTCCACCACCGCCTGCTTCGTGGTGGCCGGAGCCGGTTATCCGGTCGTCAAACACGGCAACTACGGAGCCACTTCGGTGAGCGGAGCCAGCAACGTCATGGAACAGCACGGGGTCAAGTTCACCACCGACACCGGCACACTGAAAAAGAGCATGGAGGAGTGCCGCATCGCTTACCTGCATGCACCGCTGTTCAACCCGGCACTGAAAGTCGTCGCCCCCGTACGCAAAGCACTGGCCGTGCGCACCTTCTTCAACATGCTGGGACCGCTGGTCAATCCGGCGATGCCGGCCTATCAGCTGCTGGGAGTGTATAACCTGCCGCTGCTCCGGCTCTACTCGTACACTTTTCAGGAGAGCAACACCCGGTTTGCCGTCGTGCACAGTCTCGACGGCTACGACGAAATCTCCCTGACCTCCCAGTTCAAGGTAGCATCGTCCCGGAACGAAAAAATCTATCAACCCGAAGAACTCGGATTCCGCCGCTGCTCCGAAGCGGAGCTCGAAGGCGGAGACACCCCCAAAGCGGCCGCCCGCATCTTCGACAACGTGCTGCGGGGAACGGCCACCGAAGCCCAGACGAACTGCGTCATCGCCAACGCCGCTTTTGCCATACAGGTCATCGAAAGCGACAAAAGCATCGGCGAGTGCATCGACATCGCCAGAGAATCGCTCGACAGCGGAAAGGCATACCGGACATTCCGGAAATTCATACAAATCAACAGCTGACCGCCATGAACATACTGGAACAAATCATCGCCCACAAACGCAACGAGGTCGAACAGCTCCGGAAAGCGGCCAACATAGACCGGCTGCTCGACAAGATGCCGGAGCACTGCCCCGTCCGCTCCATGAAAACGGTACTGGCCCGGTCGGCCACCGGCATCATCGCCGAGTTCAAACGCAAATCGCCCTCCAAAGGGTGGATTCATCCCGACGCCCGTGTCGAGGAGGTGGTGCCGCTGTATGAGAAAGGCGGGGCGACAGCCTCTTCGGTGCTGACCGACGAACGCTTTTTCGGCGGAACGCCCGACGACCTCCGCCGGGCACGGGAATGCGCCGGCATCCCCCTCCTGCGGAAAGATTTCATCGTCGACGAATACCAGCTCTACCAGGCCCGTGCACTGGGAGCCGATGCCGTGCTGCTGATTGCATCGGCCCTCTCTCCGGAGACCTGCGCCCGGTTCACCGGGCTGGCACACCGGCTGGGACTTGAAGTGCTGCTGGAACTGCACGGGGAGGAGGAACTCGGTTATCTCGAAAACAGCGAAGCCGACATGATAGGGGTCAACAACCGCAACCTGACCACCTTCGTCACGGACGTAACCCACTCTTTCCGGATGATAGAGCGGCTGCCTGCCGAAAAAATCTGCATCTCGGAAAGCGGCATTTCCGCTCCCGATACGGTACGCCGGCTGCGGGAGGCCGGTTTTCGGGGATTTCTTATGGGAGAAAATTTCATGAAACACGAACAACCCGGAGCGGCACTGGCCGACTTCATCAAACAATTGGAAAAATGATTGTCAAAGTTTGCGGAATGCGGGACGCCGACAATATCCGCCAAATCGAACCGCTCGGCATCCGGCTGATGGGATTTGTCTTTTATCCCCCCTCTCCCCGATACGCCGGAGAGCGGCCGGTATACCTCCCGGAAAACATCCTGAAAACGGGAGTATTCGTCAACGCCGGATGGGATGAGATACAAGAAAAGAGAGTGCTTTTCGACCTCGATTACATACAGCTTCACGGCGGGGAATCGCCCGATTTGTGCGTCCGGCTGCGGGAAAGCGGCGTAAAAGTCATCAAAGCCTTTCCGGTGAAAACCGCCGAAGACCTGATACCCTGCCGGCATTACGCCGACGGATGCGACCTGTTCCTGTTCGACACCCGTACCGAAGAGTACGGCGGCTCCGGACGCTCCTTTTCGTGGTCGGTGCTGGAATCCTATACCGGGCCGGTTCCGTTCCTGCTGAGCGGAGGCATCGGACCGGACGACATCGACAAAATCAACGCATTCCGGCATCCCTGCTGGGCCGGAGTCGACCTCAACAGCCGGTTCGAATCCCGTCCCGGCATCAAAAACCCGGAACAGCTGAAACACTTTATCGAAAATCTGAAAAAACTATAAATGACCATGAACAGAATCAATACGCTTTTCAATCAAAAGAAACAGGATATTCTCTCGGTCTACTTCACCGCCGGATATCCCCGTACCGACAGCACCACAGACATCCTGCACGAGCTGCAAAGACAGGGGGTCGATATGGTCGAAATCGGCATCCCCTTCTCCGACCCTATGGCCGACGGACCGGTCATACAGGCCTCCTCGACACAGGCTCTGAAAAACGGCATGTCGCTCAAAAAACTTTTCAGCCAGCTGGAGAACATCCGAGTCGGAATCAACATACCGCTCATCCTGATGGGCTATCTGAATCCCATCATGCAGTACGGATTCGAAAATTTCTGCCGGGACTGCGCCGAACGGGGCATCGACGGCATGATTATCCCCGACCTGCCGTTCCGGGACTACCTCGAATCGTTCAAGCCGGTAGCCGACCGGTATGACCTGCGTATCATCATGCTCATCACGCCGGAGACATCGGAAGAGCGCATCCGGTTTATCGACGAACACACCGACGGGTTTATCTATATGGTGTCATCGGCCTCCACTACCGGAGCGCAAAGCAGTTTCGCCGGAGCCAAAGAGGCCTACTTCCGCCACATCGAAGGGATGCAGCTGCGCAATCCCCGACTGGTGGGATTCGGCATCTCCAACCGGGAGACGTTCGAGACGGCCTGCCACCACGCTTCGGGCGGCATCATCGGAAGCAAATTCATTGAACTGCTGCAGGAAAAACCGGATATAGAAACGGCGGTAGGCGAACTGCTGCACCGCATCGGACGGCACTAAAACGTAACGGTAAAGGCAGGTACCGGGCCGGAGGGTTTCCAGTCGGGCCCGGCCTGCAACAGCCGGATAACCTCTTGTGCCGCTTCCGGCGAAAAACTCTTCACTACGGTAAAATTGCCGGGACGTCCTTTCCGGTCGACCACGAACCGGAGGACCACCGCACGGGCCGTATCCCGACCGGCCGTATCGGAAACCAGGTCGATGTGGCGGCGAATGTAATCGTAACAAGCCTCATATCCTCCCGCCGGAACCGGAAGTGCCGCCGTCAGGACAGATGCGGCCGATGCGGACTCCGACATTTTCCGACGGCTCTGTACGGTCACCATACCGGCCACCGCCTCATCCGACACCACAGCCGGTTGTTCCGCAAGCTCCGGACGGGACGCCGCCAACGGCATGGTTTTCTCTTTTCCGGCAGCGGCCACCGCCTGTTCCTCAACCGCAACGACCGCATCGGCCAAATCGGCGACAGGAAGCGCATCGGCGACATCGGCCCCTATGGTCTCTTCTGCGCTCCGGACGGGACGCTTATCGGCCGGAGCCGGTGTCTTCACCGGCCGGGAATCCTCCGGAACCGGGCTGTATGACGAAACCTCCGCCTCCTCTTCCGGCTCCGACCCGGAATCATCGGCAGCGGGGTAGTCCGGACGGACGACAGGATGCTCCAAAACAGCCATACGCTGTTCGGGCAGGTCATACCGGGTAAACAGATATATCGAAACCGACAGAAACAACAGCGAGACTGCCGCCACAGCAGCGGCATACAGCGGCAAGCGGTTGCGGCGGGCCGTACGGCGGGAGACCTCCTGCCGCAGGAGCGACAACCGGCGAAGCGCATCGGCCCCGTCGGTTCCGTCATACCCGTCGAGCGCATCCGACAGAAAGGCATCCTGCATCGCCTCCCGTTCCAGCCGGTGAGCCTCCGCTCCCCGACGCCGGCCTTTTATATAGGACAGTAACCCCATTCCTTTGTCGTTTTTTCGATACACAATTTCAAATTTCGTTTTCCGTTCTGGATATAGCTTTTCACGCTTTTCAACACATAACCGGTCTCATCGGCAATCTCGGCATAAGATTTCTGCGCCAGAAAAAAGGCCCGGATACTTATCCGCTGCTCTTCCGGCAACCGGTCGAGACAATGATGCAGCGCCCGCAGCTGCTCTTCATCGCCCTCCTCGCCCAGCAGGTCGAGAAACTCGTCCGAATCGGCCGGGAAAGCGGCCCAATCGACCGGAATCTCCCGTTCTTCCCGCCGCAACAGTTGCAGACAGTGGTTCCGGACCACACTGTACAGCCACGTTCTAAACCGGTCGATTTCGTACTGGCGCACCTTGACGGTCAATTCCTCGAAAAGCTGCATGACCGCATCTTCGGCATCCTCCGCCGAACGCAGGTATTTCAGGCATACGCCGTACACCAGCGGAATATACCGGTCATACAATATGCCGAAATATTCCGTCTCTCCGGAACGAAGATACCGCCGAAGCAGCTCCTCGTCGCTCTCTGACGCTGTACGTTGCCGGAAAAGAAACATCTGCCTGTTTTTTTGATAAAGATACATTTTTCGACACAATTCCATAAAAAAACAGTCCGAAAAAAATTTTTTTCACTCCGTTTATGGAATTTCAGCCGCCGTTGCATCCATAAAGAAACGAACCGATTTATTCACCCAAAAAAACAGAACATATGAAAACAACCCGAATTTTCACCACCACAGCCATGACACTTCTTTTAATCTTTGTTTCCGCATGGGGACTGATGGCCTCCGCACGGGCCGAAATACCCGATTTCAAGGTGTCGGGCATCGTGACCGACGCCTCGACCGGACAGCCGCTCGAAGGAGTGTCCGTCACTATCGCCGGAACGCCCGTATGCGTCCTGACCGAACCCGACGGCAGCTATACGCTGACAACGAAAGAAAACTCGATGCTGCAATTCGCCAAACCGGGATTCAAAACCCGGAAAGTACGGGCCGACCGCTCCCCGCTGAACATCGGGCTGCAACCGCTGTCCCGTACGGTCGCCGAAGCGGAGGCGTGCATCATGATGGACAGAGTGGCGGAAAAGCGCTGCGACGTCACCGCCCGTCACCAGATGAAAATGAACTGTATCGTTCCGCAAGCCGCCTGTATGGGAATGGTTTCGGCCGAAGAGTACGGCTCGTTTGCCGAAAACCGGTTCCTGACGCCGCTTAAAAATCCGCTTTCGACCTTTTCGACAGATGTCGACGGGGCCTCCTACGCCAACATGCGCCGGTTTGTCAATCGGGGGGAACTGCCGCCGCAGGATGCCGTGCGGGCCGAAGAGTTTGTCAATTACTTCTCCTACGACTACCCCCGTCCGCAAGGCAATGACCCGGTACGCATCAGCGTCGAAGCGGGGGCCTGCCCTTGGGATGAAACGCACCGGCTGGTGCGCATCGGCATCAAAGCCAGAGAGATACCCGCCGAAAGTCTGCCCGCCGCCAACTTCGTCTTTTTAATCGACGTATCCGGCTCGATGAGCGGCGCCAACCGGCTCGGGCTGGTGAAATCGTCGCTCAAACTGCTGGTCAACAACCTGCGGGACAAAGACCGGGTGGCCATCGTCACCTATGCCAACAACACCGCCGAAGCGCTCCCCTCCACACCCGGCAGTGAAAAACAGAAAATCAAGGATGCCATCGAGAATCTGGAGGCCGGAGGAGCCACCGCCGGAGGAGCCGGCATACAGATGGCCTACAAAATCGCCGAGAAAAATTTCATTGCCGACGGCAACAACCGCATCATCCTCTGCACCGACGGCGATTTCAATGTCGGCGTCAGCGACGATCGGGGGCTGGAAAACCTCATCTCCGCCAAACGGAAAACAGGAGTCTGCCTGACGGTATTAGGATACGGCATGGGGAACTACAAAGACCGCAAAATGCAGATTCTGGCCGAAAAAGGCAACGGGAATCATGCCTATATCGACAACCTGCAAGAGGCCAACAAGGTGCTGGTCAGCGAGTTCGGCAGCACCCTTTACACGGTGGCCAAAGACGTAAAACTGCAAGTCGAGTTCAATCCGGCCAAAGTGGCGTCGTACCGGTTAGTAGGATACGAAAGCCGGTTGCTGAACGACGAAGATTTCAACGACGACACACGGGATGCCGGCGAGATGGGTGCCGGACACACCGTAACGGCTCTTTACGAAATCATACCGGCCGACGGCAAACGCAAGATACAGGACCTGCCGGGCAGCATAGACCCGCTCAGATACCAGCAGACCGAACCGGCCGCCCACCCGTCCCGGCTGATTGCCTCGCCGGAAATGCTGACCGTCAAGCTACGTTACAAACGGCCCGGTGAAGAAAAGAGCCGGTTGCTCGAACAGCCGCTGACCGACAACGGCGGTGACAACGTGTCGCCCGACTTCCGCTTTGCATCGGCCGTTGCGATGTATGCCCAGCTGTTGCGCGACTCCGATTTCAAAGGGAACGGCTCCTACGAAAAAGTAATCCGAATCGCCCGGCAGGGTCTCGACAACGACCCGGAGGGTTACCGGCGGGAATTTATCCGGCTGGTTCAGACGGCATCGGGACTCGGAGAATAACCGTTCTTTCCCACCTACCGGATGCTGAAAACAGGATAAAATACCCGGCCGGACAACCTTTGCCTTCCGGAACTTGTTCTTTAGGAAAACAACACCTTGTTTATGAACACGAAAGAACAGTACTGGAAATATTCGCTCATCGCCCTCATTCTGCTGCTGGGTGTTATCCTGTTTCTCAAATCGACCCCTTTTCTCGGCGGCATACTGGGTGCGTCCACCATTTATCTGCTGGTACGCAACCAGATGCTGTACCTCACCGAAAAGAAAAAAATGAAACCCGGACGGGTCGCCCTGCTGTTGCTGGGAGAATCGGTGCTGGTGTTTCTCATTCCGCTCTCGCTCATCATCTGGCTGCTGATATACAAACTGCAGAACATCAACCTCGACCCGAACGATTTGATACTGAAAATCGGTCATGTCATCGACAACATCGAAACCAAAACCGGATACAATCTTCTCGACCGGAACACCCTCTCGTCGATAGCGTCGAAACTGCCGGAAATCGGCCAAATGCTGATGAACAGCATTACAGGCCTTACCGTCAATCTCCTGGTGCTGCTGTTCGTACTCTATTTCATGCTGACCGGCGGACGCCGCATGGAACAGTATTTTTACGACCTGCTCCCGTTCAATCCCCAAAACAAAAAGAATGTGGCACGGGAAATCGAGGTCATCGTGCGCTCCAACGCCATCGGTATTCCGCTGCTGGCCCTGATACAAGGTGCCGTAGCCTATCTGGGGTACCTCATCTTCGGTGCGCCCAACGCCCTGCTGTTCGGACTGCTGACCTGCTTCGCCACCATTGTCCCCATTATCGGCACCTCCGTCGTCTGGATTCCGCTCTCGCTCTACATGGGGCTCGACGGACACTGGGGAATGGCGGCCGGCATGGCGGCATACTGCCTGATTATACTGACCAACGTCGACAACCTGACCCGCTTTATCCTGCAGAAGAAACTGGCCGACACCCACCCGCTCATTACCATTTTCGGCGTAGTCATCGGACTGTCGCTGTTCGGGTTCATGGGCATCATTTTCGGCCCGCTGATGCTGTCGATATTCATCCTCTGCATCGACATTTTCAAAAAAGAGTATCTGGAAAAACAGCGGTAGGCTGTCCGGCGGCGGAACGGGCGGGAATCACCGTCCTGCGTTACAATTTCCCTTCGTCGGCAAAACTGTAATAACCGTCGTCGCAAAACACCAGATGGTCGAGCAGACGGATATCGAAAATCAGGGCGGCTTCCTTTATTCTGCGGGTCAGTTCGATATCGGGACGGCTGGGCATTCTGTTGTTGGACGGATGATTGTGACACAGCACGATACCGGTAGCCGGCATGCGAAGCGCCGCTTTCATGACCATGCGCACATCTACGGGCGTAAATGAAATGCCGCCCTGCCCCACCCGCAGCAGGTCGAGGACCTTGTTGGAGGCGTTTACCAGCGCTATCCAGAATTCTTCGTGAGGCTGGTCGGCCAGCAGGGGATAAAACAGTTCGTAGATGTCCCGGCTGCAGGTCAGCTGTTTCCGCTCTTCGGCCTCTTCGCTCTTGCGGCGGCGGCCCAGCTCCAGCGCCGCCATAATGCTGATGGCTTTGGCCTCGCCAATACCCTCGAACGAACCGGAAAGGTCGGCGACACCGAGTTTGCCCAGCCGGTTAAGACTGTTTCCCACCTCGTTCAGGATGCGCTGCGACAACTCCACAGCCGTCTCGTTCTTGTTTCCCGACCCGATAAGGATGGCGATAAGTTCGGCATTGCTTAAAGAGCGGATGCCCTTTTGCAGCATTTTTTCACGTGGACGGTCTTCCAGCGCCCACTCGCTGATAGTGAGTTTTTTCGGTTTTTCCATTCTGTCCGCCTGTTATTTTCCTTTGCGCAGCCGCACCTCTTCGGCCTCGTCACGTCCCCGTCCCAACAGGACTTTCAACACGAAAGCCCGAATAAAACCGATTCCGTATCCGCCCAACTGCACGACACTGGTCACCACCGACAGTGCGGCAATCTTCAGGCGGCGGGTCTCTATCCACGAAACCGCAAACACGGCCAGCAGATAGAATGCCAGAGGCAAAAGGGCATATATCCAGAAGAACGACACCGCCACCATCGCCGCCACACCGAGCACGAACAGAGCCGGAAAGAAATGCACCGCTTTCAACGTATCGGGATAGAGAAGATACAACGAAATGCGGGACATGCCGAAGATATAAATCTGACGGCAGAACTTCCGCAACCCCGTCCGCCGTTTGTGATAGACATAGGCGGGCCGGATGAGCCGGATGGAAAATCCGGCCTTGCGGATGCGGGTACTCATGTCGATGTCTTCGCTGAACATCTCCCGGAAACCGCCGACTGTCTTGTACACCCGCCGGGAGAACCCCATATTGAACGTGCGCGGGGTAAACTTCTCCAGCGACATTTTGCCGCCCCGAATGCCGCCGGTCGTCAGAAACGAGGTCATCGAATAATTAATTGCTTTCTGTATGTCGGTAAAGGAATCGTGCGCATTGTCGGGCCCGCCGAAACAATCGGTATATTCCCGCTCCAGCTCTCCCTTTAACGTTTCGAAATAGGTTTCGGGAATAACGCAGTCGGAGTCGAAAAAAAGAAAATATTCCCCCGACGCCCGCTCCATGCCGTAATTGCGGGCGATGCTCCGCCCTTCGTTCTCTTTATAATAATAATGTATATCGAGAGCACCGGCATACTCGTCGGCCACGTTGCGGCAAGGCTCGGTGGAGCCGTCCTCGACCAAAACCAGTTCGAAATCGCCGGACGTCTGCCGGCAGAGACTCTCCAGCAAATCCCGGACCTCGCCGGGCCGGTTGTACACAGGGACAATAACCGAAAAATAGGGCATAGGCAATCTATCTCTTGTTTACAGCTTGTTACAAAGATACATTTTTTTTAATGACCGGCGGCCGTCCGGCGTTTTTTTCTATTTTATTTATATATTTGCCTGACTTTAAAGAGACCGCATGAGCAAACCACGCATCGAATATATCGACATCGCCAAAGGAATCTGCATCATCCTTGTCGTGTATGCCCACATCGACGAACAGATTCTCGACCACCGCATCGGTGTGTTTTTCGATTCGTTCCGGATGCCGCTCTATTTCTTCCTGTCGGGACTTTTTTTCAAATGTTATTCCGGATGGGCCGAGTTTGCCGTCAAGAAATTCAATCGCCTCGTGGTTCCGCTGTTTTTCTTCTTCCTGTTTGCGTTTCTGGTCGATTTGGCCGTCGCCGGAATCCAATTCCAGACAGGCGACAGCCGGGCGCTGGCGGAGTTTGACTGGCGCATCTGGCAACCGCTCCGGAGCGGCGGCGGAGGGCCACACAACCCGCCGTTGTGGTTCCTGACCTGCCTGTTCGAAATCAATCTGCTCTATTACCTCCTGCACCGGCGGCTAAGCGGCCGGTGGATGCACGCCGCCGTCGTGCTTATTTCCGTCATCGGGTGGGAACTGGCCAGCCACCGCCTGCTGCTGCCCTACAAAATGACTTCGACGCTGGCGGCACTGCCGTTTTTCCACGCCGGAGCCGTCTTTCGCCGGGCCGGATGGCTGGAAGAGAACCGGCGGCGGGACATCGGCGGATACCTGTCCATTCTGCCGCTTTCGGCACTGGTGTGGTTCATCGCCCGGCCCATCTATACCTCGCAGGCTTACTTTCCCGGCCCCTATTGGGTGCTTTACACGGCCGGCATCGGCGGGTCGCTGGCGATTCTGTTCCTGTCGAAAGGGATAAAACGGCTGCCGGGAGTGCGTCAGCTGGGGCGATACTCGCTTATCGTCTTCGGCACCCACTGGCCTTTGCTGAAAGCGGCCGGCGACTGGATTTATCCGCTCATGGGCGAATCGGCGGCCGGTCATCTGCTGGTACTGGGCATCGTGCTGGCCTGCGAAGCCGTTCTTATCCCGGTCGGCATCCGCTGGTTTCCCCGCTTTACCGCCCAGCAGGAACTCATCCCCTCGTCCCGGTTCCGGAAAGCATGACCCGGACAGATTACTCCGTCCGCTTTTTCCTGGACAGATACCGCTCCAATCCGTGTCGGCGGAGGTTGCACGCCGGACAATGGCCGCACCCCTCGCCGGGAATGCCGTTGTAACAGGTAAGAGTCTCGTACCGCACCACATCGAAAACGCCCAGTTCGTCCGACAAAGCCCAGACACCCTCCTTATCCAGGCGCATCAACGGGGTATGTATCTCGAAAGAGGTGTCCATCGCCAGATTGAGGCTCACATTCAACGACCGGATGAAGGTGTCCCGGCAATCGGGATAGCCGCTGAAATCGGCTTGGGAAACTCCGGCCACCAAATGCCGGATGCCCCGCTGAAAGGCCAGTACGGCGGCAAAAGTGAGAAATATCATGTTGCGTCCCGGCACAAACGTATTGGGATAGCTGCCGGCGGGCTGTTCCTCGTCCATCTTCATCGCCGGATTGGTGAGCGCATTGTCGGTCAGCTGCGACAGCAGCGACAGGTCGAGCACCTCGAACGGCACCTGCGCCCGTTCTGCAATGCGCCGGGCCACCTCCACCTCCAGAGCATGTTTCTGTCCGTACACAAAACTGACGGCCTGTACCGACTCGAACCGGGACAAAGCCCAGTAGAGACAAGTGGTCGAATCCTGTCCGCCCGAAAAACAGACCAATGCGGTCTCTTGCAGTTTCTTGTTCGTCATAAAGCAATCAAGTAAAAAAAGCGCATCTCCGGATGCGCTTTCTTATTATTACAATTCGGTATCGTGACTTATCTTACACGTCCTACATAAGTTCCTTCACGGGTATCGACCTCGATAATTTCACCTTCGTTGATGAACAGCGGCACCCGCACGGTAGCACCCGTTTCCACCGTTGCCGGTTTCAGGGTGTTGGTGGCGGTATCGCCTTTGAGACCCGGTTCGGTGTAGGTTACCTGCAACTGAACTTTTACCGGCAGTTCGGCATACAGGATGGTATCGGTAGAGGTATCGGACACGACTTCGGCCACCATTCCCTCTTTCAGAAAATCGACACCGGTAATCTGCTCCCGTGAAATGGGGTGCTGGTCGAAAGTTTCCTGATTCATGAAGATGTAATCTTCTCCCTCCTGATACAGATACTGATAGGGACGGCGTTCCACACGCACGTCTTCCAGTTTTTCACCGATATTGAAACGACGTTCCAGCACATAACCGTCGACAACGTCTTTCAGTTTGGTACGCATAAACGTGTTTCCCTTTCCCGGTTTTACATGCAGGAAGTCGATGCAGAAATACAATTTGCCGTCCATGCGGATTGCAGTTCCGATTTTAATGTCTTGAGCATTAATCATAATTTCGTTGACTTAATGTGATTATTATTCAGAATTATACTTTAATCTCTGTTTTCTTCGATGACAAAAGTAATGTAAATCAAGAAAAAACCCAAAAAGAATCTGCAAAAAAATAAAGTATTGTTTTGTCTATTCAAAAAAAGTCTCTATTTTTGCAGTCCGAATTTCGAATAATAATGTAAATAAATACGGCAATGAAAAGAACATTTCAACCCTCAAACAGAAAGAGAAAAAACAAACATGGCTTCCGTTCGAGAATGGCTACCGCCAACGGTCGCAGAGTATTGGCCAGCCGTCGTGCCAAAGGCAGAAAGAAATTGACGGTTTCTGACGAATATCACGGATAAGATATTTAAACAAGAGATACAAAAAAGGTTCGGATGACACATCCGGACCTTTTTTGCTTATATCCGGTTTCAGACTTTCACGATTTTCGACAGCTCGACATACCAGATGTAACCGGTCACCGACGCATATCCCATCTCCCGAATCAGCGAGACATAACGCTCTACCTGCCGGCAATAGGACTCCCGCTCCACTTTTCCGAACTTATAGTCGATAACGGTCACCTCACCGTCGGAAAGAACGACCCGGTCGGGCCGGTAAAAAAGTCCGTCGGGCCGCAGTATCTCGATTTCATTGAGCACCTGCACATCCGGTGCGAACCAGCGGCTCACTTCGGGAGCGGAAATCCAGGTCCGGATATGCGATACGGCCTCGTCGGCCTCACCGGAAGTCAGCTGTCCCGAAAGAACATAGGGCCTTACCGCTGCCGACAAATCTTCGGCGCTGCGAATCGTACTCAATATCTCGTGCATCAGTATCCCGTACCGGCGGATTTCCCGGTCTCCGAAAAAGCCTTTGCCGTACAGGCGCAGCTGCAACCGGTCCTTAAAATCGACCGAGCGGTAATCGGGCATGTTCCGCTCCCGGTCCGGTTCGGGAACAGCCTCCGCAGCCGGTGCCGGCGCCTGTCCCAGTTCAAATGTCAGGGACTCCTTGTCGTAATGCAGGCTCAAATCGATTAAATCCCGACCTTTTTCTCCGGCTGCGGTCTCTATCTCAGTGTCTGGAGAGGTGACACAATGATAAATCAACGACGATATGGTCGATATCTTTTTCTTTTCCGGATTTTTCGACTTGGGCATAATCAGAATCAGCTCCTCTTCGGCCCGGGTGAAAGCGACATAGGCCAGATTCAGATTGTCGATATACGAATGTATCTTTTCGTGGAAATAGTCCGTTGCATAAATGGATTGCGCCAAAGTCTCCTTGTAACGCACCGGCACCAACGGCAACCAGTCAAAAGGCGGTTCTCCGGGACGGCACCACAAAATATGGGATTTAAAGCGGGTATCAACGTCCAGTTTCCAGTCACAGAAGGGAATAATGACGGTCTTGAATTCCAGCCCTTTGGACTGGTGTATCGTCATGATGCGTATGGCATTCTGGGAGGCCGGAGTCGATATGGTTTTGTTCTTTCCCCGCTCGTCCCACCACTGCAAAAACGAGGTCAAATCGGACGAATAACGGCTCGTGTACGAAAGCACCATATCCTGAAAGGCCTGTATATACACCTGGCTGCTCTTGTCGGAGGACGGAAAATATTCGATAATCTTCTCGCACATCTCAAACAGGGAACGGCTCCTCAACGCATCGAAAACAGCATCGATACCCATCGGGCCGGACAGCACATCCTCCTCCGGTCCGGAGAAACAGCACCGGAGCGCTTCCGACGGATTCTCCTTCCGCTGAAAAGCTGCATATTCATATACGGCCTGCGCACGGGCAATGGCGGAACCCGGATTCTGCAAATAGCGCAATATGCTGATTATCAATCTTACAACAGGAGCATTGCCCAAGCACAACGCCTCGTCAGAAATCACATCGAAACGGTAACGGGGGTCGGTATTCTCCTTTTTGCAGGCCAGCAGCTTATCGGCTATCATCCGGCCATCCTCGTTCGTCCGCACCAAAAAGGCAATATCCCGCAACTGCACGCCCCGATCCTGCAACTGCCGGAGAATATCGGGGAGGTCATCAAGCACCTCTTCTTTCCAAGAATCCGAATCTTCTTTAAACAAGAGACGGATATGGCCGGACTCCGGACAACGGCCCGGAGCGACATGCTGGTTAATATCGGCATAAACGTCCGTAATCTTCCGGTCGAAACCGTTTTCGACACTCACCCCGGCCGAACGGGCCAAAGAGGTGTTCATCTGCTCCTGCAGCACCTTCGCCGCCCGCTGGAACAGGGCATTGTTGAAATCGATAATCAAAGAGGCACTGCGCCAGTTGGTATTCAGCCGCACATGCTGCAGCTGCTGTGCATCGAATGACCGTTGCAGACCGCTGTGCAACAGATTCCAGTCGGAATTGCGCCAGCGGTAAATACTCTGCTTGACATCCCCCACGATGAAACTGCGATGGCCCCGGTCGAGACTCTCCTCGAAGAGCGGTCTGAAATTGTCCCACTGCATACTCGAAGTGTCCTGGAACTCATCAATCATCAGGTGGTCGATGCGGCTGCCTATCTTTTCATAGACAAACGGGGTATCGCTTCCGTCGATAATCCGGTGGAGCAGTTCGGTGGTATCGGAAAGCAGCAGCAGATTGTGTTCCTGCTCATAGGCCTTTACATTCCGGTCGATATCGCTCAATATGCCCAGCGTATAAAAATCACGGGAGGTCTCTACGGCCGCCAGATAACGGGGATAACGCCGGCTGAATAAATCGACGGCCTCTTCCACACAGCAGTTCAGACCGCCCTCATAGACGGCTTTGATATCTTCCACCAGCTTCGAAGATGCTTTTTTTGTGTACCATTCCGACAGATTCCCGGCCAAGCCGCGAAAAGTTGCTGTCGGCAGTTTCACCTCCCCCGATGCCCATTTCGAAAAATGGGAAAAAGAAGTATCCCCATTTTTAAAATCGGACATCTGCAGGCCGAAACGGGCTATCAGCTGTTCCCCTTTCCGGCCCAGCTCCTGCAAATCGTGTTCGAAATCCCGCTGAATCTGCCGCAAATCTTTTTTGTAAGCATCCATAAACGCCTTGTCGGCCGTCAGTTTCAACAGCTCCCGACTACTCTGCCTATAAGATTCCTTAAATATCTCGTCCGAAAGGGTTTTTATATTTTTGCGGATGTCCCAGCTCTCGGCATTCTCTACCTTCTCCTCCGAAAACTTCAACAGCCAGTCGAGCAGTTCCCGGCTGGAAACATCCTCCAGCCCGAACAGCATCCGGTCGATGGCCTCCGACAGCACATGGGTGTTGTCTATCTCCAGATTATAACCGCCCTGCAACCCGATTTCCCGTGTAAACGCACGGGTAGTCTGCTGGAAAAAACGGTCGATGGTATCCACGTTGAACGACGAGAAATCGTGGAGCAGCGAAAAGAGAATCTCCTGCGCCCGCCGCTGCAAATCGGAGGCGTTGAGCCGGAGTTTCGCCGTAAGGTCATCGAAATATTTCGACCGCCGGACATCGTGCGACAGCACAAACAGTTCCTGCACGATACGCTGTTTCATTTCGCCGGTCGCCTTATTGGTGAACGTAACGGCCAGAATACGGCGGTAGGCCTCTTTCTCCGAAGAAGAAAAAAGCAGTCTCAAATATTCCAGCGCCAGATTGTATGTCTTGCCCGAACCGGCTGAGGCTTTGTAAATCTTCAACATAATTCCGAATCCCTTTCCTTCCCGGTTAAACGATACGCACTTTATATTTCGCCTTCGTCAGCACCTCCTCCACCTGTTTCCGGAAATCGCCCTGTATCAGGATTTCGCCCCCTTTGGCCGAACCGCCCACACCGCACCGGGTCTTCAGCATGCGGGCCAGCTCCTTCAAATCGGATTCGGCTCCGACAAACCCCGTTATCAACGTGACCGATTTACCGTTCCGGTGCCGCTTGTCGAGCGTTATCCTCAACTGCTGCTGCTCCGGAGGAAGGGTAACAGTCTCTTCCTCCCCGTCGTGTTCGTAACAAAAATCGGGATTGGTCGAATAGACGATATTCAATCGCTCTTTCCAGTCGTTGTTTTTAGCCATGCGTTCACTCTATTGACACCGAAACATTCTGTCGTCGGCGATAATCCATATATTTGCCTTCAAATTTAATACAGATAAAGATGGTTACCAAAAAAACTCCGATTAAAAAAAATGATTACTTTTGTAGTAACCGGGAACAACCCGTTTTTAGTCACTTTTTCACCCGAAAAGAATGAAAATTATCGCTGTCGGCTGGAATTATCGCCAGCACAATAAAGAGATGAATCGAGCGTTATTACCAAAAGAGCCCGTTATCTTTATCAAACCGGATTCGGCTCTTTTAAAAGACGGCAAACCGTTTTTCCTCCCCGATTTCTCGGAGAGAATCGAATACGAGACAGAACTGGTGTTCCGCATTTCCCGGCTGGGGAAAAATATCGCCCCCCGATTCGCTCACCGGTACTATGACGCCGTTACGGTGGGCATCGATTTCACGGCACGGGACCTGCAGGCCAGACTGAGAGCGAACGGAGAACCTTGGGAAATCTCCAAAGGATTCGACTCATCGGCCGTTATCGGGACATTCATCGAAAAAGAAAAAATCGCAGACACGGCCCGGCTGCCTTTCTCGCTTTCGATTAACGGCCAGACCGTACAAGAGGGGAACAGTGAAGATATGATATTCGGCATCGACGAGATTATCGCTTACGTCAGCCGGTTCTGCACGCTCAAAATCGGAGACCTGATTTATACAGGAACGCCCGCAGGTGTAGGCCCCGTAACGATAAACGACCGGCTGGAAGGATATCTGAACGGCGAAAAAGTCCTCGATTTTTATGTAAAATAAAACAGAAAAACAACTATGCGGCATCGCACTCTCTTCAACCCGGCATTATCGCTCCTCCTGCTGCTTACCCTCTTTGCGGCAGGACACCTGTCTGTTCAGGCAGCCACCGGAGAAGCCGCCTATACCCGCCATTCGAAACTGGAGTCGGGGCTATGGGTAAGAGTGAGCGTACCCGACAACGGCATATATCAGATTTCATACGACGATTTGCGGAAATGGGGATTTTCAGACCCCGCCAAAGTAAAAGTTCACGGCTACGGCGGTAAAATGCTGTCCGAAGACTTTTCGGCACCCTATACCGACGACCTGCCCGAAATACCGGTGTACCACCACAACGGCCGCATCCTGTTCTATGCACAAGGCATCGTCTCGTGGAAATACGATGCAGCCAAACAAATGTTCGTCCACGAACGGCACGCCTATTCGGTCGCCGGGCACTATTTCCTCACCCAGAACGATGACGAACCGGTCACTTTCGAACCGGACAATACCCCCGACAATGCAGCACTGACGCCCGTTACGGTATTCGACGATTACGCCCTGTACGAAACCGAATCGGTCAATCTGGGGAAAACCGGACGTGTATTTTACGGCGAAGATTTCCGCTATACCACCCAACGCACCTTTTCCTTCGACATTCCCGGCATGACCGAAGAAACCCGGACGGTACGGATGCAAGTCGATTTCGCCGCCAAAGCAACCAGCACCAGCCAGCTGACCCTCCTACACAACGGGAGCCAGATTAACCGTTACACCATCAAAGCCATAACCAGCAAAAACGACCTCTCCTATAAAAACGCCGAACTGCTCTCGACCGATGACGAGTGGGAAAGCGACCTGTCGGCGACCGACAAAATTACCCTCGACTACAAAGGCACCGACGTCCGCAACGCCAACCTCGACTTCATCCGGCTCACCTTCAGACGGCAGTTGCAACTGTACGGCAACAAAGTGCAGTTCCGGAACATCGAGGCACAGTCCCGGCCGATGCGGTATGCCATCAACACTGCCGCACCGCTCCAGATCTGGGATATTACCGACCCGGTACATCCCCGTACGATACCGGCCAAATCACAAAACGGGAAATACAGTTTCACCGCCAGAGAGACGGGACTGAAAGAGTACATCGCCTTCAATCCGGGCGGCACATTCCCGTCGGTCACATTCGTCGAAACCGTCGCCAACCAGAACCTGCACGGCTGGGAGAGAGCCGACCTGACGATACTCGTCCCCCCTGCGCTGGCCGGCGAAGCCGAACGGCTGGCCCGCCACCACGAATCGAAAGACAACCTCTCCTGCCGGATTGTCTTTCCCCAGCAGATATACAACGAGTTCTCCTCCGGAACCCCCGACGCCACAGCCATACGGCGCTTTATGAAAATGTTCTACGACCGGGCCGGCGACGATGAGTCGCAACGTCCCCGCTACCTCCTCCTCTTCGGAGACGGGACATACGACAACCGTCTCATTTCCAGCGAATGGAGCAACTTCAAGGACAATTTTATCATTTCGTACCAGTCGGTCAGCGGACTGAACGAAAGAAACTCTTACGTCTCCGACGACTATTTCGGATTCCTCGATGACCACGAAGGCGTAAACCTCGCCAGCGACCAGCTGGACATCGGAATCGGCCGGTTCCCGGTCCGTACCCTCGACGAGGCGCAAATCGCCGTCGACAAAGTAATCGCATATGCCAACAGCACCGATTTCGGCATATGGAAAAACAACCTCTGTTTCGTCGCCGACGACGGCAACGCCTCCCAGCACATGATTACCTCCAACAAGCTGACCGACCTGATTGAAACCAATCAGCCCGAATTTTACTGCAACAAGATATACATCGATGCGTTCAACAAAGTCACCTCCACATCGGGGTCGACCTATCCGGACGCCAAAAAGAAATTCTTCGACCTGCTCGACGACGGCCTGCTGCTGGTCAATTACTGCGGACACGGAAGCACCAAAGGCTGGACCGCCGAGAAAATACTGGAATTGAACGATATCCAGAAAATGTACCTCAAACGGCTGCCGTTGTTCATTACAGCCACCTGCGACTTCAGCCGGTTCGACGACATCGCCTACTCCGGCGGAGAATACATGTTTCTCAACCCCAAAGGAGGGGCGATAGCCATGTTCACCACGACCCGTGTCGTCGAATCCTACGGCAACGAACTGATGAACATCGGGCTCATCTCCCACCTCTTCGACCGGGACGGGAACGGAGAACGGCTGCGCATGGGCGACATCATGAAACTGGCCAAACGAAGCATTACCGGCAGCAACGAGAACAAGCTGAACTTCGTCCTGCTGGGCGACCCCGCCCTGCAACTGGCCTACCCCGAACACAAACTGGTAGTCACCGAGATAGACGGCCAGCCGGTCGACGACACCTCCGCATCGGACATCCAGTTCAAAGCACGGGCTATGGTTGAGGTCAAAGGTGAAATCCGGCACTTCGGGAACAACGAAAAAATGACCGGCTACAACGGCATCATCTACCCCCGTCTCTACGATTCACAGACCACCGTGACGACACACGGAAACGGGACCGACGGCTCCGATATGACCGGAACACCCTATACGTTCAAGGAACGCACCAATCTGCTGTACACCTCCAAAGAGTACATCACCGACGGAGAATTCTCTTTCCGGTTCAAAATGCCTAAAGAGCTGAACTACTCCAACGAAGCGGGATACCTGAATCTGTATGCCGGTTCGGTCGAAGACGGAGAGGCGTTCGGAGCCTGTTCGCATTTCATTATCGGAGGGTCTGACAACACGGCAGCCGAAGACCACGAAGGCCCCGTTATCCATACCATGTATCTCAACACCTCCGGCTTCAAGGACGGCGACACCGTCAACGAAAATCCCGTGTTCTTCGCAGAAGTGGAAGACCCGTCGGGCATCAACCTGTCCGGCATCGGGATGGGGCACAACATGACAATCAACATCGACGACTCGGAATACACCGAATATGTACTGAACAGCTATTTCGACCCCGAACCCGGCGTGTACGGGAAAGGAAACGTCATGTTCGAAATTCCCGCACTGCCCGACGGAGAGCACCTCCTCACCTTCAAGATATGGGATACCGAAGGAAACTCTTCGGAAAAGACGCTGACCTTCATCTCCCGGAAAGGGATGAAACCGCACATCTTCGAAATGTACGTCGATAAAAACCCCGTGCGGGACGTCGCCCGGTTCTATATCCGGCACGACCGGCCCAACACCAACATGTACGTATCCATGTACATCTACAACCTGTTCGGCGAACAGGTGTGGACATTCAAGGACGAAGGAAAATCGGACATGTGGACCTCTCCCGTCATTCAGTGGAACCTGACCGACAACGCCGGACGGCGTGTCAATCCGGGAGTGTACGTCTACAAAGCGATGATATCGACCGACGACGAACACGAAGCCACCCAAGCAAAAAAAATAATCGTACTGGGGCAATAATTCGAAAATTTATCTGTTCTATATTATACCGGCCCCACCTTAAAAAAGGCTGATTAAAAACGATATATGAAACCGATACGAAAACATATCATAGCGACGGCAGCGATGCTTTGCGGAATCATCGCTGCCTCGAACGCTCAAAACAGCGCAACGGCAAAGAACGAGTTCAACCCCATTACCACCGGCGTGATGACGCTGGGAATCAACCCCGACGCCAGAGGGGGCGGTATGGGAGACTTGGGCGCCGCCACCGACCCCGATGTCAACTCCCAATACTGGAATCCGGCCAAATACGCCTTCGCTTACAGCAGTGCCGGCGTAGCCCTCTCCTACACCCCCTGGTTGCGCAAACTGGTCAACGACATCAACCTGGCCTATCTCGCCGGATACTGGAAATTCGGGAACAACGACCTGCAGGCACTCAGCGCATCGCTGCGCTATTTCTCGCTGGGCTCCATCAACATTACCGATGACGGCGGCAATACCATCAATTCCATCAACCCCTATGAAATGGCGGCCGATATCGGGTACTCCCGCAAACTCTCCCAAAGCTTTTCGATGGGCGTCGTATTCCGGTTCATCTACTCCGATCTCGGCTACAACATGGGGAACGACGGAAGCGCATCCGACGCCAAAGGAGGCGCCGCCTTTGCGGCCGACATTGCCGGCTACCAGACCCTCTACCCCATTATCGGCCGCAGCGAATGCCAGTGGTCGTGGGGATTCAACATCTCCAACATCGGCTCCAAAGTCTCTTACGACGGCGGCAATACCAGCGCATTTCTGCCCACCAACCTCCGGCTGGGAACCTCTTTCCTGTTCCCGCTGGCCGACTACAACACGCTGTCGCTCAACCTCGACGTCAATAAACTGCTGGTTCCGGCCAAACCCCGCCGGGAAGACTACGACGACATCGACGCCTACAACACCGCCGAAGACAAATACGAAAGCATGTCACCCATAACCGGCATCTTCAAATCGTTTGCCGATGCGCCCGGAGGATTCAAGGAAGAAATGAGAGAAATCAACTTCTCGGTAGGAGCCGAATACTCCTACAACCAGCAATTCTTCCTGCGCGCCGGATATTACAACGAAAACAAATACAAAGGCAACCGTAAATTTTTCACCTTCGGCGCCGGATTTGCGCTGAATGTGTTCCGGCTCGATGCCGCCTACGTTCTGGCAGCAGCACAAAGCAGCCCGCTCGACCAGACCCTGCGGTTCAGCCTCGCATTCGACATGGACGGCATCCGGGACCTCGTCGGCCGCCGCAGAAGATAAACACCCCGTTGACAGATGAAAATACGCACAGGATTCGGATTCGATGTACACCGGCTGACCGAAGGCCGGGAACTGTGGCTGGGCGGCATCCGTCTTGACCACACGAAAGGACTGCTGGGTCACTCCGATGCCGACGTACTGATTCATGCCCTGTGCGATGCCCTGCTGGGAGCCGCCAACCTGCGGGATATCGGCTACCATTTCCCCGACACCGCCGGCGAATACAAAAACATCGACAGCAAAATACTGCTCCGCCGGACCATGACCCTCCTCCGGGAAAAAGGATACGAACTGGGAAATGCCGACATCACCGTATGCGCCGAACGGCCCAGACTCAACCCGCATATCCCCCGCATGCAGGAGACACTGGCCCAAGTCATGGACACCGATACCGACAACATATCGATAAAGGCCACCACCACCGAAAAACTGGGATTCACCGGACGGGAAGAAGGAATCGCCGCCTACGCCGCCGTACTCATTGTAAAACCCTGACGGTTGACCGGCCCGCTCCCCCGCACACTGTTCCGCAAGATATCAACAGCCGCATGCCCGGTTGTTGACAACTGCGTTGATATGCCCCCTTTCCACCTCCGGTTATCAACAACCCTTGTTGACAGATGCACCAAAGAAACACACACCTCGTTTATTTACAACCGATTAGGATATAAACATCTGTTCATATCCGGCGGAAGGGCGGGAAAATGCCGTCCCGACGCCGAAAGCCCCCTATTTATTCAAAAAAATTAATCCGGAAATTTTGCTGCAATCATAGAATAAATTATACCTTTGTACAAGTGAAAAAGTTATATAACAAATAAAAAATATTCATTATGTCAAAAGTAACTGTCGTAGGCGCAGGAAATGTAGGCGCAACCTGTGCAAATGTATTGGCATTCAAAGAAGTTGCCGATGAAATCGTAGTGTTGGACATCAAACAGGGTGTATCGGAAGGCAAAGCCCTCGATATGATGCAGACCGCCGCCCTGCTGGGATTCGATTCGAAAATAACCGGAGTAACCAACGATTACGAAAAAACCGCCGGTTCCGATGTAGTCGTTATCACGTCGGGAATCCCCCGCAAACCGGGTATGACACGGGAAGAGCTGATTGGCGTGAACGCCGGTATCGTGAAATCGGTGGCCGAAAACATTCTGGCCCACTCGCCCAACGCCATCATCGTATGTGTGAGCAACCCGATGGACACCATGACATACTTAATCAAGAAAGCCACCAACCTGCCCAAAAACCGCATCATCGGTATGGGAGGCGCACTGGACAGCTCCCGCTTCAAATGCTACCTGAGCCAGGCTCTCGAAGCCAACCCCAACGAAGTGGAAGGCGTTGTTATCGGCGGACACGGTGACACCACCATGATTCCGTTGACCCGTCTGGCTACCTACAAAGGAGTTCCCGTTTCCCAGTGGCTGGATGCCGAAACGCTGGCCAAAGTGGCAGCCGACACGATGGTAGGCGGTGCTACCCTGACCGGTCTGCTCGGAACTTCGGCCTGGTATGCTCCCGGTGCCGCTGCCGCATTCGTTGTGGAATCGATTATCCACGACCAGAAAAAACTCGTTCCCTGCAGCGTATATCTGGAAGGCGAATACGGCCAGTCCGACATCTGCATCGGCGTACCCGTTATTCTTGGCCGCACCGGCTGGGAAAAAGTGGTCGATTTCAAACTCAACGCCGAAGAACAGGCCGCTTTCGAAAAGAGCGCCGAAGCCGTTCGCAAAACCAACAGCGTATTGACCGAAATCAATGCACTTTGATATAGAAGCCCGAAAAAAGACTTCTGGATATAAACGTGAACCCTAAAGTTTAGGCTTTAGGGTTCTTTTCTTTGGAAAACATTCCGGACACGCCGCAACATAAGAAAAAAAGCTCCTCTCCCCCTGTTAATACTCAATTTTTTGTAATATCCGACATTATAATCGCAAAAATTTGTATTTTTACTCCCGTTTAATCGCAATTATTTGTATGGCAGTAAAAATCGATTTCCAAAAAGAAATTATATTCGGCTCCTCAGACCCGAATATTTCCCGGATTATTACCCAAAAAGAAAAAAACGGATTGTTACGAAAAGTAGCCCCCCGTATTTACACAACAAACCTTTCAGACAGCCTTGAGAATATTGTGAGACGCAATCTCATGGATATTTTGGTTTACAGATATCCGGAAGCAGTCATCAGCCACCGCAGTGCAAAAGAAATGCGACCGACAGCTACCGGAGACTTTTTCCTGACCACCACAACCACAAGACGGGTTACCGATTTGCCGGGCATTGTTCTGAATTTTACCAAAGGTCCCAAAGCTTCTTCCCATGACATTCCGTTTATGGGGATACACATATCCGGAGAGTACCGGTATATGCTGGAAAATATGCAAATATCACGAAAATCGGGGGATGAATCCCGTGTGTTGCCTATAAATGTCATTGAAAACAAACTGGAACAAATCCTGCTGACAGGCGGAGAAATACGTCTGAACCAATATCGGGATGAACTAAGAACCATTTCCGAAGAATTGGGCATGTCTGCCGAGTTTGCCAAAATCAACAGCATCATATCCGCCCTTCTTTCAACTCACGATGTCCGGATTTTAAAAACGGAATCAGCAAAAGCGATAGCTGCCGGAAACCCGTTCGATTCTTCTCGAATCGAGCTTTTCGAATTATTGTTCGATGAGATAAAAGACCGGTATTTTATCATCCGAAACAACCGCAACACGGATGAAGAGTCATTTCGGTTGTTTTCTTTCTTCGAAAGCTATTTTTCAAACTATATCGAAGGAACCGAATTCGAAGTGGAAGAAGCAAAAGCTATCGTGGATTCCGGCATTCCCATGCCCCGTCGGGACGAAGATTCACACGATATTCTCGGCACATTCAAAGTACTTTCGAACCGGGCCGAAATGAATCGGATTCCGTCTTCTCCCGAAGAGTTGTTTTCCATTCTGAGCCATCGTCACGCCATATTGCTTGAAGGCAGAGCAAACATGAATCCCGGCATATTTAAAACCCAAAATAATCGGGCCGGACAGACGGAATTTGTCGATTACCGATTAGTCAAAGGGACACTGTCGCAGGCATTCAAATATTACGCTGCACTGACCGACCCTTTTGCAAAAGCCATATTCATGATGTTTATCATAAGTGAGATTCACCCGTTCAATGACGGTAACGGGCGCATAGCACGAGTTATGATGAATGCCGAACTGGTACGGGCCAATCAATCCCGAATTATTGTGCCTACCGTTTTTCGGGAAGATTATATCCTCGCCTTAAGACGACTGACCCGCCACAAAGATGCATCGGTATATATCAATGTCATGACAAAACTTCATCAGTTCAGCGACAATCTCTACGGTACCGATTTTACAGAACTGAAAAACTACCTTGCGGCCTGTAATGCTTACGAAGAACCTTCGCAGGCCAAACTGCAAATCATAAACCGCTCTATAACGTAACCATTCGAAAAGAGCGCCGAAGCCGTTCGCAAGACCAACAGCGTATTGACCGAAATCAATGCACTTTGAGAATACAAACCTATTTAAAATAAAGAGGGAGACTAAAAAAGTCTCCCTCTTTGTTTTTGTTATTCAATATGTTAAAATAGCATCTAATTTTTTATCCGTCAATCGAATTAATCATGAAAAAATTTACCTTTAATAAGTGCCAGTGATAAAATTTACTTATCTTTGCCTCGTCTAAGCGGAAGAAAAATGCCGCAAGACCAAGAAGGCATTAGCAAAATCCAGCCCCAGAAATCCGGCCAAGATTAAGGAAGTGGAGAGACTGATGCTCACTTTTGCTTTTGTATACTTATAACATGTCATAAGTAATACGAGGCAAGGCGTGAGAATTTGTTTTCATCAGCCCATTCTTTCGTAGGTTTCCTTGGCCGGAAGCCGACCCGAAGGAATTTTTTTCTTTTTGTCGGTTTTGCCTCTGGGGTAATGGACGTGAGCTAACAAGTCTCGCGTCTTCTTGTTTTATAAACTTTATTGCCGAGTTGGCGAGACTTGCAAGCACAAGGAGAAAAATGAAAAAAAATTTACTTTTATCGTTGATTTTATTCGCTTTATTAATAATTGGACTGGGAGGATGTAATTCTCATAATAGCAAAAATCAAGTCGAATATATTCCTGTTCAAGAAAATAAAGGCGACAAATGGGGCATGATAGGTCCCGACGGAAAAATGCTTTTTGAAAATGAATTCGAAAATGCACCGTCTGTGGTTGTAAATGGCGTGTTTTTTGTCGAAGAAAACAAAGGTATCTCCCTTTATAAGGCTGACAAAAAACCGCAACTTATTCCCGGATGTGAAGATTTGATAGCCACAGGCTATCATACTGAAGGATTTATTCCTATTGTAAGAAAAGATGAAAGAATCTCGTTATT
>JAFLRV010000020.1 GCA_022511245.1 Coprobacter sp.
CTACTCAAGATGACGCCATCGAATACAAACGGTTGCGTTCTCTTGTCAATAATCATACATTAAGTCCTTGTAAGAAGAATTGTGATGATTGGCATAAGTATGAGAAATATCATTATTACTATGATTGGCGCCCCCGTAAACATATCGATAAAAAGGGCGTAGGCATATTAACACCTGACGGGCGAGAACTATTGCCTGCAAAATTTAATGACATCTTCATCCAGTTTGATGCGATAAACAATATTCCCGATTTTATCCCGGTTTACAATGGTAAGGCATGGGGTATCGTTTCATTGTCTTCGCCTCCTATTCTTGTCGTCGATTTTAAGTATCAAAAAATTATACCAGACCGCTGGAATTATCTTACGTTTTTTGTTCAAGATAAAAACTCATTGAAATGGGGAGCTTTAGGCATGCACAATCCTCAGACTAATGATATTAAGCACGTTTGGTATGATATCCCTACAGTTGAAGAGATTTTGCCACCCATTTCCGATGAAATATTTGAAGATGAAATACTTGAAGAATGCTTTTGTCGCACATTCTATATGCTCGTAAAAGATGACAAAATAGGAGTATTAAATAATCATGGATATACAGACATTATCTACGATTATTATGTAGTTGACGACTCAAATATGGGAATCAGGCTTTATTGCGGAAACGAATGTAAAAAGATTTTATTAATCTGAACACTATAGTCATCCTTTGAAAGATGAAAATAATAACTCCACGAAATAACAAAGACTTTTACGACTATCTTACAGGAATTTACGGGATAGACGAGAAAGTGGTTTTTGACCGCCGAGTGTTTAATGTTCTCAAAAGCTCCGACTCTCCTTTATTCTCAACAATCAAACGACCTGAAGACAGGGAAAAAGTGTATTGGGAATATGCATTTGATGAAGTGGAAAATAAGCATTTCGACCGTCCCGTTGGAAGTTTTATTTACAGTCTTTTAGAAGCGGGAAACCATTGGTATATATTTAGAACTGAACGTTATCTTGATGATTACGGGAAAGTTCATATTGACTGGTGCTTCATTAAAAAGATTGTTGTTGATAAAAAGATGCATTCGGGAGATACGCCTCTTACTCTTTACCCTAATCTTGGCATTTATGGTTGGCGTTCTGATACCCCCATATTTATAAAAAAGCATGATTTAAAAAACGGGATTGCCAATCCTATTATAAAGGATACACCGATAACCTCTTTTGTAAAGGCTGATGATGTATACCAAGGCATTTACGCTTACATATCCTCCCTCAATGATATCGATTATACCGATAACCGAAACGACATTCAGAAATTAGAATCGGCAGGTTTTGATAAAAAAACATCTTTCAGAAACATTAAATGAAAATGATATGAATAATCTTATATTCCTCCGAAAATTTGACCTTGTCGATCCGACAATGGATGATAAAAATGATTTCATGATTTCCGAAATTGTCAACGAACTGGAATGTGGCGACATGGGCAAATTCTACACCAACGATGTGTTGTATCACCACAATCTTAATACGTTCATCCCGGAAGAAGTATCGAAATATCGCCCTCTCTGGGTTATAGCGGAAGGCAATTCGGCATCCGTAGCCCAACGGTTGAAGCACCAAAGAAAAATCCTCATCAATCCTACAGTTAAGTTTGATGATTTAAATAATATTTCTGAATTTGACAGGAACTATACTTATGGATTTTTTGATAAGAGCCATGAAAAAGATTACGAGCGGTTCCAGTCGGTATATCCCAATTCCATATGGTATGGAAACACAAATGAGATATACCTGTTCACAATCAAAGACATTGTAAAGGAGATTATTGAAAAAGAATAAACAATGGGAAACAGAGAAAATATAATTGAGATTGAAAATAAGATAAAACAGATTGTCGGTGACGATCCTGACGGACTGAAATTGATAATCTCTAAAGAAGTAAAAGAACAATTAGAGTCATTACTGTTCGATCGTATGTGTTTATTAAATGGAATGTTTGAGTGGACACCGCTTAACGTGCAGAGAGTTCAGAAAGTAAATGACCACTTGAAATTTTTATCAGACTCGCTATTAGAAAGATATCTTGCCATAGAAAGTAAGAGTTCCATTATATGTGATAATCCCGCTTTTGATTATGATTATGAAATTGACGGTAGCCTCCGCTTCTCATATAATGGTGATAGGTCTATCTTACATTTAGAAGATGATTCATTTTATGGATCTGATTTTAATTTAATGTGCGCTACCATCGACATGTATTTTTCGCAAAATACGTGGAAGTCTCCTTTATTCGTGAAGTTAGACGACCTCAACTGGAATATAGAATGTTTGAATCATAAGGATCTTAAATTATGTTATGTAACTCATTGTTTCTGTTGTCACGGACTGTTTTCAATTCCTGACTTTATACGTCTTAACGATTTTTGGGCAGAGATAATGTTTACGGAACAAAGCATAACCCAACAAGACGGCACCCGTTTTATGAAAGAAGATAACTTGTAAGCTTGATATGAGAATATTACATTTATCCGATACACATGGTGTTCATCAACGCCTCATCAACCTTCCCGAAGCAGATATAATAGTTCATTCGGGAGACTTCACCATGACAGGAACAGAATCTGAAGCAATCGCTTTCATGATCTGGCTTTCCCATTTACCTTATGCGCACAAAATTTTTATCTGCGGCAACCATGATGAATATTTATGGAATGCAAATATAAAGGGTCTGGATGCGAATGTTCATTATCTTAATAATACCGGAATAGAGATTGAGGGTATTAAATTTTACGGAGTTCCCATGTTTTTGAATGACTGCATTACCGGCCGTCAATTTCAAAACTATGCAAATATTCCTGCGGACACCAATGTAGTGATAACTCATGAACCGCCATACGGAATCTTAGATGAAAGCGACAAAACAAACTTCGGTTCAGAAGAGCTCTTGCAAAGAATTAAAAACATTCAACCCAGTGCTCATCTTTTCGGTCATATTCACCGCCATCACGGCATGCAAAAAATCGGTTCTACAATCTTTTCAAACGGTGCAATCATGAAGGATAACTACACCGACCTTCAATCACCAAACATTATAGACATACATATATAATCATTGGGAACTATTGAGTCTCGCATTGCCTTGTCCGGTAGAAGAGCAACGCCGCTGCATCTACTGCATCCGCTCTACATTCTTCACCCCTTTGACGGTTTTCAGTTTCTTTATCAAGGTGTTCAGGGCCGACAGGTCGTCGACCATCACGGTAATATGGCCCTGAAACAGGCCGTCGTCGGAGTCGATGGCAATGTTCCGCATCAGTACGTTTTTCTCTTTCGATATGATGGATGTGATGTTGGTGACAATGCCGATGTCGTCGTGACCGACTACCCGCAACACGGTCATATATTGGGAACCCTGCTTGCCCGACCAGCGGGCTTTCACTACCCGATACCCGAAGCGGGTGCGCATTTCGGGAGCATTGGGGCAGTCGAGCCGGTGAATCTTTATCGTTCCCTGTGTCGAGACGAATCCGAATATTTCGTCTCCGTATATGGGGTTGCAGCATTTCGACAGCTTGTATTCGATACCTTTCAGATGCTGGTCGATAACCAGTACATCCTCTTTCGCCGTATCGGCCTCTCCGAAATGCTGTACATAATTTTCGGCGGTACGCTGTTCGGCCGGTTCGTCGCTCTCTTTATGCAACAGCTCCAGATAATGGTCGACCACCGTATTGATGTCGATACGCTCCGAAGCCAGCGCATAATAAAAATCGGTAACGGTCTTATACCCTTGTTTCTTGATGAGCCTCATCAACAGGCTGTCATCGACCTCGATTTTCCGGTTTTTGAACCGGCGCTGCAACAGTTCTTTTCCAAATTCGGCCTCTTTGAACTGCACCTCTTTCAAAGCCTGTTTTATCTTTACTCTTGCTTTGGAGGTGGAAACGATGTTCAGCCAGTCCTGCTTGGGCGATTGCGCCTGCGAGGTGAGAATCTCTATCGTATCGCCGCTCTTGAGTTCGTAACGAATCGTCTGGTTTTTCCCGTTGACAATGGCACCGACGCACTTGCTGCCCAACCCGGTATGTATCAGAAACGCAAAATCGAGTACGGTCGCTCCTTTGGGCAGTTTGTACAAATCGCCTTTGGGCGTGAACACAAACACCTCTTTGTCGTACAAATCCATTTTGAACTCTTTCATCAGTTCCATCGGGCCGCTCTCGGCATTTTCCAGAATGTCCCGCACGTTGTTCAGCCAGTCGTCGAGACCGTGCTCGCTCTTCACCCCTTTGTATTTCCAGTGGGCCGCCAGTCCGTGTTCGGCGATATCGTCCATGCGGCGGCTGCGTATCTGCACCTCCACCCAGCGGCTCTGCGGGCCGAATACGGTAATGTGCAGCGACTCGTAACCGTTGCTTTTGGGTATCGACAGCCAGTCTCTCAACCGTTTGGGATTGGGCTGATACATATCGGTTACAATAGAATAGACTTTCCAGCAATCGGCTTTTTCCTGACTTTCGGGGGCGTCCAGTATCACCCGGATGGCAAACAGGTCATAAATATCCTCGACCTCCGCCTTCTGCTTTTTCATCTTGTTCCAAATCGAATATATCGACTTGGTGCGGCCCTTGATTTCAAACCGGAGGCCGGCTTCCTCGAGTTTCTTTTTTACCGGCTCGATAAATTCCCGGATATACTGATCACGGGCCCGCTTGGTCTCGTTCAATTTATGTACGATATGGTCGAACGTCTCCCGGTTGGTATATTTCAGAGAGAGGTCTTCCAGTTCGGACTTGATGGAGTACAACCCCAGCCGGTGAGCCAGCGGTGCATACAGGTAGGAGGCCTCACAGGCAATATCGGCCCGAAATTTCACATCGGGATGGTGATTAATCATGCGCATCAGACAGAGCCGGTCGGCTATCATGATGATAATCACCCGCACATCTTCCGCAAAGGTCAGGAGCAGTTTCCGGAAATTGTCGCTCTCGACTGTCGCCTGCTTGGCATACAGGCCGTTCGCTTTTATCAATCCCCGTATAATCTTGGCGATATCGGCGCCGAACTCCTTTTCGATGCGCTCCATCGACAGAAATTCGCAAAGCGCCACATTGTACAGCAGTACGGCGATAAGCGTACTGCGCTCCAGCCCTACCTCTTTGGAGAGAACCAGCGCCGTATGGATATTCCGCAACAACACATTGATACCGTGTTTGTCCCGGAGATAGTTTCCCGAATCAATCGCTTCCGTAATCCACTGGCGTATGCGCCGGGCATCGTCTTCTCCGATTAACGACCGGGAGGTCTCCTGCAACGTTTTGTATGCCTCGATAAACTCCTTTTTCTCCTCTTCTGTAAAATAGCTCTCTTCCGCCATAACCGTACCTGTTTGGGAAATGTATTCAAAGATATATTTTTTATAGCTATTCTGTCATTTTTTAAGGATGTTTTTGTAAATTTGGGTGTTTTCGAAATCGTTATTTATATTAAAAATTGTTGTTATGCTTACACCTCAAGACCGGGAACTCCTGAAAGAAAAAGGGATATCCGAATCGCAGATAGAGACTCAGCTGGCCTGTTTCAAAAGCGGGTTTCCATATCTCCGGCTTCATGATGCGGCATCGGCCGGAAACGGAATCCTTTCTGTGGGCAAGGAAGATGTGCAAAAATATGTCTCGATATGGGACAACTACCTGAAAGAAAACCATACCATTGTGAAATTCGTCCCGGCATCGGGTGCCGCCAGCCGGATGTTCAAAAATCTGTTCGAGTTTATCGACGCCCCTTATGAGGTACCGACGACCGGTTTCGAAAAGGAGTTTTTCGGCCGAATCGAATCGTTTGCCTTCTATTCCGACCTGAACGAAACCTGCCGGAAAAATACCGGAAAAGAGGTCGGGGAACTCATCGCCGGAGGCCAGTACAAAACGGTGGTCTCGAACCTGCTGTCGAAAGAGGGACTGAATTACGGCGCCTTGCCCAAAGGGATGCTGAAATTTCACCGTTATGCCCAAACCAGCCGCACGGCAATGGAGGAGCATTTGTCGGAAGGTGCGCTGTATGCCTGCAACCGGGAGGGGGATGTGCATGTGCATTTCACCGTTTCCCACGAGCATCTGCCCTATTTCCGGCAGTTAGTGAGCGACAAACAGCCAGCCTATGAAAAAGAGTACGGCGTGAAATACCATATCGGGTTCTCGGAGCAGAAACCTTCGACCGATACGCTGGCGGCCACGATGGAAAACGAACCGTTCCGGGACGAAAAAGGGTCGCTGGTGTTCCGTCCGGGCGGTCACGGTGCCCTCATCGAAAACCTGAACGATATCGATGCCGATGTTATCTTTGTCAAAAACATCGACAATGTGGTTCCCGACCGGCTGAAAGAGACGACAGTCCTGTACAAAAAGATTATCGGCGGGGTGCTTGTCTCCCTGAAAGAGAAGATAGACCGGTATACCGAACTGCTGGAAAGCGGAACATACACCATAGAGACCTTGCGGGAAATCATCGCTTTCCTCCAGACCTCGCTGTTTATCAAAAATCCTGTAACCAAGCAGCTCGAAGACAGCGATCTGGCTATCTATCTGTTAGGCAAACTGCGACGTCCTGTCCGGGTATGCGGCATGGTCAAAAACGAGGGAGAACCGGGCGGCGGACCGTTCCTTGCCTACAATGCCGACGGGACCTATTCGCTGCAAATTCTGGAAAGTTCGCAGATAAACATGAACAATCCCGAAGCGGTCGCCATGCTCCGGTCATCGACCCATTTCAATCCGGTAGACCTGGTATGTGCCGTCAAAAACGGGAAAGGCGAGAAATATGACCTCACCCGGTATGTCGACAAAAACACCGGCTTTATCTCTTTCAAATCGAAAAACGGCAAAGAACTGAAAGCGCTCGAACTGCCGGGATTGTGGAACGGGGCCATGTCAGACTGGAACACGCTGTTCGTTGAGGTTCCGGTGGAAACGTTCAATCCGGTAAAAACGGTGAACGATTTGTTACGGGAGCAACATCAATAAAGAGATATCGACGACATTCATAAAAAGAGACGGTACCGACATGTCGGTACCGTCTCTTTTCGTTTTCAACCGTAATTTCTTATTTCTTAATATTGGGTTCTTCGAGGCCGTAACCGCTTATCTTGTCCTGCCGTTTCAGCAACAAGGCCACTACCAGAGCGGCCATACCGAAACCGGCGAAAATACACATGGGCAGCGTATAGTCGTAAGCGGGGGAACCGGCTTCTCCGTCCAGTTTACAATAGGCATCCAGTACCCAGCCAATCAAAGCGGGCACGCCCATCAGGCCCCAGTTCTGCACCCAGAATATGAGGGCATAGGCCGTTCCGAGCTGTTTTTCGGGAATAATTTTGGGCACCGAAGGCCACATGGCCGAAGGTACCAGCGAAAAAGCGATACCCAATACAATCATCAGCAGCGTGGCGAACCACCATTCGTTTAAGAGCGGCAGGGCAAAGAGCGCATGCACGGCTATCAGCATGACCGCTCCGATAACCATTATCGTTGCTCCTTTTCCTTTCGTATCGTACAATCCGCCGAAGAAAGGTGTCAGGAAGAGGGTTCCCAGCGGCAGGATAGCCGGAATCATACCGGCCAGAGAGGGCGATACGGCGTATTTGTTGACCATCAAATCGGTGGCATATTTCAGGAACGGGAACACGGCCGAATAGAACAGCACGCACAAAAGGGCTATCAGCCAGAATCCCTTGCTGGACATCACCAAAAAGACATCTTTGGCCCGGAACGGCTCTTCGGCTTCTCCCTCACTTTCACTCTGCTGGGCGTCAAAACGGCGGTCGATAAAGGTATAGATAAAGAATCCGACCGTACCGATGCACAACAATATCAAGCAAAGCAGCAACGGTGCCGAAATATGGGGAACAACCGTACCGTCGGGCTGAACCGTACCGAACAGATTGGCAAAAGGCACGGTAACCGACATGGCGAGCATCGTTCCCAAACGGGCCGTAGCCATTTCAAGTCCCATAGCCAAAGCCATCTCTTTGCCTTTGAACCATTTCACGATAATCTTCGACACGGTAATACCGGCAATTTCCACTCCTACGCCAAAAATGGCATATCCAACCGCTGCATAAAACACCTGTGATTTCATGCCCAACACGGTACCGGCAACCGGCAAATATCCGGCAATGGCGCAATATTTCATCGCACACCCGATTACCATCAGCACACAGGCGTTCAGCCCGGTAAAGCGAACGCCCATCTTGTCGAGGATAATTCCTCCGAAAATGAGCATCAGCAGGAACACGTTAAACCAGCCGTATGCACTGGTAAACAGTCCGTACTCCATACTGTCCCACAGCAGCTGGGATTCCAGCATCGGTTTCAGCGGCGACATTACATCTGTGAGGAAATAGCCGCACAGCATCGTAAAAGCGACCAGCGCCAGCACTCCCCAGCGCATGGCTGCCGAGTCCCGCATTTTCTTTTCCAATTTTTCTGTCATGATATATCTCTATTTTAATAATTTATACTATATATATTCTTCGTATGACCGTATTACCGTTTCTCCAGCAACACGACATTCTCGACATGATGCGTATGGGGGAACATATCGACCGGCTGCACACGGGCAACCCTGTACATACCGTCCAGCAGACTCAAGTCACGGGCCTGTGTGGCCGGATTGCAACTTACATATACGATTCGCTGCGGAGCGGCAAAAAGAATGGTTTTAATCACATCTTCGTGCATTCCGGCTCGGGGCGGGTCGGTTATCACCACATCGGGCCGACCGTGCTCGCCGATGAAATCCTCCGTCAGGATGTCTTTCATATCTCCGGCGAAAAAAAGCGTATTGCCGATGTTATTCAGTCCGGCATTGACTTTGGCATCCTCGATGGCTTCGGGAACGTACTCGATACCGATAACTTTCCGGGCACGGGAAGCCACGAAATTGGCAATGGTACCCGTCCCCGTATAGAGGTCATATACCAGTTCGCCGCCGGTGAGACCGGCGAACTCCCGGGCTACCTTGTAAAGTTCATATGCCTGTTCCGAATTGGTCTGATAAAACGATTTGGGGCCGATTTTGAATTGCAGGTCCTCCATCGCTTCGAGGATATAGTCCCGCCCCCGAAACAGATGCACCTCCTGGTCGGTAATCGTATCGTTCGCCTTGCGGTTCACGATATACAGCAGCGAGGTAATCTGGGGGAATTTACCGGCCACATGCTCCAGCAACCGGGTTATCTTTTCCCGGTCATCATCGAAAAACACGACAATGAGCATAATTTCTCCGGTAGAGGCCGTTCTGACGATAATATTGCGCATCAGTCCGGTCTGGGCCCGCAAATCGAAAAAAGGATATCCGTTTTCCATCGTATAGCGGCGAATCTCTAACCGTATCTGATTGGAAATATCATCCTGCAACCAGCATTTTTTAATGTCGAGCACCTTGTCAAACATGCCCGGAATATGAAATCCCAGCGCATCCCGGTTGTCAAATGCCGCATCCGAATCCAGTTCGGCCTGCGTCAGCCACGACTTGTTGGAGAAGGTAAACTCCAGTTTGTTCCGGTAAAAACGGTTCTTGGCCGACCCTTTTATGGGAGAAATCCCGGACAGTTCGATTTTTCCGATGCGGGTCAGGTTGTCGACCACCTGCTTCTGTTTGTAAAACAGCTGCTGTTCGTAAGGCAAATGCTGCCACTTGCAACCGCCGCATACGCCGAAATGGCTGCAAAACGGTTCGCAACGGGAGGCGGAATAGCGGTGCACTTTCAACACCCGGCCTTCGGCATATTTATGTTTCTTTCGGTATAATTGCAAATCGACGACATCGCCCGGAGCGACATAAGGGACAAAAACAACTAAATCATTAATCCGGGCAATAGCTTTTCCCTCGGCGGCCACATCGGTAATCTCCACCTGTTCCACCACAGGCAACTCTTTCTTTTTCCGTGCCAAAGCTAAATTTTTAAGTAAATACAAATTCGTTCAAAGTTAATCATATTTCTTTAACTTTCCTTGTTATGGAAAGAAAATTTGCTTATTGTAAAAAATTATTCCAATTATTTTTGAAGGTATCGTTATAAGCGTATATTTTTGCATAATAAAACTTTTGTCATCTCCGGATGGCAAAATCGGACAGAGAAACATTAATTTTATCATATATGAAAAGAGTGTATACATTTGGAAACGGTCAAGCGGAAGGCCGTTCCGACATGAAAAACCTCCTCGGAGGTAAAGGTGCCAACCTGGCAGAGATGAATCTCATCGGCGTTCCGGTTCCTCCCGGATTTACGATTACGACCGAAGTTTGTACCGAATACAACCAGCAGGGCAAAGAGGCTGTGACCAACCTGTTGAAAGAGGAGGTCGAAAAAGCTATCCAGCACATCGAAAATCTGATGGGTACCAAATTCGGCGATTCTGAAAATCCGCTGCTGGTATCCGTTCGCTCGGGCGCACGGGTTTCCATGCCGGGTATGATGGACACCGTCCTGAATCTGGGTCTGACCGATACCGCCGTCGAAGGCATCGCCAAGAAATCGGGCAATCCCCGTTTTGCCTGGGACTCTTACCGTCGTTTCGTACAAATGTACGGTGATGTCGTGCTGGGTATGAAACCGAAAAGCAAAGAGGACATCGACCCGTTCGAAGAGGTAATGGACGAGGTGAAAAAACAGAAAGGGGTTAAACTGGACACCGAACTCGATGTCGAAGACCTCAAACTGCTTGTCAAAAAATTCAAAGCCGCTGTCAAAGAACGCACCGGCAAAGATTTCCCCGACTCTCCGTGGGAACAGCTGTGGGGTGCCATCTGCGCCGTATTCGACAGCTGGATGAACGAACGGGCCATTTACTACCGCCGAATGAACCAGATTCCCGAAGAATGGGGTACGGCCGTCAACGTACAGGCTATGGTATTCGGCAACATGGGCAACACGTCGGCTACCGGTGTGGCTTTCACCCGTGACGCCGCTACCGGCGAAGACATCTTCAACGGCGAATACCTGATTAACGCTCAGGGCGAAGACGTGGTGGCCGGTATCCGTACACCGCAGCAAATCACCATCGAAGGTTCCCGCCGCTGGGCTGCCCTGCAGGGAATCGAAGAGAGCGTTCGTGCCTCCAAATATCCTTCGCTGGAAGAGTCGATGCCCGAATGTGCCAAAGACCTCATCGAAACACAGCAGAAACTGGAAGATTATTTCAAAGATATGCAAGACCTCGAATTTACCATTCAGGACGGTAAATTGTGGTTGCTGCAAACCCGTAACGGAAAACGTACCGGTGCCGCTATGGTCAAAATCGCCATGGATATGCTCCGCGAGGGTATCATCGACGAAAAAACGGCTCTGAAAAGAATGGAACCGCAGAAGCTGGACGAACTCCTGCATCCGGTATTCGACAAAGAGGCGTTGAAAACGGCCAAAGTAATCGCCAAAGGCTTGCCCGCATCTCCGGGTGCTGCCGCCGGAAAAATCGTATTCTTTGCCGATGACGCCGAAGCTTGGGCCGAAAAACGCAAAAAAGTGATTCTCGTGCGTATCGAAACGTCGCCCGAAGACCTGCGCGGTATGAACGTTGCACAAGGTATTCTCACCGCTCGCGGCGGTATGACCTCTCACGCAGCCGTTGTGGCTCGCGGTATGGGTAAATGCTGCGTATCGGGTGCCGGAGAAATCAAAATCGACTACAAGAGCCGCACCATCGAAATGGGTGGTACTGTATATCACGAAGGCGACTGGATTTCACTGAACGGTTCCACCGGTGAGGTGTACGAAGGACAGGTTGCTACGGTTGATCCCGATTTGAGCGGAGATTTCGCCCAGATTATGGAACTGGCCGAAAAATATACCAAAATGGATGTACGCACCAACGCCGACACGCCGAAAGATGCTTCGGTGGCCCGCAAATTCGGTGCCAAAGGGATCGGTCTCTGCCGTACAGAACACATGTTCTTCGAAGGTGACCGTATCAAAGCCATGCGTGAAATGATTCTGGCCAAAGACGAAGAGGGACGCCGGGAAGCGCTGAAAAAACTGCTGCCGATACAGCGTCAGGACTTCGAAGGCATCTTTATGGCGATGGACGGACTGGGCGTGACGATTCGTCTGCTCGATCCCCCCTTGCACGAATTCGTACCTCATCAGCTGGCTACCCAGAAAGAACTGGCCGCTGAAATGGGGCTGACGATAGACGAGGTAAAAATGGCCTGCGACTCGCTGGAAGAATTCAACCCGATGCTGGGTCACCGGGGTTGCCGTCTGGGCTGTACTTATCCCGAAATTACCGAAATGCAGGCTCGTGCCATCCTCGAAGCCGCTCTCGATGCCAAAGCCAAAGGTGCCGATGTTCATCCCGAAATCATGATTCCGCTGGTAGGTGTTGTAGAAGAGCTGAAGATGCAGGCCGAAATCATCAACGATATCGCCAAACAGGTATTTGCCGAACGCAACGACAGCGTCGATTACAAAATCGGTACCATGATCGAAGTTCCCCGTGCCGCCGTAACGGCCGACCGTATCGCCGAAGTGGCTGACTTCTTCTCGTTCGGTACCAATGACCTGACCCAGATGACGTTCGGTTTCTCCCGTGACGATGCCGGCAAGTTCCTGAAAATCTATCAGGAAAAAGGCATCCTCAAAAACGACCCGTTCGCTATCCTCGACCAGCAGGGCGTAGGCCAGCTGGTACGCATGGGAACCGAAAAAGGCCGTTCGACAAAACCGAACCTGAAAGTAGGTATCTGCGGTGAACACGGAGGTGAACCCTCTTCGGTTAAATTCTGTGCTTCACTGGGTATGAACTACGTCAGCTGTAGTCCCTACCGTGTGCCTATCGCCCGTGTAGCTGCCGCCCAAGCTGCTATCGAATAATAAACAGATAGTTTAATCTTTATAGTTAGGCTGTAATCCCTGTTTATTCAGGGATTACAGCCTAATCACTTTAAATCACTCAATTAAAAATTATATAAAAAGAAAGCTCCCAAGTTTATTCTTACTTGGAAGCTTTTTCAAATTTATAGCTAAAGTTTTTTATCTTCGAGGAAGAACCAATGTTCTACTATAACTATAACCTTCAATATACACTGTTTTAAGCTGATTTGAAACCATTCGATAAGAACCTTCTTGATTCACTCCATTATCCCATGAGATATAAATCTTACCACCTCGCAAGTCGTAGGTTCCTTCACCTCTAGCACCATTTGAGGTTGTTACAACACATTTTCCACTACTATACAAAAATAATGATTGGGCTCCATCATCTGTTTTTAAATTGGCATCAACTTTAAATGCATACATAGAAATAGAAGAAAAAAGTGCAAAACAAATTGCTATAAGTTTTCTTTTCATAATTGTTATTTTTAATAATTTTAATAGATTATTTATAATTGTCCTTTCGACCGAACTAAAATTAAGACATAAAAAAAGCGCGGACAAACTCTTATTTATCTGCACTTGAGGTCTTCGACTACCTATCCACCCAAATAAACGAGTAAAGCCCACGCCTATAGCGTGAGCATCTTCGCCGTACTCTTGGGTGCGTTGAAAGTGTCGAAGTTTCAAGTGCAAGATTTTCAGCAAAAACGCTTTTTCCTATTCTATGATGCTTAACTAATGATTATTTTCTATCTCATTGGCACTACCATATTAGTTAGATGGACAAAGATATGAAAAAAATTTATAATCTGTAATTTCAATTGAAAAAGTAAGAAAAAAAACCGGGAAAGAGTAAATCCTTTCCCGGTTCTTTTCTTATCGGTTCAATACCGAATCAAATTCCCAAAGAGGCTTTGACAGCTTCTATTTTCTGTTCGGTTTCGGCATTGACTTTGTCGTACTCCTCACGGGAGTTCAGTTTGCCCTGTACTTCGATATAGAACTTAATCTTCGGTTCGGTTCCGGAGGGACGGATAGAGACTTTCGTGCCGTCTTCGGTAAAGTATTGCAGCACGTTTGAAGTCACCGGCATATCCAGCGGAGACTGCGTGCCGGCGGTTACATCGGTAGCGACCAGCGTATCGTAATCTTTAATCAAGATGACTTTGGAGCCGGCGATTTCGGTAATGGGATGATTCCGGTAGTTTTTCATCATGGACTGGATTTCTTCGGCTCCCGATTTTCCTTCACGCACCACCGAAATTCCTTTCTGTTTGGCAAAACCGTAGGTCAGGTAGATATCCTGCAACATTTCATACACGGTCTTTCCGTTGTCTTTGGCCCATGCGGCGGTTTCGGCCATCAAAGCGCAGGCCGATACGGCGTCTTTGTCGCGCACGAAATCTTCGGCCAGGAAACCGTAGCTCTCTTCACCGCCTCCGATATAGTTCATCTTGCCTTCGTTCTCCCGCATAACGGCAGCTATCCATTTGAAACCGGTATAGCAGTCGAAATATTTCACGTTATTCTTTTCGGCGATGCTCTTTATCAGTTCGGTCGTAACAATGGTTTTCACCACATATTCGTTTCCGGTCAGGCGGCCGAGTTCCCGGTAACGGGTAATCAGGTAGTTGAGCAGAATCATGGCAATCTGATTGCCGTTGACCAGAATCCACTCGCCTTTGTCATTCTTCACGGCAATACCGATGCGGTCGGCATCGGGGTCGGAAGCCAGCACGAGGTCGGCATCGGTCTCCTGCGCTTTCTTAATCGCCATATCCAGAGCCGCCGGCTCTTCGGGATTGGGAGAAATCACCGTAGGGAAATCTCCGCTGACCACATCCTGTTCGGGGACATGGATAATATTGGTAAAGCCGAACGCCTTCAGTGCGGCGGGAATCAGTTTGACACCGGTACCGTGTATCGGGGTATAAACGATTTTCATATCCTTGTGCCGTTCGATAACTTCGGGGCTGAGCGAGAGGGTTTTCAAGCGGTTCAGATAGATGTTGTCCATCCCCTCCCCGATGACCTCAATCAGGTCGGGATTACCGTTGAATTTAATCTCTTCCACCGAACGGATACTGTTTACCTCGTCAATCGTATTCTTGTCGTGCGGAGCAATCATCTGCGCCCCGTCGCTCCAGTAAGCCTTGTATCCGTTATAGGCTTTGGGATTGTGCGAAGCGGTGAGAATAATACCGCTCTGGCAACCCAGTTCCCGAATGGCAAACGACATTTCGGGCGTCGGGCGCAGCGACTCGAACAGATAGACTTTGATTCCGTTTGCCGAAAAGATATTGGCCGATGTCTCGGCAAACAGCCGGCTGTTGTTGCGGCAGTCGTAACCGATAACGACTTTTATCTGCGGCAGTTCGGCAAATGCTTTTTTCAGATAGTTCGACAACCCTTGCGTGGCGGCGCCTACCGTGTATATGTTCATCCGGTTGGTGCCGACACCCATGATGCCGCGCAAACCGCCGGTTCCGAACTCCAAATCTTTATAGAAAGACTCTATCAGTTCCGTTTTGTCCTCGTTATCGAGCATACGGCGTACTTCGGCTTTCGTCGCCTCGTCATACCCTTGTCCCAGCCAAGTCTGGGCTTTTGCCGTAACTTCTTTCAACAACGTTTCATTTTCCATATTCAAAAATATTTCGTGTTAAAAATTTCATACTGTCTCAACAAATTTAATACTTATTTTTCGGAAATCCGACAGATGCCCGAAATAAAATCGGCTCCGGATTAAAATTTCACCCGCAACCGCTCTCCGGCGTCTTTGGCCACCGCCCGGTAATATTCTTCCGAATAGCCGGGAAATTCCGGGTCTTCGGGCAGGCCGTATTCGTTTTCCAGAAATTTCCCGTCTTTTTCCCGTTTGACATTGCCGTCGAGATATTTCACCAGCAGATATTCGCCCAACTCTTTCCAGCGGGCCGTCGAGCGCTGTGCCTGCGATATGCTGTAGGATGTGAGGAAGCGAACGGCAGCCGCCCGGTCGTTCCGGTACATCTCTGCCGCCGATTTTTCGATGAGGGGCTGCCACGTATTGAACTCGGTTTCCAGTTGCTGCTGTACCGGCCGGATATCCCGTATCATAAAATTGTACCGGGCATAGGCCATATTGGCGACCCAGTTATGTATCCAGAACGCCGATGTCCAGGAAAACCGGTACAGGCTTCCGTTATCGGGACTGAAACATTCGGGCACCTCCGTCGCACAACAGTAAATCGGTATATATACACAGGTATTGGCATCGTCAACCCCGAACCACAGCACCCCGCCGATAGCGTCGGGCAGCCAGTTGCGCATCTGGGCCACCAGCGTGAAACCGGTCTGCTGGGTAGCAATGGCCCGCTCCTGCGTATATTCGACTCCGTCTACGGCAAACGACATGGGACGGAAACGGTACGGGGCTTTGAACGGCCCGGCTCCTATATCCTGCGTCATATCGAACGGGGTATCCTCGAAATGGTCACGCATGGCATCCTTCATATCCTGCACCGAGAGTTTGCGGTCGGGTTTTACATACAGCGGTATGGGAGCGGCCGATTCTCCGTTGAGATACGGCAAATAATCGTCCATAGCGGGATGGTATTTCCGGAAGAATGCCCACACCCGTGCCTCGCATCCCCGCAGGGCGCCGAAATCGGCCGGAGCATAGGCGTCGGCAAAACTGAAATCCTTGTTCAATCCGCTGAAATATCCCTTTTCCCGTGCAAATGAAATGACATCGGGCGAATAGAGGCAATTCTCCTTGTCATCCAACGGGAAGGTGTGGATGCGGGCCTGATTGGCATGGGCCGAGATGCAGTCGTCGGGAATGCGCACCGCTACCCATACCGCTCCCCTGTTGTGGGGGCCTTTTCCTATCATCTCCAGAACCCACACTTCATCGGGGTCGGCAATGGAGAAAGATTCTCCGGAGCTGTAATAACCGTATTTCTTCACCAAATCGGTCATTACTTTTATCGCTTCACGGGCCGTCCTTGCCCGTTGCAGGGAAATGTATATCAAACTGCCGTAGTCCAGTATACCGGTCGTATCGACCAGTTCGGGTCGGCCACCCCATGTCGATTCGGTAATGGCCAGCTGATGTTCGTTCATATTGCCCATAACGGCATAAGTGGACCTTGCCTGCGGTATCTGCCCCAACGGTTTGCCGGTATCCCACTCTTTGACATCGAGCATCGCCCCCGCCGGATATTCTCCAGCCGGAAGATAGACCAGCGAGCCGTACAGCGTATGCGAATCGGCCGCATAGGTAATCAACGTACTGCCGTCAGCGGTTGCTTTCCGACCGGCCAGCAGACTGGTGCAGGCATTGGCCTCCGACATAAACCAGCCGGATATTCCAACCAGCAGAACTCCATAAAATCTTCTCATCCTCATCATCTTCTTCTGTTTTGTTTTTTACCAATAAAACTCACTCGTAAACTGTTTTTTATTTCCGCATCCGTCGATCACCTCGAACTGCAACCGGTGCTTTTTACCCTTTTCAATGCGGGAGGAGTCGAGCGTACACTGCACGACCGACGTCTTGCCGTCCAAAGCAAATAAGGCAAATTTCCCGTCTATTTCCCCCCGAAAAGAGGCTACTCCGCTGCCGGCATCCCCGATACGGAAACGGATGTTTCCCGTGCTCCCCCATTTTTCCTGTCCCAGCGGTGTAATCACGGGCGGCATCCTATCGGCTTTGACAGCGAATGAACCCAAATCCCGTATGGTGGCGGTCATACGGCCCGACTCATACACCCCGCCGCAGGACACATCGGCCTTCTGCCCCAGCCGGGCCACATAATATTTCGTCTTGTCGGGAAGCGTATCGTTCAAAACATCGATAGTGAGGGTCGTATTCAGGTGGAGAGGTATGGTTCCGTCACCCAGCGTATGCACCGCCGAATAATAACCGGGTCGCTCCTTATAACGGTAGAGCAAATCGACATCGTCATAAAAAGCCCCCTTCGGCACTTCCCAGTACAAACCTTTCCCCTTGACGACGTTTTTCCGGTCACACGAGAGGGGGTATTCATTTTCACTGCAAACGTGTTCGGGTATCGGCTGTTTTTTACCTGTTACCTTCATATCGATTCGGGCGGTGTTGCCGTATATATCGGAGAGTTCATACCGCACCCGGTACACCTTCTCCTGCCGTATCGTAAAAATTCCCTGATTCGCAACACCGGTATAAATGGGCAGCCGGTTGCCCGGCGCCACATAAGAGCGCATATAAAACGACCGGTTCTGATTCCAGTCGCCGTAATCGATAAACGTATTTATCGCCCGGCTCTCATCGAACGACAACGTGTCCATTTTAAAGGAGCACAGGAGCGAATCGTCAACAAATATTTTCATCGAATATATACCGTAGGTATTCGTCGTATGGTCCATATAGTCGTATGCCTTAACCCCCAAATAGAGGTCTCCCCAACCGGTACAGGAACCGGTAACGGTATATTTTCCATCGGGAGCGGCCGTCGGCGTGTAAACCAGCCGGGAGGAGGAACCGTTTACTACTCCCCGTCCCGGAACCGGATAAAGAGCGACATTGCGTACCGCAGGCAAGCGGGTATCGGTCAGGTTGGTCAGAAAATAGGGAGCCGGATTGAGCGGTTTTTCCGATGGGGTGTCACGAATCTCAAAATGGAGATGCGGCCCGCCCGAACTGCCGGTATTGCCGCTGTAAGCAATCAACTGCCCCCGCTTCACCTCGATTCGGTCGTCCGGCGTGAAATCCACCGAATAACTCTCCTGTTCATACTGTTTCTCCCGCACCACCTGCCCGATAAAAGGGGCATAACGGTCGAGATGGGCATATACGGTGGTTATACCGGAGGGATGATCGATGTAGAGTGCCTGCCCGTATCCGTAAGGAGAGACGTTGATACGGGAGACATAGCCGTCATCGGCAGCGTACACCGGCAACCCGGTGCGGCCTTGTGTCTTGAAATCGAGTCCCGTATGAAAATGGTTGCCCCTCAGTTCACCGAAATTTCCGCTCAACAGCAAAGGAATTTTCAACGGGGCATCTACCGTTATCCGGTTATCGGCACCATACAGGGCCGGAAGAAAACAAAACGAGAGTAATATCCAAGCGTATTTCATAAATCGTGCACTTTTGAGAAGAGCACAAATTTAAAAAAAATTTCGCAGAAGATTTGCCGGATTAAAAATTTACTCTACCTTTGCAGTCACAAAAATGACGGAAACGTCGACCTTGATTACAAGGGGTGCGGTAGTTCAGCCGGTTAGAATACATGCCTGTCACGCATGGGGTCGCGGGT
>JAFLRV010000200.1 GCA_022511245.1 Coprobacter sp.
TGTTAGTGTTCCTACGGGAGTGTATTTCAATGGTTATGATTTTGTCAAAGTCGAAAGTACCTGGGTAAGAATTAAAATCGGTCAAGGATCTAATGAGTATAGTTTTCGTGCTGAAACGAATCCTCTGGGTTGTGTATTAAGACTTTTGGACCGAAACGGAAATGAAGTTGGTATTATATCTATCTCAGGAAATAAACTTGTTTACAACGGAACTACTTATTCAAAAAAATAGTCAAACATGAGGTCGTATCAAATAGAGACGTTGCCTCACAATAAATTTCGCAATATGAAAAAATTTGTATTTATGGCAATCATTGCCTTATTATCATTGAGTGCAGCAATTTTTGCATCCAATAATCAGAATGTAAAGTCCACGACTGAAAATCCTCAGGTGTGTCAATTTTCTCTGTCACGCTACACGGGAACAATTAATGGTAGTCATACAGACCAGATTACCGTACGTCTTAGCTGCCCCCAGGCCACAGATGTTTACGCTACTGTAATTGTTGTTGTGGGCGAAGATGAAGATATTATAGCCAGTGATATCTTTAAGATTCCGGCCAATAAAACAACGTCTGACTCAAAATGTATTTATGTACCGTCGGAGTATAACGGAAAAACATACAAACTTGGAGTACAGTAATTATTTTGAAAAAACATCTTATTATCAGTAAAAAAATAGAATTATGAAAAACTTGAGAAAATTTATTGCAGCTGTGATATTTGCATCCGTATGTTCTGGAATTCTGACTTCATGCGGCGCTTTTTCCAATATGAGTGACGAAGATGCCTTCAATGTAGGATGGGGTGCCGGTACTCTGTTGAGAAATATGATTGACAATTAATTACTGTTTTGTTCTGAGGATGGCCGTAAGTTTTACCGACTTGCTGGCCATCCTCTTTCTTTTCGTTACATTATGATAAAAAATTTGTTTGCAGGGATTATCGCCCTGACCTTACTGTATAGTTGTACATCGGATGATTATTATGTAGATATGGTCGATGTAGAAGGTGGAGTTTTCATGATGGGCAGTAATGACGACGATGCCGACGATGATGAAAAGCCGGAACATTCCGTTGAAATAAAAAGTTTTCGTATCGGACGTTACGAGGTAACTCAAAAATTATGGAATAAGGTTATGCACAATAGGAATCCGTCTGAATTTAAAGGAGACAATAGACCGGTAGAATGCGTATCCTGGTATGATGTGCAACTCTTTATCCGACGGTTGAATAAGATAACAGGCCATTCTTATCGTTTGCCAACAGAAGCAGAATGGGAATATGCCGCAAAGGGAGGAAATAAATCGCATGGGTACAAATTCAGCGGAGGAAAGCCGGAAAAGACAGCCTGGTTTATAGAAAATTCCGACAGTACGACACACGATGTGGGTCAGCTGAAGCCGAACGAACTCGGCATTTATGACATGAGTGGCAATGTCCACGAATGGTGCAGTGATTTATATGACAGTTTAAGTTATCAACGTTCAGCTCCCGGTCCTCAAAATTTAAGTGATGCCGAATTGCGCATCTATCGCGGTGGAAGCTGGGGCAGCAGCCGCCCATATTTGCGAACGGCCAATCGAAACAAACATATGGCAAGATTAAGACATTATTGTCTGGGATTCAGATTAGCAGAAGATAAAGATTAGTTTATCTCCGAATTTTCCATGACGGAGATACGAGTTCTCACATATTTTGTTACATTTGCCACAGAATAAACACGATGTTTCGGAAAAGTGCGATATTACAACGGGGTTATTTCCGGTTCCGGCGGTGGAACCGAAACGGATATGCGGCATTTTGCAGCATGGGCCGTTGCGTGAGTATCGGGGCATTGTCCAAAAGCGTAACCGAAGCCTCTGTCCGTAAACAGGGAAATATTCACTTATCGAATCTGACTGAACGAATGTTTTTGTTTTTCGTTCCGGCTGACGATGCGGAGTCTCTCAACGCAGACCCGAAAAATTCCTGTTATTTTATGCCTTTACAAGAGAATAGTGTCCCTGTAAACCGGGACGGCTATATTCGTATATTGACAATATTTGAGAACCTGATCCGGAGCCGATGCCGTTGCATCTGTTCCGGATTTTAATTTTTATCGTTATGGTAGAACAACTGAAAGAAAGAGTTTTGGCCGGAGAGCCGATTACCTGCTCCGAAGCCGTAGCGTTGTCCGAAACAACGGATAAAGAGGCGTTATACAAAGCAGCGGCGGAAATAACTTCGGCGTTCAATACGAAACGTTTCGATTCCTGCTCCATTATCAATGCCCGTTCCGGGCATTGTCCCGAAGACTGCAAATGGTGCGCCCAGTCGATGCACCACAAAACCGATATTCAGGTGTACGGACTGGTCTCTCCCGAAACATCGCTCGAACATGCGTTGTGGAACCAGAAAAAAGGGGTAAAACGGTTTTCGCTGGTAACCAGCGGCCGGAAAGTATCCGGCAACGGCATGACGCAAATCTGCAATATCTATAAAATGTTGTCGGAAAAGACGGAAATGTCGTTGTGTGCTTCGCTGGGGCTGCTCTCCAAAGAGGATTTGACGGCGTTGAAAGCGGCCGGAGTGAACCGCTACCATTGCAATTTGGAGACGGCACCCTCCTACTTCCCGGAATTGTGTTCCACGCATACGCAGGAGGAAAAAATAGAAACCATCAAAGCGGCGCAGGAGGTGGGTATGGAAATATGCTCCGGCGGAATTATCGGCATGGGAGAAACGATG
>JAFLRV010000201.1 GCA_022511245.1 Coprobacter sp.
CACCGGCCGCTACATCGGAGCCAACATGAGCTACAACAACCCCCTGCCCATGACCGATACCCCCCAGAACTTCACGCTGGTCCCCATCACCGGCAGCATAGGCTATTTCGCGCTCGCCCCCGATAACCGGACCGATTTGGGCATACACCGGGCCGGCGGAGGCGACATCGTTCACTGGACAACCGGCGCCGAAGCCTCCCAGTGGACACTCACACAAGTAAACGAAGCCGACTACATCACCCAGCGGGAAAAACTCGCCGGCCTGCTCGACTGGGCCGCACAACTGCTCGAACAAGCCGGAACCATCCAGCCCAGCCCCGCCTATAAAATGGCCCTGACCGAAAACAGCTTCTACTCCAACGCCACCTACAAAGGCGGGAATATCGACGACTTCACCACGTGGAATGTGCTGATAGACAACAATGTAGATACCTATTTCCACAGCCGTTACAACAACCAGGACTCCGACGACGGACTCGACCACTACATCCGCATCGAAGCCCCCGCAGACGAGACCTTCCGCCATTTCGATTTCACCTACATCACCCGCAATGCCGAAGGAGCCTCCACCAATATCACCGCCTATAAAATAGACGGCTCCCCCGACGGCCAGACCTGGACCGACATCTGCACCGCAAGCAGCGGCCTGCAGACCGGAGCCGCCAAGCAGAACAGCACCGGCGAAGTCACCGCCCCCAAAGGCACCCGTTTCATCCGCTTTATGGTCACCCGGTCAGGCGGAACCGCCCACAACCACCCCTTCTTTGCCATAGCCGAAGTCGCCCTCACCAATCGCACCGACGACGCCCGCTACACCCCCGCAGAAAAATACCCCGCCGTCACACCCGACGACATGGCCGCCCTCGACCAGAAACGGCACGACGGAGAAGAAACCCTCCACTCGCCCGCAGCCACGCTCGACGACCTCCGGCAACAGTACGACGACCTGCGCAACACCTATACAGACCTCCTGACCAAGATGGGCATCCCCTCCCGGATAGACCAGACCAGAGACAATCAGGAATACCCCGCAGAATATTACAATATGCAAGGAGTCCCCGTATCCCGGCCCGAACACGGCCTCTACATCCGCCGGCAAGGCCAGACCGTGACCAAGACACCCCTGAAATAACCACACGACACCCCCGACAGAACAGAAAAATGAGAAATATAAAAAAACAGGCACCGAACAACAGACCCCCGAAGCCGGCCAAAAAACATGACCCCCGCCGACAGCCCGGCCACAACGACGAAAAAAGCTGCACCGTACCCGCCGACGGCCACCTGCTCGACACCCTTCTCACCCTCTTTGCCGACCGCAGCCGAAGCACCGTCAAATCCTGGCTGGCCCACCGGCAAGTAGCCGTAAACGACACCCCCACCACCCGTTACGACCAACCCGTGCACGCCGGAGACAAAATCAAAATCAATTTCAGGGTAGGGTATAAGGAGTTTAAAAACAGCCAGTTGCGCATCATCTATGAAGACGATGCCCTCATCGTGGTCGATAAAGTCAGCGGCCTGCTCTCCGTCTCGACCGACCGCATCAAGACCCGCACCGCCTACCACATACTGAGCAACTACCTCAAAAGCAAAGACCCCGCCGCCCGCCTCTTTGTCCTGCACCGCCTCGACCGGGACACCTCCGGGCTGATGATGTTTGCCAAAAACCAGCGCGTGCAGGAAATCATGCAGCACGCCTGGAACGAAATGATACTCGACCGCCGCTACATCGCCGTCGTCGAAGGGCAGCCCCATCCCGCCGAAGGCGAAATCACCTCCTACCTCTGCGAAAACGCCGCCTACGAAGTCTATTCCACCCCCGACAAGACGAGTGGCGGACAATACGCCCTGACCCGCTACCGGGTGCTGCAAGGCAACCGCCGCTACAGCCTGGTCGAGCTCCAGCTCGCCACCGGACGCAAGAACCAGATACGCGTACACCTCAAGGACATCGGACACAGCATCGCCGGCGACCGCAAGTACGGCGCCCGCACCAACCCCCTCCGGCGCATGGCCCTGCACGCCTCCCGGCTGCGGTTCGTACACCCCCTGACCCGGCACGACATGCACTTCGAAGTACCCCCGCCCGCCCCCTTCCGGCAAGTAGCACACCCCCATCCCGAAACAATCTCCGCCACCCCGTAAGGAATTATTGTCGTCCGAATAGGACAATTTCAAAATAATCTTATTAAATTTGCACACCCTATAACAAAAACAAAATTCCGGCCGGGTGGCCGCCCCATTGCCGACAGCCCCCGTCCCGAAAAAACAACATACAGCATTATGAATATTTCGTATAACTGGCTCAAAGATTATCTCGACCTGCCCCTCACCCCCGAAGAAGTATCGGCAGCCCTCACCTCCATAGGCCTCGAAACCGGCAGCATCGAAGAAGTACAGACCATAAAAGGCGGCCTCGAAGGACTCGTCATCGGCAAGGTGCTCACCTGCTGCGACCACCCCAATTCCGACCACCTGCACATCACCACCGTCGACTTGGGCGACGGCAATCCCGTGCAGATTGTCTGCGGAGCACCCAACGTAGCCGCCGGACAGCATGTCGTAGTAGCCACCGTCGGCACCGTGCTCTACGACGGAGACCAGAGCTTTACCATAAAAAAATCCAAAATACGCGGCGAAGAATCCTTCGGCATGAGATGCGCCGAAGACGAAATCGGCCTCGGCGACAGCCACGACGGCAGCATC
>JAFLRV010000202.1 GCA_022511245.1 Coprobacter sp.
GACATGTCCCTACAATGTTGCGGATGTGTGCGGGTCCCGTGTAGGGACGTGCCGCCGGCACGTCCGCATGGTTTTGTGCAATGGATTCGGTCTTCCGGACATGTCACGACATGTCCCCACAAATTTCCCGGATATATGCGGGAGACCGGACCGATTTGCAAAAACAACACAAACGGGCCGTTTTATCAATAATATATATTAATTAATATAACATTTTTTTGTTAATTAATATATATTATTTTTTAATTTATTGAAAAAAATATGACAAAAGTTGAGGAATAAATTTTACTTTTGTTGCATACATTTAATTTTTGTGTGGCGAAGAAGAAAGATATCACATTGAAATTTAGATGCTTATGATAAACACGTGCAAAATTTCACAAAACGGAATCCAGCTATTTCAAATACTAATTTAAAATATATAAAAAAACATTTACAAACATGAAAAAAACTACATTTTTATGTGTGTGGGCCATGCTGTTCCCCTTGATAGGGAGCTATGCCCAAGAAAACAAAGCCCTTCAGGTGGCGACCCGTTCCGGTTCCGGGAGCAACAAAGACTATCGTATCGAAATCGATGAAATCATGCTGGGCGACCGCAACAACGGCGATACCGACCGCAAGGGCAAGTCTTTTACCTTTGCCGGTTGGTTCAACCTCTCCAGCTATTTCAATTACTCTTCGGCGCAGAGCGGCTCGGTCGTTCTGGGACACCGGGCACAGGGTCACTGTAACTACAACGGTTCGGCCATCCTTGCGGTGAACGGGACCGGTACCCTCTGGCTCAAAACCGGTGCCGACCACAACGTCAATAAGACAATTACCGGTGCTACCGTCGAGTTGAACGAGTGGGTATATCTGGCCCTGCAGTACGACAACGCCGCACAGGCCTTGAAGGTGTTCAAAGACGGCCGGCTGGTACACACCGAAAATCTGGACAAACAGCTTGTGCTTTTTAATGACGAACCCACGATTTTTGCCGCCGGCGACGCCGGATATGCCGGACTGGTCGACGAACTGCACTATTTCAACAAAGCCATTTCCGAAGAAGAGATGCGGCAGGCCTATGAAGGCGATGTACGCAGCATCGGGGGCCTCACCGGATTGTGGGACTTTAACAAATTGCCTGACGATGAATCGCCTTGCTTCGACAACCAAATCTCCGGATCGTCCTACGCCGAAGTACAGGCTGTATACATGACCAACACCAACGGTACGGTAAGCTCTGACGGCGGCGTCACCGGCACCACGATATGGTTGGAATCGACGGCCGTGCTGGCAGACGGCCGTGCAATCGCCGGGCCCGAACCGGCCGAAGGCCGCAGCGTGACCATCAAACACATCGGGGCGGCGGCAGCCAATATTATGACCAGCTCCCAAAGCCGCACTTCGATATACTCCTATACGATAAAAGTAGACGGCACACCCGCCGCATATACCGAGAAAGAAGCACCGGGAATGTCGGCGATAATGAACGAAATACGCTCGGCCACGCTGAACACACCCGTGCCCAAAGGCGCCAAGCTGACCGTTGAAGTTGAAATTTCCTCTACATATGCCTCCTTCTATCAATTGCTGGATCTCACCGCCAACGGCGAAGACATCCTCGATACCCGGACCTATACGGTGGGGGAAGACGATGTGGAAATCGAAATCAATGTCAATCAGCCCGCCAAACTTCAGGTGACCATTCCCGCAGGAGTCGGCTACACGCTCACCCGCCCGTCGGGCGAGACGGTCGATGCCAGCTATGTGAAAGTGGGTGAGACCATTTGCCTCACCATTACCAGCCTGCCCGACGGCAAAGAAATCGACAAGGTTACCACCGATGGAATCGTTATGGGTCATATAAAACAAGAAGAAAAACCTATCAGTGAAAACTACTATGAATTCAAAGTTCGCTACTCGACGACCTATCTCGACGTCACCCTCAAGAACAAACCCTGCGCCGTCAGCCTGTCCGTACAGGGCAACAACAAAGGTACCCTGACTGCCGCCGTTCAGGACGGTGACCCTGTCGCCAGCGGTGAAACCGTAGACTACGGGACCTCCCTTGTACTCACCGCCGAACCCGCCGAAGGCTACGAACTCAAAGACCTCACCGTCGACGGACAGTCGGTAAAAGACCGGATGAGCGACAACACCTACACCTTCACCGTTACCGGTGACCACAACATCGTAGCTACCTTTGACCTCATCGACGCACTCCAGACCGCTGCCGCCGATGACCTCCGCATCGTATATGCCGCCGGTCAGCTGCGCATCGAAGGCATGCCCGCCGGCGCACAGGCCGCCGTATACAGCCTCACCGGCGCACAGGTGAAAGTATCGGCCGAAAACGTTATCGACCTTTCGGCCCAGCCCGCCGGCTGCTACCTGGTGAAAGTATCGGGCAAACAAGTGAACAAAACCTTGAAGTTCATTAAAAAATAGTCTTTCTCTTCCGGGTTCCGATACCTGGAAACAACAACAGGGTGTACCGGGAGGTACACCCTGTTGTTTTATGCCGGCCGCCGGCACGTCCGAATAGTTTTGTGCAATGGATTCGGTCTTCCGGACATGTCACGACATGTCCCTACAATGTTGCGGATGTGTGCGG
>JAFLRV010000203.1 GCA_022511245.1 Coprobacter sp.
ACCTCGACCTGCTCCAGCATATTGGGGTCGACCGTAATGATATTCTGCAAGTGCCCGCCGCGATAGATGAGGTTATTCATTCTCACGCCATCGACAACCAACAGAATGCGAGAACTTTCGAATCCACGAATCGTAGGGCTGCCTCCGCCCTGCTGGCTTTTCTGCACCGAGAGCACGCCGTCGGACGAAAGCATATCGGCCGCCGTCTGCGGATTGGAGAAGGCTATCTGCCCGGCTGTAATGACGCTGACCGACTGCGGGATGTGCAACATGGTTTCTTTCTGCCGATTGGCGGTAACCGTAATTTCATTCATCAAACGAGCTGAAACGGTATCGGACTGCTGCGCACCCAATGGATAGAGTGTCAATGCACTTATGCACAATGTAATCCATCTTTTTCGCATCATATTTATCAAATATCTACTGTAAACACCTTATTTGCAGGACCATATCCTACGGCGACCTGATACGTCCCGGAGGGGAGGCCGGTCAGGTCAATGGCCATAGGCGAAACGTACCGAACGGCTTTTATGACATGTTTTCCGGACTTGTCGAAGAAAACGACGCGTGCCGGAGTCTGGTCGGGAAGGGTAAGCCGCATGGCTTTCCGGTCGCCGACAAATGTATATCTCATATTCTCCAACGCTTTTTCATGATTGACCGGCAGTTCCGAAAAATCATCGGGCTGGAACTGGACATTTATCCGCAAGGTATTCCCTTTGACATTTGCAGGACGCACATAAACAATCCGGGAGGTTCCCGGCTCTACCTGTGTCATATCGAGGGAAAGATTGACGGGATATCGGGGCGATTCAAAATCGAGTTTTACATTGTCAATCGTGAAGGTAATCTCAACGGAGTCGGTTCCCCAAGCATCATCGATACCCACAAGGTATCCTTTCAAGCCTTCTACCTGCGATGTGGCAAGGGGTGTCCAGGCATCGTCGTGCGGATGCTGTGCCCGAAGGCCGGTATCGTAACTTTTTATATAGTAGGCTCCGCCTCCGGCCTTGTTGTTAAACCGGTAGCCTTTATCTTTAAAATCGGCAATGCGGTCGATATCCAAATCGGAGGGGAACGACATATAGTTCCACTCTCCCGGCACAAAGGTATATTTCAGAATCAGTTTCTTGACATCGACCAGGCCTGATTTTACCGAGACCTGACCGGAGGCCGATTTGTCGGCATGGACGATTATCTCTTCCAGCGACAGACCGCCTTCCAGTTCGACATACTCGTTTTTACGGACTTCGATGCCTCTCAGCAGATGAAACACACACCGCTGTACGGGAGCGGCACTCCAATCTGAATTGCCTGGCTGATGTGCCTCGACGATAATTTCGGCTTGTGCGGGCATCCCGGTCACGTTGAGAACCGCATCGTTCTCAATCGAGGCGTATTCGGCTCCTTTTACAATCCGGTACACAACTTTCAATCCTGAAGCGGCAACGGCATCGAGAGGTACAGTGACGGGTTTATTGGTAACGATATCGGCTTCTTCACGCCACGAAATCGTCTGCAACGATTTCGTCACCGGGATATAATAGAGACGGGGGGCTCCTATTGTAACGACATCGTTGGTATTGTCGTCGGCTCCGTTGGTACAGTTAATGCGTATTTTCTGCCGGCCATCGATAATGAAATCCCATTCGAGACGAGTTTGCCAGGGCAGCGAGTTTTCCCGAGCCAGTTCGGTATTTCCGTTCTGCAAATTATACCCCAAGTTGCCACGAATCGGATTGGTGATGACCTGTCCGCCCAAGTCTGTGGCAAAACGGGAATAGGCGGTCAGGTTTCCGGTCGTTTCGACCCATCCGTCTGCATGCAGTCCAAAGCCTTTTTTATAGGTCCGCATCTGGTCTCCTACTCCGACAATCATGGCGGTATTGTCTCCGTAGGGTTTATTGATGGTAGCTGTGCCCCACCCCGACTGAATGTTGCAAGGCTGGTCGGACATATAGTCGAATTCCTCGCCATTGTGCCAATAGGGCTTCACAACGGCATCGGCATCGCCTTCAAAACGGTAGGTGAGGCGCAATATGGCTGAGGAATCGCCTTTTATCGTAAAGGGGATAACCTGCTGCTGAACGGTATTGCCGACCTGCGCTCTTAAATCAATCGTTTCGATTTCGTCGAGGGTATAGAGGTTGTCGTACACGTTGATTTTCAGTTCGGCCAACTGCCGGTCTCCGGTATCGACCTTAATGTATCCGACCGGATTATTGCCCGGCTCGGTAGGGTAATAAACCGCCAACAATTCAATCGAGGGGGCTTCGACCTGACTTGCATTTATCTGAGACTCCCGGTCGTTGGAGATTCCTCCGGGAAAATTCACGGTCTGTGCATGAACGGACAGCGGGGCCAACATCATGGAGATGGCGGCTATACTGCCTTGTATTTTTGTTTTTATGTTCATTTGACTACTATCTTGGTAACATATTCTTTATTGTTCTCTCTAATGCGT
>JAFLRV010000204.1 GCA_022511245.1 Coprobacter sp.
CCCCGAAGGGTGGGGCCGGGAGCCGATAAAACTTATAACTCTTTATAAATTAAAGATATGGCTTTTAGAAAAGATAACAAGATAAAGAGTAACTTTTCGAAGATTTCGATTGGACTGGCATCGCCGGAAGAGATTTTGGAAAATTCGAGCGGTGAGGTTCTGAAACCCGAAACCATCAATTACCGCACCTATAAACCGGAGCGTGACGGTTTGTTCTGCGAGCGTATATTCGGTCCGGTAAAGGACTATGAATGTCATTGCGGAAAGTACAAACGCATCCGTTACAAAGGCATCGTCTGCGACCGTTGCGGGGTTGAAGTTACCGAGAAAAAAGTGCGCCGTGAACGTATGGGTCATATCCAGCTTGTCGTTCCGGTGGCTCACATCTGGTATTTCCGTTCTCTTCCCAACAAAATCGGCTATCTGCTCGGATTGCCGACCAAGAAACTCGATGCTATCATCTATTACGAACGTTATGTGGTGATACAGCCGGGTGTGAGAGAAGATCTGGACGTGTACGACCTGTTGTCGGAGGAGGAGTATCTCGATGTCATCGACAACCTGCCCAAAGACAACCAGCTGCTCGAAGACACCGACCCGCAGAAATTTATCGCCAAGATGGGTGCCGAAGCAATCTACGACCTGCTGGCCCGTCTTGACCTGGACAAACTCTCTTACGAGTTGCGTGACCGGGCCAATACCGACGGGTCGCAACAGCGCAAGAGCGAGGCGTTGAAACGTCTGCAGGTGGTGGAATCGTTCCGGGCATCGAAACTGCGCAACCGTCCCGAATGGATGATTTTGAAAGTCGTGCCGGTTATTCCGCCCGAATTGCGTCCGCTGGTTCCGCTGGACGGCGGCCGTTTCGCCACTTCCGACCTGAACGATTTGTACCGTCGTGTCATTATCCGCAACAACCGTCTGAAACGCCTGATGGAGATTAAAGCTCCCGAAGTGATTCTGCGCAACGAGAAACGTATGTTGCAGGAGGCTGTCGACTCGCTGCTCGACAACTCCCGCAAATCGAGCGCCGTCAAGACCGACGCCAACCGTCCGTTGAAATCGTTGTCGGACAGCCTCAAAGGCAAACAGGGCCGTTTCCGTCAGAACTTGCTCGGTAAGCGTGTCGACTACTCGGCCCGTTCGGTTATCGTTGTCGGTCCCGAACTGAAAATGCACGAATGCGGTCTGCCGAAGAATATGGCGGCCGAATTATATAAACCTTTCGTTATCCGCAAGCTCATCGAACGGGGCATCGTAAAGACCGTGAAATCGGCCAAGAAGATTGTCGACCGTAAAGAGCCGGTCGTTTGGGATATTCTCGAACATGTCATGAAAGGTCATCCCGTATTGCTCAACCGTGCCCCGACGCTGCACCGGCTGGGTATACAGGCTTTCCAGCCCAAGATGATCGAGGGCAAGGCCATCCAGCTGCATCCGCTCGCCTGTACGGCGTTCAACGCCGACTTCGACGGTGACCAGATGGCCGTGCACCTGCCGCTGGGCAACGAAGCCATTCTGGAAGCCCAGATGCTGATGCTCGGTGCGCACAACATTCTCAACCCCGCCAACGGTGCGCCTATTACGGTGCCTTCGCAGGACATGGTGCTGGGATTGTACTACATCACCAAGCTGCGTCCGGGAGCCAAAGGCGAAGGGCTGGTGTTCTACGGACCCGAAGAGGCCGAAATCGCTTACAACGAAGGCAAGGTGACGCTTCACTCTCCGGTGAAGGTCATGGTCAGAGATATCGATGAAAACGGCAATCCCATCGAGGTATTGCGGGAAACATCGGTGGGCCGTGTGCTGGTGAACGAACTGGTTCCGGCTGAAGTAGGCTATATCAACGAGATTCTCTCGAAGAAATCGCTTCGCGACATCATCGGTCACGTTATCAAGGTGTGCGGTGTGACCCGTGCCGCCCAGTTCCTCGACGACATCAAGGACTTGGGTTACAAGATGGCCTTCAAGGGCGGTTTGTCCTTCAACCTGGCCGACGTGATTATCCCGCCCGAAAAAGAGGCGCTGGTCGACGAAGGGTATGCCGAAGTCGAGCAGATTATGGCCAACTACAACATGGGTTTCATTACCTACAACGAACGTTACAACCAGATTATCGATACCTGGACGCACGTCAACTCGAAACTGTCGAACATCCTGATGAAACAGCTCTCGAGCGACAATCAGGGATTCAACTCCGTGTATATGATGCTTGATTCCGGTGCTCGTGGTTCGAAAGAGCAGATTCGTCAGCTTTCCGGTATGCGTGGTCTGATGGCCAAGCCGCAGAAATCGGGAGCCGAAGGCGGACAGATTATCGAGAACCCGATTCTGGCCAACTTCAAAGAGGGTCTGTCGGTGCTGGAGTACTTCATCTCTACGCACGGTGCCCGTAAAGGTCTGGCCGATACCGCACTGAAGACGGCCGACGCCGGTTATCTGACCCGCCGTCTGGTCGA
>JAFLRV010000205.1 GCA_022511245.1 Coprobacter sp.
CAAGTGGTGCGAGCGGCGCAACGCCCGGCCGGGATACGACAATTTCCAGTCGTTCTACACGGCGACATTAGATGCGGCGCTGGCGGCACAGCAGTTCTGCACGGCGGCCGAGCTGTGCGGTCTGGGGGTGTGTTATTTGGGCACCACGACCTACAATGCGCCGCAGATTATCGAGGCGCTCTCGCTGCCGAAACTGGTGGTGCCGGTAACAACGGTTACGGTGGGCTACCCGGCCGAGATTCCGGGCCAGGTGGAACGGCTTCCGCTCGAGGCGGTGGTGCATGCCGAACGGTATAACGACTACTCGGACGGGGATATCGACCGGCTGTATGCCGACAAGGAGGCGCTGCCGGAGAACCGCAAATTCGTGACCGAGAACGGGAAAGAGACGCTGGCGCAGGTGTTTACCGATGTGCGCTACCCGAAGGCCAACAACGAGTATTTCTCGGAGGTGTTTTTACGGGTCATCCGGGAGCAGGGGTTTCTCCTGTAAACCGGCAGGGGATGGTCCTCCGGCGGAAAATGAAAGCGGCACCGAATCGAATCGGTGCCGCTTTTCGTATTTTTTGTCCGGTATTGATTTTTTATTTTTATTTCCGCAGCTGCTGTTCTATCTCGGCTACCTGCGTGCGGAGCACTTTGTCTATTTCGAGCTGGTCGCCGATGGTCTTGCAGGCGTGGAGCACGGTGGCGTGGTCTTTTTTCCCGATAGCGGTTCCGATATAGGAGAGGGAGCTGTCGGTGTATTTCTTGGCGAGATACATGGATATCTGGCGGGCCTGCACAATCTCCCGCTTGCGGCACTTGGCCTGCAGCAGGGCGGTGTCCATGTTGTAAAAGTCGCACACGGTCTGCTTGATGGTGTCGACGGTAATCTGTTTCTTCTCGATGTGTACGCAGGAACTCAGCACCCGTTCGGCCAGTTCGACGGTGACATCCCGGTTGAACAGCGTGGCGTGGGCCATGAGCGAAACGACAACGCCTTCGAGGTCGCGCACGTTGTCGGTGACGTGGCGGGAGATGTACTCGACCACCTCGTCGGGGATGGAGAGTCCTTCGTGGTGTATCTTGTTGAGCAGGATGTTCCGGCGCAACTCGTAGTCGGGCCGTTCGACGCTGGCGGTGAGCCCCCATTTGAAACGGGAGAGCAGACGGGGCACCATGCCTTCGAGCGACACGGGCGGACGGTCGGAGGTGAGCACCAGCTGCTTGTGGTTCTGGTGCAGATGGTTGAATATGTGGAAGAAGGTGTTCTGCGTCTGCATTTTTCCGGCCAGTTCCTGGATATCGTCGATAAGGAGGACGTCGATACTCTGGTAGAAATTGATGAAATCGTTTACCGTATTGTTGCGCACGGCGCTGGTGTACTGCACCTGGAAGAGGTGCGAGGAGATATAGAGTACACGGGCCTGCGGGTTGTTTTCCTTGATTTTGGCTCCGATGGCTTGTATGAGGTGGGTCTTCCCTACTCCGGACTCGCCGAAGAGGAAGAAGGGATTGAAGGCGTTGTTGCCGGGATTGGCGGCAATGGTGAGACCGGCGGCGCGGGCCAGCTGGTTACAGGTGCTTTGGCAATAGTTTTCGAAATTGTAGACGGGATTCAACTGTGAATCGAGTTCTTCGTATTCCCGACGGCGGAAGGGGTCGGCCAAAGGTACGGCGGATGCGGCCGGCCGGGTCTCTGCTCCTGCGGATTTGGCGACCGGTCTGATGTCGACCTCCGTGCGGGGGTCGCTTACCATCGTCACTTTATATTTCAGCTTTATTCCTTCTCCGAATACCCGGAAAAGAACCTTTTTGAGTATGTCCTGAAAGTTGCGTTCAAGATACTCAAAGTAGAAATGTGAGGGCACCTGCAAAATCAGCACATTATCGTCGAAGCTATACGGCACGATGGGCTCAAACCAGGTGTCGTATATCTCTTTCGAGACGTTGTCTCTGATAATGGTCAGACAGCGGTCCCACAGGGAGACATGATCAGAACTCATTTCAATCAATCAAATTTTTCAGTCAAATTATACATGCCCGGCTGTCAACTTCCGGGCTGTTTTCATTCCAAAGCGGTTACAAAATTTCAAAATCTTTTTTTGAAAAACAAATCGCTTTTTTCTTGTTTTTTTCAAAAAATGATAAGATATTGATGTACAATAAATTATCAACGCTCTTCATTTTGGGTTTCCGGCTGGGGTTTACAATTTTACAAAAACCTGTGAGACAGCGTGTTATCATCATTTTAATCTTCTGCCGCTTCTCGTGCCGCCGGTTCGCTTCCGGGCCGCTATCCCTTACCTGCAAGTTGTTGCGGGGGATTTGTCTTTGCTGCCGGAATTTTTTTGTTTATTTATATTTATTCTAAATAATACTTTTTGTTACCTGTAATGGTTTTTCCGCTCGGCTTTCGGACGTGTCACGACACACAGCTGTCCCAAGAAAAAATTAACAAAAAGGGAA
>JAFLRV010000206.1 GCA_022511245.1 Coprobacter sp.
GAATACATCTGCAGGACGGTATGATAAGATGCCACTGGAACGATGAACCGTGGAGTTACAATATGAATACTCCGCTGTCGATTACCAGCAAAGAAATAGGCAAATGGATTCATCTGGCCATGTCGGTGCATCCCGATGGAGTAGACCTCTATTATAACGGTATGAAATACACTGTCGCTCATGCCATGAACAAGAGCAAGGTGGTTTCATCCTTTATGCTGGGGCAGAATCATGTCGGTGATACTTGGTTCTCAGGCGCTTTTGACCAAGTAAGTCTGTGGAATCGTTCCCTTTCCCAAGAAGAGATAATCAAGTATATGCATGAACGGGCATTGTTGAATGCTTCCGGGCTGGTATCCTATATCACGATGGACGAGACCGACGAAAACGGAAGACTGTGCGACAGTTTCAGCGGAGCCCCCATACGGGAAATAGAATTCGTGACGCACAATGCCCTCTCGGTCGTCCCGTTCAATCCGATCGGCCGTATCGCCAACAATACCGGCACAGGAGTTATCTCTATGGAGTTTTCCGGAACGGCACGACCCGGATATATTACCACATTTTCCGGTATGCCCTATAATTATCTGAATCGCGATTATCAGATGTATGTTCCTTTGAACAAAGAGTATTATACCCTTCATTACCATACCCATACGACAGAGAACAGTACCAATCCCATTCTATTGCATTACCGGCACGGAAGTGTTGTAGCCGGCGATGAAATAGCTTTGGGAATCCGGAGGCTGGGTGCCGTCGAGCCTTTTGAAATCTATGCTCTCTCCGTTGCCTCTGCCGACGGAGCCGTATCGTTCAACGTTCCGGCTTCATGCCTCTCTTACTCCTCCGAACTGATGTTCTTTTCCTCACCCGCCTCAGCCCTTCGTCCGGCCAATATAGAATTGTCGTTCGGGGAAGGCATAGAGAATGGCAGTCTCTATACACTTTCCGAAGAAGAATCCGAAATCCCCGTTCTGGCAACGGTGGTCAGCGGGTCGGCAGAAGCCCGTGTCGCTTTGGTCGTGAAAGAGACCCAGTATGCCCGGCTCGACCATGAAGAGATAGATATGGAAAAAGCCCGCAATACATTTAAGATTGTGATTGACCGGAAGAAACTCGACAAACTGGCCCTTAATCCGGTTACGGTAAATCTGGTCGGGGCCGAATCCGAAGAACTGGTATTGAATGTCTGTTTCGAACCGAAGGTGGAACTGAAACTCAAAAACGGTATCGACGAAAGTAATTTCGTGGCTACCAGTGCCATATCCACACTCGATATCGAGGCCGAGCTGCTTGAAGGATATCTCGATGCCGATGTACGGCTGGAGGTCCTCTCCGATATGGATATGGCGATGAATACGGCCAACGGTTCGCTGCTGTTGAACAAGCCCGTAACAATTCGGGGAATGAAATACTATCCGTCTGGAAATGCACCTCTTGATGCCGGTTGGAATCTGATAGGCAACCCCTATCTCTCCAATATCAATTTGACGAAATGGCAGAATGTCGAATACGATGCCGAGTCGGTGACCAGATTTGTTTACCATACCGTATCCGGTACCGACAATATCATTGCATTCGATATGACCGATTACGATGACGAACAGCAGATTATGCCGTTCCAGCCCTATTTTGTACAAGTGTTGAAAGACGACGCCCGATTTACGGTGACGCAGATTGCTAAGGAAAAAACGCTCAATCGCCGCACGTTCGACTATTACACTGCGCAGGAATTGAAAGCCGTTCAGTTGCGGCTCTATTGTGACGATGCCGAGACCGACCGTACTACGGTGCGTTGGGAAGCGGATGCCGATACCGAATTTGTACTGAACGAAGACGCTCCCAAATTCTGGAGCCACAGCGATGCCGCTAACGAACTGTATACCGTTGCGGCCGACGATACCGAACTCTCTATCAATCTGGTACCCGAAGAAACGAAAGCGGTTTCGGTTGGCCTCACGGTCAATACACCCGGTACGATGCGGTTGCAGGTAGCCAGATTCACCGGCTTTGACAAAGAGGATAACGTTTATCTGGTCGACAAAGATACCGGAAACAAAATCCTGCTCACACAAGGCGGAGAGTCATACGAATTTACGGTGGCCGATGCCGGAAAATTGAACGGCCGGTTTGAATTGCAGTGCGAATCTTTCACCGGAATCGATAACGTGCAGCAGGAGAGCGGCTACCGTGTTTATACCGGACAGCAGACCTGCACCGTTACCGGGCTTCAGGGCAATGCGCAGATCAGTATATATGCCGCATCCGGAATGCTGATGATGAGACATCAGGTATATACCGCTGATTTCACCACCGGAATCCGTCCCGGCGTATACATCGTACGCATTAGAGAGAACAATAAAGAATATGTTACCAAGATAGTAGTCAAATGAACTTAAAAACAAAAATACAAG
>JAFLRV010000207.1 GCA_022511245.1 Coprobacter sp.
GACCGGCGTCAGCCTCAATTGCGACCGGTATGACGAGCGATTCCGCACCACCAACGACCTGTCGGCTCCCCTCTCCCGGCAAACCGACAGCGAAACGGTGCCGGGTGTGTATGCGCAATATACGTTCAACCTGAATTCCCGTCTGCTGCTGATGGGCGGTGTGCGGTACGATTACAGTTCGGTGTACGGGTCGATGTTCACCCCCCGCATCCATGCCAGATGGAACCTGTTCGACGGGGCGTTGTCGCTGCACGGCTCGATAGGGCGAGGCTACCGCTCGCCGCATGCGCTGGCCGACTACCATTTCCTGCTGGCTTCGTCCCGGCAGCTTATCCTGGCCGACAACCTGCGCCAGGAGGCGGCGATGAATTACGGAGGAGGCATTACGGGTATCGTAACACTTTTCGGCCAGCCGCTCAACCTCAGCGGCGAATTTTACTACACGACATTCGCCCACCAGCTGCTGGCGGATATGGACTCGGACCCGCACGGGGTGATGCTGAAAGACTCGGAAAACCGGACGTCATACTCCCGGACGCTGCAACTGGAACTCTCTTATCCGCTGCCCGGCAACCTGACACTCTCGGCGGCCTACCGGCTGACCGATGTCAAGGCCGACTACGGCAACGGCACGGTGACCCGCCCGCTGACTTCCCGGCACAAGGGGCTGTTCTCGATAAACTGGACTCCCCGAATGGGCATCTGGCAAACGGACATCACGCTGGCCGTCAACGGCGGAGGCCGCATGCCGACCCCCTACCCGACCGAAGACGGGTCGCTGTCGTGGAACCCGACCTACCGCGCCTTTCCGCAACTGAATGCGCAGGTGACCCGCAACTTCCGGCACTGGGCCGTGTATGTCGGCGGGGAGAACCTTACGGCCTACCGGCAGCAGAGACCGATTGTGGATGCGGCTCATCCGTGGGGAGACAATTTCGACGCCACTATGGTATATGCTCCCATTCACGGGGCGATGGTATATGCCGGATTCCGGTACACATTTACCCGATATTAACTTAAAAACAATATGATTATGATGACCAGATTTTTAATCGTACTCAGCCTGCTGCTCGGCTCCCTGACCGCTTTCGGTGCCGACAAATCGACTGCCGTATTTACGCTGGACCACCAGATGTCGAGCCATTGCGAGAAAAAGATAAAAGAGAACCTCCGGTTCGAGAAAGGCGTGGAGGCTATCGATGTCTCCCTGCCGCAAAACACGATTACCATCGAATACAATGCGGCGAAAACGGATACCGTGAGACTGCTGGCCGGATTCAAGAAAATCGGATTCAACGCCGTCGTGCTGGAGAACCGGGAGAGCGAACAGCCGCAGAAACCGGTGAAAAAGAAGAAATAATTCCTGCACCGCTTCCCGGCAGGGGCGACCGGCTGGAATCCGGTCGCCCCTGCGGTGTTTCGCTTCTGGGGCATATTCCCCGATAAAATGTCAGCCAAAAGAGATAAATCGCTGAATGATTGCCATATAATAAAGTTCACGGATAGCAAATAGATAAAACAGCTGGCGATGTTTTAATCAAATTGCATGAAATTCTTGCCATACACAAAAAAAAATATTATTTTCGCAACATCTTTATAAAAAGGAAACGAAAAACAAATTAAATAAAAAACGAACATATGAAGAAGCACAATTTTTATGCAGGTCCTTCTATCTTGAGCGAGTACACCATTAAAAATACGGCCGATGCCGTACTGGATTTTGCCGGAACCGGCTTGTCTTTGCTGGAGATTTCACACAGAAGTAAAGAATTCGTCGCCGTTATGGACGAGGCCAGAGCTCTTGTCAAAGAGTTGCTGGAAGTTCCCGAAGGATATGACGTGGTATTCGTGGGAGGCGGTGCCAGCCTGCAGTTCTGCATGGTGCCCTACAACCTGCTGAAAAAGAAAGCTGCCTATCTCGAGACCGGCACTTGGGCTGTCAATGCTATCAAAGAGGCCAGACTGTTCGGGGAAGTGGATGTCGTGGCTTCGTCGAAAGAGGACAACTTCTCGTACATTCCCAAAGGATATACCGTACCCGAAGATGCCGACTATTTCCATTTCACGACCAACAACACCATCTTCGGTACGGAGATGCGCTACGACCCGGATGTGAACGTTCCGCTGGTGGCCGACATGTCGTCCGACATCTTCTCCCGCCCCGTAGACGTGTCGAAATACGATATCATCTATGCCGGCGCACAGAAGAATCTGGCTCCCGCCGGTGTGACCATCGCCATCGTGAAAGAGAGCGCACTGGGACAGGTCGACCGGGCCATTCCCACCATGCTCGACTACCGCACCCACATCAAGAAAGAGTCGATGTTCAACACGCCTCCCTGTCTGCCGGTATTCTCGGCTTTGCAGACGCTGAAATATTACAAACAGCTGGGCGGCATCAAGGT
>JAFLRV010000208.1 GCA_022511245.1 Coprobacter sp.
GAATGAAAAAAATCATTTTATCGGCCATATGGATATTGTCCGGCTGTGCCATGTTTGCCGCCAAGCCGAAAAAAGTGGCCTGCATCGGCAACAGTATTACCTACGGGTATGCGGTTGAAAACCGGGAACAAAATGCCTATCCGGTGAAACTGCAGCAAATGTTGGGGACAGAATATTCCGTAGCCAATTTCGGAAAATCGGGAGCCACCCTGCTGAAACAGGGCCATCGTCCTTATATGCAGCAGGATGAATTCCGGCAGGCGATGGATTTTGCCGCCGATATTGCGGTAATACATCTGGGTATTAATGATACCGACCCCCGAAACTGGCCCGATTTCCGGGACTGTTTTGTCCGGGATTACCTCGATTTAATCGATTCGTTGAAATATGCCAATAAAAATGTTCGCATTCTCGTTGCCCGTCTTACCCCGATAGGCGACACCCATCCCCGATTCATCTCCGGAACGAAGCAATGGCACGATGAAATACAGACTGCGATAGAAACGGTGGCAGAAATAAGCGGTGCCGAACTGATTGATTTTCATGAGCCGCTCTATCCTTTCCCCTTATTGCTGCCCGATGCGATACATCCGAATGTCGAAGGTGCCGAGATACTGGCCAAAACCGTTTATTCGGCCATAACAGGGAATTATGGCGGCTTGCGACTCTCCGAATTGTATTCCGATAATATGGTGCTCCAGCGCAATCAGTTGCTGGAGATTCAAGGCAAAGCCGATGCGGCTGCAAAAGTAACCGTTCAGATTGCCGGACAGAAGGCGACGACGACAGCCGATAATCGGGGCCGTTGGCGGGTTACGTTGCAGCCGCTGCAAGCCGGAACCGGTTACGAACTGCGTATCAAAGCCGGAAAAGATGAAAAAGTCTTTCGGCATGTGGCAGTGGGCGAAGTATGGCTCTGTTCCGGACAGTCCAATATGCAGTTTATGCTCAAACAGGCTGTAACGGCACAAAACGACATCCCGTTGGCGGCCGATGATGATTTGCGGTTGTTCGATATGAAACCCCGTTGGGAGACCAATAATGAGCAATGGCCCGTCGAAGCATTGGATTCGATAAATCATTTGTTCTATTTTGGTCCGTCCCGTTGGGCGAAAACCACACCGTCTGCTGCTGCCGATTTTTCGGCAGTTGCCTACTATTTTGGAAAAATGCTTCGGGACAGCCTTCAGGTACCGGTCGGATTGATTTGTAATGCTGTCGGCGGTTCTCCGACAGAAGCATGGGTTGACCGCCATGCACTCGAAACAGAATTTCCGGCAATATTGAAAGATGGCTTGAACAATGACTTTGTACAAACGTGGGTGCGTGGGCGGATAGCTGTAAATATCGCCGCAAGAGGAGAGAAGCCGAGCCGCCATCCGTACAATCCCTGTTATCTTTTTGAAAGCGGGATATCCCCGATGCAAAGCTATCCGATACAAGGCGTAATCTGGTATCAGGGGGAGTCGAATGCCCACAATGTAGAGGCTCACGAAAAGTTGTTTACCTTGCTGGTCGACAGTTGGCGCCGATATTGGGCCCGTCCCGATATGCCGTTCTATTTTGTACAATTGTCGAGCCTTGACCGCCCGTCGTGGACTTGGTTCCGGAACAGTCAGCTCCAGCTGATGAAAAAGATGTCCCATACCGGAATGGCCGTGTCGTCAGATCGGGGTGACTCGCTGGATGTACATCCCCCGTATAAACAAGAGGTGGGAGAACGTTTGGCCCGTTGGGCATTGCACGATACCTATGGCCGGCCTGTCATACCGTCGGGGCCGTTGTTCAAATCGGCAGCAAGAGACGGCAATTCGATTCTCGTTGCTTTTGATTATGCCGACGGACTCCGGACTTCGGACGGGAAAGCCCCCGCCTGTTTCGAGATTGCCGAATATGACGGTCTCTATTATCCGGCCCAAGCGACAATCGAAGGCGATAAAGTCCGGTTGGTATCTCCGGAGGTGAAACGGCCCCGATATGTGAGATATGCGTGGCAGCCTTTTACGAGAGCCAATCTGGTCAATGGAGCGGCCCTGCCGGCATCCACTTTTAGGGGCATATGTCCCGATGTCCGTTGAGAAACGGGCAAATCGGCGGCGATTTTCCGGGCGAATTATTTTTATTTAGGGATTATCATCGGAAAATGCCGACTTTTTTATAATTTTGTTCGCTCGAAATAAATGAAGATACAATGGCAAAAGAACTCAAAGACCTGACCAAACGAAGCGAGAACTATTCGCAGTGGTATAATGATTTGGTGGTAAAAGCCGATTTTGCTGAACAGTCGGCCGTGCGCGGATGTATGGTGATAAAACCCTACGGATACGCTATTTGGGAAAAGATGAAGAGACAGCTTT
>JAFLRV010000209.1 GCA_022511245.1 Coprobacter sp.
TAGAGCATCTGACTACGGATCAGAAGGTTACAGGTTTGAATCCTGTCGGAGTCACTACCAAGCGAAAAGTTGCAATTTTAAGATTGCAACTTTTTATGCTTTTACCGAAAACAAAATAGGCATAATTCGATTTTATATATAAATTTGTACTCTTTAATTGTTAACCGTTATGAAAAAAGTATTTTATTTTATGGCTGCTGCACTGCTGAGCGGTTTATGTGCCTGTAAAACCCAAAAAGAGACTGTTTCTTCGGTAAACCTTCAGAGCATCGACGGCTCATGGAATATCATATCTGTAAACGGAGGTAAAATTATCGGAGACGAACCGGCCCACCTTACGTTCAACACCACCGAAAAGAGAATGTATGGCAACAACGGATGCAACGTTATCAACGGTGCTATTGTCACCGATGCCGCCAATCCCACATCCATACAATTCGAACAGGTGATTTCCACCATGAAGGCCTGCATGCCCAACAGCACCGACGGAGAGGTCATGCAAGCCATCAACGAAACCAAATCGTTTAAAGTAACCGCTTCGGATGCTACCGGCATTACCAAAATCGCCCTGTGCAACGACAAAAAGAAAGAGATGCTGGTTTTGAGCCGAAAAGAAATCAACACCCTGAACGGAAACTGGACCGTCAAAAAACTGAACGGAGAAGAGGTTACGGTAGCTCTCGTTCCCACAATGACACTGGACATTACGAACGGCAAACTGTCGGGTAACGCCGGTTGCAACCGCATCAACGGGACCATCAAGACCGATGCGTCCAACGACAAAGCCATCTCGTTCGACCAAGTAACCACGACCATGATGCTCTGTCCCGGCGCCAATGTAGAAGCGGCCTTCAAACAGGCGCTGAGCAAAGTCGCCCAATATAAAACAGCCGACACGACGACGGTCGAACTGCTTGATGAAGCCGGAAACGCATTGATTACCCTTATCAAAGAATAAAACGCCATGTTGTTACCTATTGTCGTTATTTTCATCATCGGCTATCTGCTGATTGCGCTGGAACACCAGATACGCATCGACAAAGCCGCTATCGCCCTGCTATTGGGTATGGTACTTTGGACATTGTATGCCATCGGTTCCGCCTACATCGTTCCGTTACACGATGCCGCCGAACTGCAGCATTATCTCAGCAGTTCGACCACGCTACAGTCGCTCCCGCTGGCCCAGCAGTGCATCAACTTTATCGTCAACGTGAAAGTTATCGAACATCTGGGCGATATTTCCGAGATTCTGTTCTTCCTCATCGGTGCCATGACCATTGTGGAACTCGTCGACATTCACGGAGGGTTCTCCATCGTCACCAACCGCATCACCACACGCAAGAAACAAAAACTGCTGTGGCTGCTGGCTTTCCTGACATTTATCATGTCGGCCATCCTCGACAACCTGACGACCACTATCGTTATGGTGATGCTGCTGAAAAAACTCCTCAGCGACCAGAAAGAACGCTGGCTGTTCGGCAGTGTCATCGTTATTGCGGCCAACAGCGGCGGTGCCTGGTCGCCCATCGGCGATATCACCACCATTATGTTGTGGGTAAAAGGCAATGTAACCACTCCCGGACTTATCAAATACCTGCTGTTGCCCAGTCTGGCCTCCATGATTGTTCCGCTGTTGATTATCGCCCGTAAAATCAAAGGGGAAACCACTCCCCCGCAGAGCAATACCGCAACCAGTTCCATACTGATGGCCTTTTCTTCCAGAGAAAAAGCATGGATATTGGTATTGGGTATCCTCGCTCTGATATTCGTACCCGTATTCAAAGGGCTGACCTCGCTCCCGCCGTTTATCGGGGTGCTGCTGTCGTTGAGTCTGTTGTGGGTCTTTATCGACTGCCTGTACAACAAGAAAAACATAACTCCGAGCGAACAGTACCGTGTGCCGAACGTATTGAAACGCATCGATACGCCCACCATACTTTTCTTTCTGGGCATTCTTATGGCCGTCGCCGTGCTGCAGTCGACCGGTATTCTTACCGCTGTGGCCGTCTGGCTCGATAAGACGATAAACAACATCTATATTATCAATATTCTGCTGGGTCTTCTTTCGGCCATTGTAGACAATGTGCCGTTGGTAGCCGCCGCTATCGGTATGTATCCGCTGGCCGACCCGGCTCTGATTTCAGGCCCGGAAGCGGCTCATATGATGCAATTCGTACAGGACGGTACGTTCTGGCAGTTCCTGTCGTACTGCGTAGGTGTAGGCGGAAGCACCCTTATCATCGGTTCTGCTGCCGGCGTAGTCGTTATGGGTATCGAAAAAATCAACTTCATGTGGTATTTGCGGAACATATCGCTTATCGCCCTGATCGGTTATCTGTGCGGTGCGCTGG
>JAFLRV010000021.1 GCA_022511245.1 Coprobacter sp.
CCTTCGACGCCGTTGTAATGCTTGTACCGTTCCAGAATATTCAGTTCGGCATCGTCGTAATCGAGACCCCGATAAAAATGATAGTTGTCGCCCGCCGGGTCGTTCAGCGGCGAGAACTGGTCGTTGCGCATCCGTTCCTGCGCTTCGGGCGACAGACGGGTCGTCAGCTCTTTCAGGAAATTGGCATAGGTGGGATAGGTAAACTCTTCACCGTTCGACAATCCGTCCAGCCCCACATCCTGCTTGGCCCGCGCACCTTCCGTGTTGTCGAACGCATATACCATCGACTGCCGTTTCGACACCTTTCCCCAGACCGTCCGGGCGATATGCGTTGTATCGTTGTCGACCGGCAATCCGTTCTCGAAAGATTTCATACCGTCTTTCAGTATATCTTCGGATATCTCTCCGAAATTGAAATAGAGGTCACCCCCTTTGTGGGTGCCGTTCTCGTCTTCCAGAAAGGGGTCGAGCATCCAGAACTGCACATATTCGATATTGGCCGCTTCGAAGTCGGGGGTATCCATTTTGCGCATAATCCCGGCCCAGCGCCGTTTCGGATTGGTAAAATAACCGTCGGAATCCATATTGTCGACATCGACATTGTAAGGGCCGCGCTCTTTCGGATAATAGGAGAGATTGAGCACCTGCAGCGTCGTGGTCTCGCCATATCCCAGTTCCTTGTTGGGGAACAGTTCACTCACATCGATTTCCCGCACATAGTGGCTCGACAAGTGGTCGAGATCGTTTTTGATATGGGCCGGCACCAGCGAAGAGTTGCGCTGGGTAAACATCCGGTCGATATAATACCACGACAGGAGCGAGCGGTTTTTGCCGTAATCGACATTGTTGGAGAGCCGGGACTCCTCGAACATCGAGGGAGTAGAGGCCAGCACCCACGAATAGGGAGTGCGTATGTCGAGACCGTTCTGCGACGACTCGAAATCGTCGATATACGACATGGCGTTATTCTTGGGTTTGCCCGGAATAAGCTGGGCAAACTCGGCGTTCACCGACAGCCGGGAGGGAGCGGTGGCATTTACGGTGGGTATTTTGTTGAGCAGCGAGGTGAGCCACTGGAATTCGGTATTGTAAGAGGTATTCACACCCCACAGGGTATTGTTGAGCACCTCATCGCCGATATTGACCTTCTCGGTCAGCGATTTCTCTCCCAAGTGCATTACGGTCGCCCCGATATTGAAATTTTTCGTAAAGGCATAATTCAGGTCGAGCCCGACCATCGTTTTGCGCTGCATATTGAAAACCGACTGGTTTTCCAACGATACGCTGATGGGGGTACCCGAATCGATATAGCTCTGATTGAGTATCGTGACCACACCCGATGAATAATCGACCGAATAATCGACATTTTCGGACAGCGTCACCCCTCCGGCGGTTACCCGCACCGACCCTCTGGGCACATTCATGGCATTCAACCGTATTTCGGCGCCCGAAGAGGCCTGATATTCTCCTTTGATGACAAACTTGTTTTTCTCGGCAAACTGCCGGGCCACCGTCAGGGTAGAATCATAAAGTTCCTGATAGACAAATTTGTCGACCTCCGGAACATTGCCGATTTTATTTTTCAGATGCGAACCGAACGGTTCCACCACCGGGAAAATAATACGGCCGGTCGAAGACTGTATCGTGTATCCCTCCACAAAATCGAAAAATCCGTTGGGCACAGCCTCGTTATTGTTGTCGAGACGGTCAAGATTCATTACCTTCAACAGCGTCTGGTCTTTGATATTTCCCACCGGCATATAGGCCAGACTGGTACCGGCCGTATCGCTCTTGTAGTAGATGTCCAGCCGGAATTTTTCTTTCTGTACCTGCAACGCATTCAGGGAATAGACATTTTTCATCATCAAATCCCATATCGGCAACTGGGTGGTAACGGTCGTCCCTTTCAGCAGTTTCAGGAACAGACAGTCGTCGGTATCGGTAACGTCTTTCGAAAATTCACCTACCTGATACACCTGTCCGTTTTTGGTGTATTCAAAAGCCACCGCCAGCACCTCGTCCGAGTTAAGGGTGCTTCGCAGCGAGATATACCCCAACTGTTCGTTCAACGTATATTCCGCAGGGTCCAGCTTGCGGGCGCTCTCTATCTTCACATAGTCCCGGCCGCCGACAACCTCCGGCGGCAAGGCCGCTTCGAGCACCTGCGTCACGGTATTGATGTTGCGGACTCCGTCTATCGCTTTCAGCCGGGCATACAAGTCGTTCGAATTATTCGAAGGATAGGGATACTGCGGATTGGAGGTCCAGCCGGCATAGGCTTTTTTCTGCGCCTCTCCCAAGTCCATAAAACCTATGATGTTCCTCGACTGGTCATAGTTGCCCCGCTTGTTGGTGACCCACACCTCGATACGGTTTATCATAACCCCCGACGATATATAGGGCAGTTTGGAGATAAACTGGTCGTAATTGTCCCGGAAATACTGTGCCAGAAAGAAATGTCGGTTTTCATCGTAGCGGTCGGCACTGAACTCAAATTCAGTCGTCTGTGCCCCGCCTTTCGTATTTACGGTTTTGGTTTCCGACTCCTGTTGAGAGACAAGTGCCGTAGCCGTCAGTTTACCGAACTGCAACTGGGTTTTGATACCGAACAGCGCCGAGCTTCCCCGAATCAGAGACGACCCGGTGGTCATGCTCACATTTCCCGCCTCGATATTTTTAATGATGTCGTCTTCCTTGCCTTCGTACTGCAATTTCAGTTTCTGGGCATCGAAATCGAAAGTAGCGTCGGTATTGTAGTTCATGTTGAAGTTGAGCTTGTCGCCCACTTTGGCCGTCACGCTGGCCTGTATTTTCTCGTCGAAATCGAAATAGGTCTTTTTCCGGGCCGAAACCGACAGTGCCGGATTGTCTATCTTATTCGTTTTTATCCCCATGGTCAGTTCAGCCGAACCCTGTGTTTTCAGCTGCACTCCTCCGGGTCCGAAAACCTTGTCGAGCGGCCCGATATTGAACTGCATATCCAGAAAATCGAACTCTTTCTTCCCTTTCGATATGGCGTCGGAATTTTTCTCATGATAATAAGCCTGCATCGATTTTTTCAACGAATAATCCTGATATTCGTCAGAAGTCAGCATAATGGGGGTAACCACCTCTCTGTCTCCCACTTTCGTGCGGATAACATAGCAATTGGTTTCGGGGTCGTAATCAATCACCGTGCGCACATTTTCAGGTGTTTTCAAATCGGCCGGATAGCTCTTCATCAAATCCTCATACGTCTCAACCGATGTTTTGGCTACCGGGAAACGGGGTTTCTTCCCTCCGGCAGCTGTATCCTGCGCAGCCGCCGTTTCTGCCGGAGCCGGAGAGGCAACCGGGAGGTCAGGCACCTCAAAAGGGGAACGTTCATATGCAGCAAAAGCGGAATAAATAGATACCCCGCCTATCAGTAAAAGAATATAAAGAATATAGTTTATCCTCTTGTTGTTCATTACTCTGCAAACCTTTTCCCTGCTTGCCGACAGGAGTCAAGGTCACATCATTTTCAACGCCGCTTTTATCAACGCTTCGACCTTCAGCAAAGGCGACTCCTTCAGCAGTTTTTGTACGGCCTTTTGCGACTGTGCATGAGAGAAACCGAGCATGACCAATGCCGCTACAGCCTCTTCCTGTACTTCGGAATGAGATGGCGTACTTATACTTAACGTATCTCCCCCTGCTTTTATTTTATCCTTGAGGTCAACAATTATCCGTTCCGCCGTTTTCGCACCTATTCCCTTGACGCTTTTCAGCAGCCCCACATTGCCCGAAGCGATGACCTGCTCCAGTTCGGCAGGAGTCAGCGACGAGAGAATCATGCGGGCCGTATTGGGACCCACGCCCGAAACCGAAATAAGGGCCAGAAACAACTCCCGCTCCCGGCGGTCGAGGAATCCGTACAGGACATATGCATCCTCCCGGATGGCTTCATACACGAACAGTTTGCCGGCAGTTTTCGAAGACAAGGCGCTGTAAGTCGTCAACGATATATTCAGGAAATACCCGATACCGTTGCATTCCAGCACGACCGAAGCCGGTGTAAGGTCGGTTATCTGTCCGGTTATATATTCTATCATGACGGATGTTGTTTAATTTTCACTCTCCGGTGTTTCCGACGGCCGGGTACGAAGCATGGTGCAGCGTCCGTTAATCTGAGCCTGCGGCTCCACCGCCAGCACCGAAACCTCGATATCGCCCTCCAGCACGGAGGTCGATTTCAACACCAGTTTTTCCTCTACCTTGATATTGCCTTTGACTTCACCCATGATTTCGGCATTGACCGCCACGATGCAACCGGTCACTTTCCCTTTTTCGCCGATAACCACTTTTCCCCGACAGTCGAGATTGCCGTCGAGCACGCCGTCGATGCGAATGTCGGAAGCAACCGATATGGTGCCTACGACCGTTGTGTCCGGGGTCAGGGAACTGTGAAGCCCGGACGAAAGAACTTCTCTTGCCATATTATAGATTTTGCACTGTTGCAAAAATAATATTTATCCTGTAAATCTGTCGTTTCTTGGCCACAATCTTTTTTATTTATCCGATTTTATCTAACTTGCACCCGTTTCTTTTGGGCCGAAAACGACATGAAAAGCTATATAGAACTCGAAAAAATGCGCTTTTACGCCTATCATGGCGTATCGGAGACCGAGCGGAAAGTGGGCAACTACTACGAAGTGGACATACAGGTGTGTCTCGACCTGGAAGCGGCCATGCGCACCGACGACCTCAGCACCACGCTCGATTACGGACTGCTGTACGAGTGGGTGCGGCAGGAGATGACGGTTCCGTCGAAACTGCTCGAACATGTCGCCGGACGCATCCGGAAAACCGTACAGACCCGCTGTCCGGCAATAACCGGCGGAACGGTCAGAGTCTCAAAAATAAAGCCCCCTATATGCGGTGATATAGAAAGGGCTTCAGTAACAGTTCAGTGGTAGGCCGGCGGCCGACCGCTTATTTCAGATTAAGTCTTTTCTGAATGTCTTTGGGAACAGCATTTTTGTTGACGACATAACTGATGGTCTTGTACAGCACAAACGGTTCCGAAGCGTAGAAATAACCGCCGTATTCATTGTCGGTGCCCCAAGAGTTTTTAACTTTGTAAAACCGGGTTCCGTTCTGGTCGGTGGCCGTTCCCACGATTTGCATACCGTGATCATCGGTAGTTTCGTAATTGTCAAATGCCTCCTGACGGTTCTCCTGAGTAATCGTCTTTTCCTTTTTCTCCTCTTTGCGGGCTTTCAGTTCGGCCTGTTTCTCTTCTTCGGTCAAGGTTGTCCAGCGGGCTTTTTCCGAGTCGCTCATGTCTTTTACTTCATCATCGGGCACTATGGCATATCCTTTATTGTAGGCAAAACCTCTCTCACTCACATCGGAAGCCCAGAAAACGGTATACCCTTTGTCAATCGAGTTTTCCAGAATGCGGGAGAAATCATCCAGCGGCACATTGTAGGAAAGGCCGCAAGCCCAGTTGTCGGGTACTTCCACAGCAAACTGCGTGTCGAAAGGATGATGCGTGAATGAGGTAAACGACACATAGTCGTCCATATTCAGCCCCAGCGAGTCGAAAAAGCTCTTGGGCGTATACTCCTTGCCTTCATAAGTAAAAGTTTCGGGGAACTTGCCCAGATAGGCGTCCAGTATGGCGATATAACCCTCTTTCCATGCCGGTGTCAGTTTCCGGTTTTTGTTGGTAACCACCGCTTTGACATAGGCTTCCAGCACGGCATCCAGTTCTCCGTGACGGTGAATGTCGGTGCCGTAGTTCAGTCCGCGATACACCTCTTCAGGCACAATACCGTATTTTTTCACCATGTCGATAACATCCAGCGAAGCTCCTCCGGCGCCGAAACCGGTGGCACCGTGCATGCGAACATACCGTTCGGCCTTTTCAATATAAGCCTGACGCACAATAAACATTTCCGACAGGTCCATTTCGGGTTTGCCCTGTCTCAACAGTTCGCTTTCCAGAAAAGCGATACCGGAAAAACTCCAGCAGGTACCTGAACTGTTTTGGTTCTTAACGGGTGTGGTCTGCAGCAGTTTCACATCCGTAAACTGGTAATCGCCTTTCTTGCCCGGCTCCTGTGCCATCGAACCCAGAGCCACAGATGCTATCGCAATGACAGCCAATACATTTTTTAACATAATCAAATTTCTTTCTTGTTAATTAATTTTTCGAGCCGTAAAGATAATAAATTGATTTATAAAAATCGGAAACGGGTCATTTTTTTGCCGAAACCGGGATACTGCACGACGAAAAAAAATGAAAAAACTGCCCGTATCGCAAAAACGCTCTGAAATATTTTATTAAGTTTGTATGGTGAAACCGAAAAAACCGAACGGCCGCATGAAAATCCGCATCTGCATACTGGTATCTGTCCTCCTTTCCCTGTTCGGGATTTCTCCGGCCAAAGGAGTTACGGTATACCGTACCGAAGCACTGCATCCCTCTATACAAACCATCCGCACACGGGTATTCGACAAAGCCTATTTTCCGCCTGTCATACAACTGGACAACGACGACCGGCTGATTATCTCGTTCGACATGTTCGCCGAACAAAACGAATACCTCGAATACCGAATCATTCACTGCAACGCCGACTGGACGCCGTCGGCACTCTCGGTCATGGAATACCTCGACGGCTTCGACCGCAATCCGGTCGATGAAGGAGAATTGTCGTTCAACACCTTCCGGCACTACGTCCACTATACGATAGAACTGCCCAATGAATCCGTACGGTTCAAAGTGTCGGGAAACTATGTCATGATTGTGTTTCCCGAGAACCAGCCCGAAAATCCCCTGCTGCAGGTCTGTTTTTCCGTATTTGAACGCAGAGTGAACGTACCGGTATCGGTCACTACCCGCACCGACATCGACTACAACCGGGAGCACCAGCAACTCGAATTTTCCGTTTTGCATCCCAACTACGACATCCGCAATCCGCACACCGACCTGAAAATATACCTCTCGCAAAACAACCGGAACGACAACGAAGTCCGAATCGACCGGCCCCTCTATACCAAGTCGGACGAACTGGTATATGCCCATAATCCCGGTCTCATTTTCGAAGCAGGGAACGAATACCGCCGTTTCGAAATGGTCAGCACCCGTTATGCCGGCATCCATGTCGAAAGGATTCAGTATTTCGACCCCTATTATCATGTCGACCTCTACCCCGACCAGACCCGAAGCAAAGGCAACTACCTTTTCGACCAGACCCAGTACGGACACTTTACCATCCGCCAGAGCGACGCTGATGACAGCGATACCGAAGCCGATTATTTCGTCGTACACTTTTTTCTCGACTACGACAATGCCCTCCTGCCCGGAGCCATATACATCGACGGGGAATTCACGCACGGACAGTTCAGCGAACAAAACAAAATGAAATACAATTTCGAGACCAAACGGTACGAAAAAGACCTCTATCTGAAACAAGGCTCCTACAACTACCAGTACCTGTTCGTCCCGCACGGAGAGAAACGGGGGACAACCGCCCTCATCGAAGGCAATTTCCACGAAACGAAAAACGAATATCTGGTCAAGGTATACCACCGGATACCGGGCGAACGGTACGACCGGCTGATCGGAATCGGAAGGAGCATTTCAAACGAATAACATCCATAAACAAAACGGAAACCGGGATGTTTACTACTTGTATACGCAACAAATCGTAAACTCTTTTTCCAAATCCGGCAAGTTTATGTAATTTCGCAGGGAATAGGCATTTGAAGGCTGTATGAAAAAAATAGGTAAGTATATCGTTATATTTCTTGTCTGCATCTTCGGACTGCTTGTCGTACTGCCTGCCCTGCTCTACATACCCGCCTTACAGACCCGGCTCAAAAACCTGGCCATCGAATATGCGGCCCGGCAAACCGGCATGCACATCTCGGCAGAACGGCTGCGCCTCTCTTTCCCGTTCGATTTGGTTATCGACCGCAGTCAGGTAATTACAGCACAAGGCGATACCCTGCTCGATGCTCAGGAACTGAAACTCGATATTGCACTGATGCCGCTGTTAAGAAAACGCATCAAAATCGAACAATTCTCCTTTCGCAACACCCGGTTCGACTACGCCGACACCACCTCGCAATTCCACATTTCGGGCGATGTACAGCGGCTGGTGCTGTCTGTCAATCCGGCAGACCTGACGACCCGCCGGGTGACCGTTCCCCGTATTATGCTGAGAGGAGGCCGGGTCGACCTCGCATTGGGAGACAGTCCGCCCGATACCACGAAATCGGACCCGCTTCAATGGGTGTTCGACGTGCGCAAACTGACCCTGAAAGAATCCGTTTTCACCCTGCAAATGACCCGACCCTGCACCCGGCTGTACGCCGAAGTCGGAAATGCCTCGCTCAAACAGGGGGTGGTCGATTTGGGAAAGCAGACGGTCGATGTAAACTCCGTACAGATAGAACAGGGCAAATACGCCTACTTTACCGGAAAAGATGACGCCCCCGCCACACCGGCCGACACTCTTTCCGAACCCTCCCCCCTGTGGACCGTACAGGTAAACCAAATTAAACTCACCGACAACCGGGCCGAATACGGACAACTTCTCCACCAGCCCCGTCCGGGATTCGACCCCGACTACATTTCGGCCCGAAACATCAATATTGCCATCGACTCCCTTTTCAATCGGGGCAGCGAAATAAAGGCCCGGCTGCAGCAGCTTTCGTTCACCGAACGGTCAGGGCTGGCGGTCGTACAGGGAAACGGCCTGTTCCTCATGGATTCGACCCGGCTCTCTTTAGAAAAATTCCGGCTCCGGACGACAGCATCCGACATACAGGCCGAAGCCGGTCTCTCACCTGTGCTGGCCGACGGCATCCCGTTCCTGCTGCACATGAACGCCCGCATCGGACTGGCCGACCTCTACGCCTTTGACCCGCAAATGCAACAAGAGTTGAACCTGCTGCCCGCCGAAAAACTCTCCGCCGACATCCGGCTGCAAGGGATATCGGAAAATATCGACATCCGGAAACTGGACATCTCCCTGCCCGACCGGGTCGAGTTCACCGGCACCGGAAACATCAGACAGGCCGCCCGACCTGCCCGAATGAACGGTGATTTCCGATGGAAAAGCCGTCTCGCCAACCTCGATTTCGTCCGCTCGTTTATCCCCGATACCGCTCTGCAAAAACGAATAGAAATACCCCATGACATGCGTTTCTTCGGCCGGGCAGAGGTCAATGGCTACACCTGGCTTCCCGATGCGCATCTGCTCGTCAATCGGGGACGGCTCAACCTTTCCGGGAACATCAACCCTCAAAAAGAAACATACGACATGGCCCTGCGGCTCGACTCTTTCCCGGTACAGGATTTTCTGCCCCAAGACTCGCTGGGCCGCTTCTCGTTACAGGCGCAGGCACAGGGAAAAGGATTCGATTTTCTTTCCGGAAAAACCGATGCCGACGCTACGCTGTATGTGGCACAGGCCCGGTACAACGGCTGCAACTACCAAAATATAACCCTCTCGGCCCAACTGCAAGACGGAATGTTAAACGGCACCCTGACAGGCAATTCCGCCCCGACAGAGATGGCATTGAAAATAGACGGGACTTTGCAGCCCGAACAGATTCAGGCCAGCCTCTCCGGCCGAATCGACCGGCTGGACCTGCAACAAATGAATTTCACCTCGTCACCCCTCTCTCTGGCCATGAACATCGAGGCCGAAGGCGCCTCCGATTTGCAGGAAAACCATTCTGCCCGCATCGGTCTGACCGATTTTGTCATGCAATCGGGCGACAAAACAGACAAACTGCAGGCTGTCTCCCTCGAAGCACATACCGATGACCACCACATTCACACGCAGTTTACCGCCGACAACATGTCGGTACACTTCGATGCGCTGGTCGGAATAGACGCCTTTACCGCCGGAATAGAAAACACCCGGCAGCTGCTCGACAAACAACTTCATGAGTGGCGTTTCGATTTGGCGGCACTGGAACAGCAGTTCCCGCCGTTCACCTTTTCGGCACAAGCCTCTAAAAACGGGTTCTTAAAATCGCTGCTCGAACCCTCCGGAATAGGCTTCAAGCAATTAGGCGTTGAAATCGGGTCGTCAGAAGAGCATCCGTTCCATGTCCGGGCCGATATCGACCAGCTGGTCACAGGCGGCGTGCGGCTCGACACGATTCGGATGTATGCCCGACAAGGCCGGGACAGCACCAAAATCGTATACCGGCTGCATGTCGGCAACGCACCCGGCAACCTCGACCCGGCCGCTCAGGTGCGGTTTTCCGGCTACGTCGAAACCAACCACCTGCTGATGAAATGCCGGCAGGAGAACCGGGCCGGAGAGCAAGGGTTCGACTTCGGATACGAAGCCTTGCTGCAAGACAGCCTGATTCACATCACCTTGCTTCCCGACCCGATACTCGGATTCGAAACATGGAGTGTCAACGACAGCAATTTCGTCGATTTCTTTTTCGACAAACAGCTTTATGCCGATATGCGGCTTAACGCTCCCGGCAAAAGCATCGTACTCGGGCCCGCACATGTCTCGCATTTCAAGCCCGGCACACTGAATGTGTCCGTCAAGGGACTGGATATCGCCTCCATATTGAGCATATCGCCTTTCGCCCCGCCGCTGGGCGGCATCCTGTCCACCAATCTGAATCTCTACCTGCCGCAGAATCAGGTAGATGTAAAAGGCATTCTGGATGTGGACGGACTCACCTACGACAAACAGCGTGTAGGCGATATCGGATTCGGCATCAACTACCGGCTCGACTCACTGGACCGGCAACAAGCCTATGCCAACATGATGGTCAACAACATCAAAGTCCTCACCTTGTCGGGGAGTTATGATACCCGCACCGACAGTCCGGCCGACATTACGGTCGACATACCCGGTTTCCCCCTCGAAACAGCGAACCCGTTCCTGTCAGGAACCACCCGGCTGCAAGGCACTCTTCACGGGAATATGAAAATAACCGGCGACATCGACGCTCCCCGCCTGAACGGTTATCTGCAACTGGCATCAGCCACCGCCAGTGTCCCCATGATAGGCACCTCGTTCGGTTTCTCCCCCGACCGCATCGACATTACCGACAACCTCATCCTGTTCCGGAAATATGCATTGACCGGACCCAACCAGAAACCGCTGTACATTAACGGGAACGTAGATTGCAGCGACTTCTCCCGCATACTGACCGACCTGGCGCTCACCGCCAAAGAATTTCAGTTGATTAACGTAGCCCGCAACAAAAAGACAGACATTTACGGAAAAGCCTTTGCCGATATGGACCTGACCGTCAAAGGAGTGGTAGATAACCTTGTCCTGCGGGGCAACGTGGGGTTGCTCAACGGCACCGACGCCACCTATGTCATGCAGGACTCGCCCCTCGATATCAAACAGGAAAGACAAAACATGGTGACCTTCGTCTCCTTCAGCGACACGACCGAAGTCGAAGAGGATGAAGAGATAAAAATCGCCCGCATCGGAGGTATCGACATGCTGGTCAACGTCAATGTCGGCAACGCCGTAAAACTGGCCGTCAACCTGTCGGCCGACGGGAAAAACCGCATCAATCTGCAAGGAGGCGGCAACCTCACCTATGCAATGAACGTGCTGGGCGACAGCCGTTTCTCCGGACGGTACGAACTCACCGGCGGCACCGTGCGCTATTCGCCGCCGGTTATCTCGGAAATAAATTTCAATATCCAGTCGGGCAGCTATGTCTCCTGGAACGGAGATATTGCCGACCCCAACCTCAACATCACGGCGGTCAATCCGATGCGCATCAATGTTACCGACGACGACAAATCGAGCCGGCCGGTGACCTTCAACGTAATTATCAACATCAAAAACACACTGGAAAACCTGTCGATTACATTCGATGTGTCGGCACCCGAAGACCTCACCATACAAAACGAACTCACCTCCATGACGGCCGAACAGAGAGCCTCGCAGGCCATGAACCTGCTCATATACAACAGCTATTCGGGACCCGGCTCCTCTTCGGCGAAAATATCGGCCGAAAACTCTCTGAACTCGTTTATCGCCAAAGAGCTGAACCAATGGGCGCAAAGCAACCTTAAAAATATCGACATCAGTTTCGGCATCGACAGCTACAACGATATATCGAGCAGTTCCGGCACCCATACCGACTACTCCTACAAAGTCTCCAAAAGCCTGTTCAACGACCGGTTCAAGATTGTTATCGGCGGCAGTTTCAGTCCCGACGAAAACGCCAACCAGAACCTGAAAGAGAACCTCATCGACGATATTTCACTCGAATATATGCTCGACAAAAGAGACAACATGCTGTTGAAACTGTTCCACCATACCGGTTTTGAAAGCATTCTCGAAGGAGAAGTCACCCAAACCGGCGTCGGGTTCGTCGTCCGTAAAAAACTGTTTAAACTCAAGGAACTGTTCCACCTGAGTACGTTCCAAAACAAAAAAGAGAAAAAAGAGAAAAAATGAAACACCGCAACACCTGTATATTCCTCCTGCTGCTGACGCTGCTGTCATCCGGCTGTTCCACCACCAACCGGCTGGCCGAAGGGGAAGTACTCTATACCGGTGTAAAGAAAATAGAAATCGAGGGAGCCGACGGTATGCCGGTACCCTCCGATGTCAAATCGGCCGTCAAATCCCCGCTGTCGGTAAAACCCAACAACGCCCTGTTCGGCCCTTACATCCGCTCGCCGTTCCCCTTCGGACTATGGGTGTACAACCACATGGATCCGCCCCGCAAAGAGAAAGGATTCAAACGCTGGTTTTACGACAAATTCGCCAAAGAACCGATACTCATCTCCGATGTAAATCCCGAACTCCGGGTACAGGTGGTCGATGATATTCTAAGCAACTACGGCTATTTCGGCGCCCGGACGCAATACGAACTCCTCTACGACAAAAAGAACGGTAAAAAGGCCCGCATCCTTTATCGGGTAGCCGTTCCCCCGCCCTCGTTTTACGACAGCATTTCGTTCCCCGACCCCGTAACACCCCTTACCCGGCTCATCGACAGCAGCCGGGTGAATACACTGCTTCACGCAGGAGACCAATACAACATCGACACCCTTTCTGCCGAACGAAACCGCATCGCCACACTCGCCCGCAATAACGGCTTTTTTTATTTCCGGCCCGAATACATCGAATATCTGGCCGACACCCTGCAACAGCCGTATCGGGTAGACCTGAAACTGACCATCGGAAAGGGAACGCCCCCTGAAGCACTGAAAGCCTACAAAACCGGACGTGTCGATGTCTTTCTGGCCAGCGCCAAAGGAACCGGCGAAATAGACTCGCTCCACTACCGGAATATCAATGTGACTTACCAGCGCCCGATGCGACTGCGTAAACGGATACTGCCCCGCAACATCACCCTGCGGCCCGGCGAAATCTATTCGGTCGAGAAACAGAACCAGACACAGAACAGGCTGGGACAACTGAATATCTTCCGCTATGTCGATATCGATGTCACGCCGGCCGACACCCTGACGGCTCCCGATGCACTCGATGTCAGTATCAACGCCGCTTTCGACATTCCGCTCGAATCGGAATTCGAAGTCGACGTATCGGGCAAATCGAGCGGATTCGTCGGGCCGGGCATCATTTTCGGGGTAAGCAAGAAAAACCTGTTCGGTGCCGGTGAAGTGCTCTCGGTCAAACTCAACGGCTCCTACGAATGGCAGACAGGAAAAGACCGGCAGGGAACCAAAGCGTCGCTGCTCAACTCATACGAACTCGGCGCCAACGGCGCACTGACCTTCCCCCGTCTGCTGGTCCCCCGCTTCATCCCCGTTTCGCGCCGGTATGGCGCCAAAACCCAGTTTCAGCTGGGAGCCGACCTGATTAACCGGCCCCACTACTTCCGCATGGTATCGTTCAACGTGTCGGCCAAATACGATTTCCAGACAACAGCATCGAGCTACCATTCGCTCACCCCGATAAAACTGGTCTACAACAAACTGCTCAATACGACCGAAGCGTTCGACCGGACCCTCGAAGAAAATCAGGCGATTGCCTTGAGTTTCCAGAACCAGTTTATCCCCACCTCCAGCTATACCTACACCCTGGACCGGAATGTGGGCAGCGGCGACAAAAACCGCATTTTCTGGCAGACTTCGGCCACTTCAGCCGGCAACATACTGGCCGGCATTATGGATTTGGCCGGGAAGAAAGGGACAAAAGAACTTTTCGGCATCCAGTTTTCCCAGTTTGTCAAAGGGACGACCGAACTGAAATACTACCGGCGCCTGTGGAACGACGGCTGGCTGGCCACCCGGTTCATGACGGGAGCCGGATACCCCTACGGCAACTCCAAAGTAATGCCCTATACCGAACAGTTCTACATCGGCGGAGCCAACAGCATACGGGCCTTTACCATCCGGTCGCTCGGACCGGGAAGCTACCGGCCCTCTCCCGACAAAGTCAACGGCTATTTCGACCAGACCGGCGACTTCAAGCTCGAAGCCAACGTCGAACTGCGGTTCAAGATTATCGGCGACCTGCACGGAGCGGTATTCATGGATGCCGGCAACATCTGGCTGCTCAGAAACGACCCGCAACGTCCCGGCGGACAGCTGGAGTGGCGCACTTTCGGGAAAGAAATCGCTTTGGGTACCGGACTCGGACTGCGGTATGACATCAGCTACATCGTCGTACGGGCCGATCTCGGTATCGGGCTCCATACCCCCTACTCCAATCCCGACAAACCGGGCTATTACAACCTGTCGAGTTTTAAAAACAGTTTAGCATTTCATTTGGCAATCGGATATCCGTTCTGATTATCTGCATCCGTCGGCCACCCACCTTTTCCCGCACTCTGCCGGAAACCCGCCCGCTGTATGGTCTCATCCGAACAATACCGGCCCTTCGTGCGGACCGGTCACTATTCATCAATCCATAAACTCCAAAAGTATGACACTTGTAAAAACAAATCTCGACAGCCCTTCCGTTAACATCTCGGTTTTCGAATACATCGGCCGACAGGCCGGACAGCTCGAACAATTGGGGAAAATACGCACCGGTGAAATCTATCGTCAGACGCTGAACAGCTTCCGGAAATACCGGCGGCAGGTCGATATTTCATTCGACCGGCTCGATGCCCATGTCATCGAACAATACGAAAGCTACATGAAAAGCAATGGACTGAGCCGCAACAGCACCTCTTTTTATATGCGTGTCCTGCGCAGCCTCTACAACCGTGCAGTCGAACAGGGACTGGCAGCTCCCGGTATAGACCCGTTCAAACGGGTCTATACCGGAGTGGACAAAACAGCCAAAAGAGCCATTACGATGAACGAAATAAAACGCATCAAAACACTGAATCTAACCGACCGTCCCAGCCTCGACTACGCCAGGGACATCTTCCTTTTCTCTTTTTACATGCGTGGCATGTCGTTCATCGACATCGCCTACCTGCGCAAAAAAGATTTGGCGAACGGCTACATCTCCTATATCCGAAAAAAAACCGGACAACATCTGGTCATCAAGTGGGAAAAACCCATGCAGGATATTCTTGAAAAATATGGAGAAAACCCCACTCCCTACCTGCTGCCTGTCATCGTTCGGCAGGACCGGCCCGAACGGCAGCAATATCTCAACCGCATCTTATTCGTCAACCGTAAGCTGAAACAGGTGGCAGCCCTTGCTGGCATTTCCATTCCGTTGAGCATGTATGTCAGCCGTCACAGCTGGGCCAGCATCGCCCGGTCGAAAAACATCCCGATAAGTGTCATCAGCGAAGGCATGGGACACGACAGCGAAAAGACGACCCGTATCTATCTCAATGATATTCAGTCGAATACAATAGATAAAGCCAATCGCCAGATTTTAAAGGATTTGTAAGAACCCGCAAAAAAAACAGACTAACTCTTGTATAGAGTTAGTCTGACCGTTGCAAAGGTATTTCTTTTTTTTAATATTCCGTAATTTATATATATATATTTCATGAAAATTTCTGAAAATCCATTCTGTTTTCCTCTTTTTATATAGGCCGGAAAAATTTAATAAATTGAATATTAATGCATTAAAACATCAGACTAACTCTATACAAGAGTTAATCAAAAAACAAACATTAACAGATATTTTATGAAGTACAGTTTCATTTCGGAAAACAGATTTTCCGTCGTTGCAAAAGCCATAAAAAGTATGGCACTGGCTGCTCTGCTGTTCTCTTTTTCCGGTTGTTCCGGAGATGATTACGAGATTTTCTGCACCATTCACGGCACCGTAACCGATTACCAGACCGGCGCTCCCATCGAAAAAGCCTCCGTAGTGCTCTCGCCTTCAGGCATCACCCTATACACCAATGCGCAAGGGGAATACCGGTTCGAAGAACTCGAAGCACAGCAATACACTGTCACGGTTCAGAAAGCCGGCTACATGGCCAACCGGAAAAACATCGAAGCAATCAGTGGAGAAAGTACACAAGTCGACATTCAACTCGTACCCATTCCCGGCAATTAACCCCATCGGCCAGATTGACAAACGGTAAATTAAATACAATAAATAAAAATATGAAACGAATTCATCTCTTATGCGCCATAACGATGGTCACTATTCTTTTAGGCGGCTGTTCCAAAGATATCGAAGAAGATAAGATAGGCAGCATCGCCGGCAGCGTATCGGACCAGACCACCGGCGAACCCGTGCCCACTGTCAACGTAACCATTACTCCCGGCGGAAAATCTACCGTAACCGGTACCGACGGCTCTTTCTCGTTCCTCAATCTCGAACAGGGAGAATACACTCTCACCCTCAGCAAAGAGGGATACAAAACAGGCAACCGCACCGTGACCGTCCGTCCCGGAGACCCCACTTCGGCACACTTGTTGATTGAGCGCATACCCGCTTCACTGACTGCCGATAAAACAGCATTGGATTTCGGAGAGAACTTAACGACGATGTCGTTTACCATCGTCAACACCGGATACACTGACTTAGCCTATAAAGTGGAAACCGGCGGATGCGAATGGATGTCGGCAGACCCCGAAACAGATATACTCGGTTACGGGAAAACGGCAACGATTGTAATCAATATCGACCGAAGCATACTGCCGGCAGGAGTAAATGAAGCCAATATCGTTGTGCGTTCAACCAGCGGAAACGGGAATGTAGAAATAAAGGTAACGGCCGTCAACAATGCCGGAGCTTCGGTAAAAACTGTCGGTTGGGAAAATCTCACCAGTACATCCGTTACATTCGTAGGAGAAATAATTAACCCCGGCTCACCGGAATATACCGAGCGGGGGTTCGTGTATGATACCCAATCTACACCTACCGTATCGAACTGCATCAGCAAACTATTGTCCTCGATTACCTCAAATAAAGAATACCGTTACAATGTCAGCGATCTATTGCCCATGCAGACCTATTATGCACGAGCCTACATCGTACAGAATAACACTGTAATATATGGCAACACGATATCAGTTACAACAATGGGAGAAAACCCTGATATTTCAACCTCTGCCGTTACACAAATCGGAGCAACAACAGCGACATTCAACGCTCAAATTTTGAATGCAGGTTCCCCAGCATATACCGAGCGGGGATTCTGTTATTCCAAAAACGGAACCCCGACGATTTCCAACAACCGAAAAACAGTAAGCGGTTCGGGTACAGGCAATTTCTCGCTGAACATAACCGACCTCGAATATCCGGTTACTTACTACGTCAGGGCGTATCTCATACAAAAAGGGGAAGTTTTCTATGGCAATACCGTGTCTTTTTCTACCAGCCAGCATAGTACAGTCATTACAACCTCTGCCGTTACACAGATTGGATTCTCAACCGCAACATTCAATGCATCCATATCCGATGCCGGATTGCCGGCATATACCGAGCGGGGATTCTGCTATTCCCAAAACGGAAATCCGACAATAGCAACCAATCGGATGAAGGTCAACGGCAGCGGGACCGGAAACTATTCCTTGCAAGTTACCGGACTGGCATATCCGACTACATATTATGTGTGTGCCTATGCCATTCAGGACGGAGTTGCCGTTTACGGCAATACCGTTTCATTCACAACAGAGTTCAGAACTACCGCTGTAAACACATCGGCCGCAACAAATATTTCAGCCACATCAGCACAACTGAACGGCACCATAACCGATGTCGGCAGTCCGGCATATACACAGCGTGGATTCTGTTACAGCAGCAGTAATTCGATGCCGACTATCGCCAACGATAAAGTCAATGAATATGCCTCTTATGCCGGCAATTTCAATAAAACCATTTCCAATTTAAGTGAAGGGACAACTTATTATGTACGAGCCTTTGCTTTACAAGACAATCAGTATATCTATGGCAATACCATATCATTTACAACGGCAGCCCTTCCTTCTGTTCGTACCGATGCCGTAACATCTCTCAAAGAAAATGACATGGGCGGAGGATTTTCTTTCGGATGGAGTGCAACATTCAATGCTACAGTACTATCAGTCGGATCGCCGGCTTATAGTGGTCGCGGATTCGTTTATGGGACTACTATCAACCCGACAGTAGGCAGTGGAACCAACGTAGCATTGACCGGGAGCGGAACAGGAAAATTCTCGACAACAGTAACCGATTTGAGTAATTACAAAACATATTATGTGAGAGCTTATGTAAAAGTTGGCAGTACATATATTTATGGAGAAAGTGTTCGATTCCAAACCTATTAAAAATAACACTTACCAATAACAGAATTATTAACCCACAAAAAAACAAAAGATTATGAAAAAAGTATTTTTATCGTTAGCCGTTACCGCTATGTTGTTCACCTCTTGCGGAACACAGAAACAGACAACTACCTCAAATTCTTCTTACAACCAGATGTTGCAAAATAAC